>NZ_CP012404.1:0-356256 GCF_001305595.1 Azospirillum thiophilum
GCTCGAACATCGCATAGGCGGCATCGTCGGCGGTGGCCTTGTAGGGCTTGCCCTTCTCGTCCCAGCGTTCGGGGATGTGGGTGGCGCCCAGGCAGGAGATGCTCTTCACCGTGCCGAACAGGTTGTCGAGCACATAGCGCCAGTGGCAGATCATGTCGAGGATGATGCCGCCGCCATCCTCCTCGCGGTAGTTCCAGGACGGGCGCTGCGCCGGCTGCCAGTCGCCCTCGAACACCCAATAGCCGAACTCGCCGCGCACCGACAGCATGCGGCCGAAGAAGCCGCTGTCGCGCAGCATGCGCAGCTTCTCCAGGCCGGGCAGGAACAGCTTGTCCTGTACCGTGCCGTTCTTCACCCCGGCCTCGGCGGCCAGCCGGACGACGCGCAGCGCCTCGTCCAGGTTGGTGGCGATCGGCTTCTCGCAATAGACGTGCTTGCCGGCGCGGATCGCCTTCTCCAGCAGGGTCGGGCGCATCTGGGTGGTGCCGGCGTCGAAGAAGATGACGTCGTCCGGGTTGTCGAGCGCGGCGTCGAGATTGTCGCTCCAGCGCTCGATGCCGTGGCGGCGGGCCAGCTCCTGCATCTTCTCGGCATTGCGGCCGACGATGATCGGGTCGGGCATGACGCGCGAGCCGTCGGACAGGGTGACGCCGCCCTGGGCGCGGATCGCCAGGATAGAGCGGATCAGGTGCTGGTTCATGCCCATCCGCCCGGTGACGCCGTGCATGATGAGGCCGAGGCGCTTGGTGCTCATGGGTGGACTCCTTGGAAAAGCGCTGATGTCGGGTTTGAAAGGGGGGACAGGCCGGACCAGTCGGGATCGCAGGCGTGGGCGAAGCCGGGGCCATGGAGCGATGCGGTCTCCAGCCGGCCGCTGCCGGTGGCGAGCCGGACCGTCCCGCCCCCGTCGCTGTCGGTATCTCGGGTGTAGAAGCCGGGATGGGCGGCGAGGAAGGCGGCTCCCTCCGCCTCGCCGGCGAAGCCGCCGCCATATTGGTGGCCGTTGCGTTCGGCATGCGGGATGCCGAGGAACGCCACCAGCGCGGTGTCCTGCTGGACCGACAGGCCGGCCTGGCAGGTCAGATCCTCGGCGGAGATGAAGTGCGGCGGTCCCCAGGCGGCGCAGCGGGCCCGGTTGAGGATCGCCTTGTAGAGGCCCTTGCAGGATTTGGACGACACGCCGCGATAGCCCATCGCGCGGGCGCGCGGGAAGGCGTCATAGCCGTCGTCGGATTCGTCGATGATCACCGGCACCCGCTCGGCCACCGCGCCCAGAGGCCGGGCCAGCGCCGCCTCCCGCGCGATCGGCTGCTCCAGATAGGCCAGCGCCCGGCGGAAGCCGGCCAGCTCCGGGGCGGCGTCCATCCGGTCGAGCAGCTCGGCGACATGGCCGGCGTCGCGATACTGCTCGTTGCCGTCGAGCGTGGCGCGGTAGCCCGGCGCTGCCACCTCCAGCACGGCGGCCAGCTCGCACAGCCGGCCGATGTCGGCGTCGACGTCGCCGCCCAGCTTGATCTTGAACCAGCGCAGCGCCGAGTGCTCCAGCAGGGCGGGCAACGCGTCCGCAGCGTCGAGCAGGCCGACGGTGTGGCGCAGCTCGACCGCCGGCAGCGGGGACAGGCCGTTCAGGAAGCCGTCCAGCCCGAAGCCGGCGAGGTCGGGCGCCAGCCGCGCGTCCAGCCCGGCGGCATTGGCCCCCAGCCCCTGGAAGGCGTTCAGCCCCAGCACTCGCAGCAGCCCGTCCAGCACCGCCTTGTCGATCTGCGCCGGGCCGAAGGCGGCTGCCAGCTTCGGCTCCAGCGTTGGCGAGAAGGCGGCGTGATGGCCGAAGGCGGTGTCGAGGCGGCTGTCGGACAGATAGGCGTCGCGCGCCTCGATCAGCGAGCGGCGCAGGCCGTCCACCGTGTCGGCCGGGCTGCGGTCGGGCCGCTTGTCGAACCATTTCGGCATCATCATCTCGGCCGCCGCCCCCCAGGCCTCGCGCTGGCCTTCCAGTGCGACCAGGGCGCGGACGAAGGATTGCGGGGCTGCCTCCACCGTGACCGCACCGAAGCGGAACGGCTTCACGAAGCGGACGGGCCGCTCATACAGCTCGATGGCCCGGATGCGGAGACGGGGGGCGGACATGGGGGGATCTTTCGTGTGGAGATGTGCAGTACCCCCACCCTTCCCATGCTGACGCATGGGCCCCTTCCCTCCCCCGCTGGGCGGGAGAGGGATTGAAGCGTGGAGCGGCGGCAGTCCCCTCCCCCGCCCAGCGGGGGAGGGTCAGGGTGGGGGGCTAGCGTGGCGCCGCCTAATCCAGATGTCCCTGCGCCGCGAAATGCTTGCGGATGGTCTGGGTCAGCTGGATGAAGACCGGGTCGCCCATGACGTCCAGCGTGCGCGGGCGCGGCAGCGGCACCTCGTAGGTGGCGGCGATGGTGCCGGGACGCTCCGACATCACCATCACCCGGTCGGCCAGGAACACCGCCTCCGGGATGGAGTGGGTGATCAGGATCACCGTCTTGCCGGTCTCGTGCTGGATGCGCTGCAGCTCGACATTCATCCGCTCCCGCGTCATGGCGTCGAGCGCGCCGAACGGCTCGTCCATCAGCAGGATCTTCGGGTCGTGCACCAGCGCCCGGCACAGGGCGGCGCGCTGCTGCATGCCGCCCGACAGCTGCCAGGGATATTTGTTCTCGAACCCGGTCAGCCCGGTCATCCCGATCAGCTTGTGGGCACGCTCCAGATAGCGCTCGCGCGGCAGGCGGCGGATTTCCACCGGCAGCATGATGTTGCGCAGCACCGAGCGCCAGGCCAGCAGGGTCGGGCTCTGGAAGACGATGCCGGTGTCGTCGTGCGGCTCCGTCACCGTGTCGCCTTCGATGCGGATGGTGCCGCTGCTGACCGGCAGCAGGCCGGCCAGCATCTTCAGCAGGGTGGACTTGCCGCAGCCGGACGGGCCGACCACCACCAGGAACTCGCCCGGCCGCACATCGAAGGTGATGGGGCGGAGCGACGGCACCTCGCCGTCGCGGGTGCGGTAGGTCTTGGTCACGCCGTCGATGCGGATCAGCGGCTCGCCGGACAGGCGCTGCGTCGCCGCCTCGCCGACCAGTTTCAACTGAGGCTGTGCCATGCTTTCCTCGTCGCTCCGTGCGGGGTCCAAGGTCGGTCCTCTACGCTTGGTTCACTTCGCCGCGGCGTTCACGGCCTTGGCGGCCGGATCGGCCGGCAGGAACTCGCGGGTGTAGAAGCGCTGCGGGTTCTCCTTGGCCGACGCGTCCAGCCCGCCATACTCCACCAGCAGATCGACCGTCTCCTTCATGTTGGCGTCGGTGACCTGGAAGGGCCGCAGCGTCTCCGTCTCCTTGGTGCGGTAGAGCGGGATGGTCAGCTCGAAGCCTTCCTGGAGTGTGTCGGGCTTGCCGCCCTTCGGGTTGGCCTTCAGGATGGCGGCGACGGCGTCCTTGGGCGCCTTCTCCGCCTCCTCCACCGCCTTGGTGGTGGCGGCCATGAAGCGGCGCACCAGGTCGGGGTTGCTCTTCAGCATGTCGGTGTTGGCGATGATGCCGGACGAGACCATGTTGACGCCGTAGTCGGCGAAGCGGATCGGCGTCACCGACTTGCCGGTGGCGTCCTTGATCTTCATGCTCTGGTCCATGACATAGCCGAGCAGCAGGTCGGCCTGGCCGTTGATGACGGCGTTCAGCTTGGTCTGGCCGTCGCCCGACACCACCTCGAAGTCACGCTCCTTCAGGCCGGTCTTCTTCAGGAACAGCGGCCAGATCTGGGACATGCTGTCGCCCGGCGTCATGGCGACGATGCGGTTCTTGATGTCTTCCGGCTTGCGGATGTTCTTGTCGGTGAAGCCCATCACCGACATCGGGCTGGTCTGCAGCAGCACGCCCGGCGAGGTCACCGGCGCGCCCTTCATCGCCGCCTTGATCATGGTCGGCACGTCGACATAGCCGAAGGTCACGCCCTTGGCGGCGACCAGCTGCGTCGTCACCGCCGAGCCGCGGCCCTCCTGGATCTCCAGGTCGATGCCCTCGGCTTCGTACAGGCCCTTGTCCTTGCCGTAATAGAAGGGCGCGTGCTCGCCATAGACGTACCAGTTCAGCATCAGCGTCACCTTGTCGGCGGCCTGCGCCGGCAATGTGGAGACGGCAGTGGAGGCGGCAAAGGCGCAGAGCGCGGCGACGATGGTTTTCTTCATCACGACCGGTGTCCTCCCATGGGTGGTGGATCGCCCCGTCGGCCCGGATGCGGCGTCGGGGTTCTTGTCGGTTGCTTGGAGTTGCGAACTCTTGGAGTTCGAACGGGGTCAGTTGGCGAGGCCGGCCTTGTGGCGCTGGCTGGCGTGCCAGGGGATGGCGAAGCGCTCCAGGACATCGATGGCCCAGAACAGCACGACGCCCATCAGCGCCAGCACGGTCAGGGCCGCGAACATCAGCGGCAGCTCGAAATTGCCGATGGAGCGTTGCAGGACGAAGCCGATGCCGGAGTTGGAGCCGACGAACTCGCCGACCACAGCACCCACCACCGCCAGCGTGATCGAGACCTTCAGCCCGGCGAAGATCGCCGGCAGGGCGTGCGGCAGGCTGACCATCTGGAAGGTCTGGAGGCGCGAGGCCTTCATCGAGCGGGCAAGATCCATCATCTCGCCGTCCACCGACTTGAAGCCCTGCACCGCCGACACGACGACCGGGAAGAAGCCCAGCAGGAAGGCGGCGATCACCTTCGGCATCAGGCCGAAGCCGAACCACACCACGAACAGCGGCGCGATGGCGACCTTGGGGATCGACTGCGAGAAGACCAGCAGCGGGTAGACATAGGCCTCCACCGTGCGCGATCCGGCGATCAGCATGGCGATGGGGATGCCGAACAGCACCGACAGGGCGAAGCCGCCCAGCGTCGCGGTGAAGGTCGGGACGGATTCGGCCAGCAGGCGCGGCCATTCGTCGATCATCGCCAGCACGACGTCGCCGGGTTTCGGCACCAGATAGGCGGGCACGCCGAACAGCCGGACCGACAGATCCCACAGGACCAGCAGGATGACCATCAGCAGGATGGGGCGGACCCAATCGGAATTGAGCAGGCGCAGCGCTGCGCCCGAGCGTGAGCGACGTTCCATGCGTCTCCTCCCGCCGGCGGGCTCGGGCGGCCGAAGAGGCGGCCGCGATGTTTTAACCGGCTGGTTAAAAGTACGACCGGCCCGCCCATGCCGTCAACACAGAAAATAGTTACGGCTGATGATTCGTTGCTTGAACCAGTCGGTCACCCCGCGTCGCCCGGCAGCGGGCGGCGCGCCGCGATGGCGCGGCGAAGGGCGGCGCGGCTGAGGGCGGCGATGGCGAGGGCGGCGACGATCAGGGCGGCGGCGACGGCGAAGGTGGCCCGCATCCCGGCGGCAATCGCCGTGGGCGGCGCCGCGGTGATGTCGACCGCTCCCGACGCCAGCGCGAACAGCGCCCCCATCGCCGACGCGCCGGTGATGAGCCCCAGGTTGCGGGAGAGGTTGAGCATGCCGGAGACGACGCCGCGCCGGTCCGGCGGGACATCCCGCATGACGGTCGTGTTGTTGGCGGTCTGGAACAGTTGATAGCCCGGCGTCAGCACGGCGATGGCCGCGATGTAGCCGGCGACGCCGGACAGCGGCGGCAGCACCGACAGGGCCAGCGCGCCGGCCGCCATCGCGGCGAGGCCGGCGATGACCATGGCGGACGCGCCGAACCGGTCGACGATGCGGCCGGCGACGACGCCGCCCAGCACGGAGATCATCGGGCCGACCGACATGACCAGCCCGACCAGGGCCTCGCCCAGCCCGAGCGAGACGGAGAGGTAGAACGGCCCGACCACCAGCGTCGCCATCATCACCGCCGAGACGAGCGCGTTCATGGCAAGGCTGCCGCTCAGCACCGGGTCGCGGAACGCCGCCGGCCGGATCAGCGGCGACGCCACCGTCGCCTCGACGCGCAGGAAGAGGCCGCCGCCGAGGAGTGCCGCCAGCAGCAGCACGACGGTGACGCGGTCGAAACGGCCGTGGCCGGCCGTCATGGCCAGGGCATAGGCGGCGAGCGTGCCGGCCAGCAGCAGCGTGCCGACACCGTCGAACCGGGGGCGGTCCGCCTTCGGCGCCACGCGGTCGGCCGGCAGGAAACGACGGCCGAGACCGGCGGCCAGCAGGCCGAGGGGGAGGTTGACCAGGAAGATCGCCTGCCAGCCGAACCCGCCGACCAGGACGCCGCCCAGCGACGGGCCGAGCGCGGTGCCGACCGCCGACATCGTGCCGAGCAGCCCCATGGCGCTGCCGATCCGGTCCTTGGGAACCGTCTCGCCGACGAACGCCATGGCCAGCGCCATCATGACGGCGGCCCCCAGTCCCTGCGCCGCCCGGGCGGCGGTCAGCAGTTGAAGCGACGGCGCGACGCCGCACAGGGCCGAGGCCGCGGTGAACAGGATCAGCCCGCCCAGCAGCAGCCGGCGGCGGCCCACGATGTCGCCCAGCCGTCCGACGCTGACGATCAGGGTGGTGATGGCGAGCAGATAGGCGAGGACGACCCACTGAACCTGCTGGAACGAGGCGGTGAAGGCCGTGGCCAGGGCCGGCAGGGCGATGTTGGCGCTGCTGGTGCTGAGCGAGGACAGCAACAGGCACAGGGACAGGCAGGCGAGCGCCCCCAGGATCGGCGTTGGAGGCGTCGATGCGCCCTCGGCCCTGGCCCCGGTCTTCGTCCCGGCAATCGGTGATGTCGTCATGGGCTGTGTTCCCTGCTGGCTTCGGTTCGGTCGAAACGGTCGGGAACGCTAGCTTCTTGCCGGAGATGGCGGAACGCGCATGGTTCGCACTGTATTCGTGCGCTTGACGCCATGGCCGGACGGGCGGTTCATGCTATGGTCGGTCCATGGCGCACCCCGATTTCAACCTGCTGATCACGCTGGACGTGCTGCTCGCCGAAGGCAGCGTCGCGCGGGCCGCCCGTCGGCTGCGGCTCAGCCCGTCGGCGATGAGCCGCGCGCTGGCGCGGCTGCGGGAGGTGACCGGCGATCCGTTGCTGGTCCGGGCCGGACGCGGCCTGGTTCCGACGCCGAGGGCGCTGGACCTGCGCGGGCGCGTCGGCCCGCTCGTGCAGGAGGTGGCGGCCGTGCTGCGGCCGGCGGAGACGCTCGACCTGACACGGCTGGAGCGGACCTTCACGCTGCGGAACCGGGAGGGCTTCGTCGAGAATTTCGGACCGGCTCTGATCGCGCGCGTCGGCGAACAGGCGCCGGGCGTGCAGCTCCGCTTCGTGCCGAAGCCGGAGCGCGACAGCGCGGCATTGCGCGACGGCCTCGTCGACCTGGAAACCGGCGTCGTCGGCGACGCCACCGGGCCGGAGTTGCGGGCGCAGGCGCTGTTCCGCGACCGCTTCGTCGGCGTCGTCCGGCCGGGACATCCATTGTGCGGGGCCGCGGTCACGCCGGCGCTCTATGCGGCCGGCCGGCACATCCTCGTCTCCCGCCGCGGGTTCGACCGCGGGCCGATCGACGATGCGCTGGCCGCGACCGGGCTGACGCGCGAGATCGTGACGGTGGTCGGCGGGTTTTCGGAAGCCCTGGCCCTGGCGCGCGCCTCCGACCTGATCGCCAGCGTTCCCGAGCGCTACACCGGGAACCTGCGCGCCGGACTGCACAGCTTCCCGCTTCCGCTCGTCCTGCCGGAGGTCACCATCTCGCTGCTGTGGCACCCCCGGCTGGACGCCGATCCGGCGCATCGCTGGCTGCGTTGCTGCGTGCGGGAGGTGTGCGCCGACCCGCCGCCATCCGACCCGCCGCCGACCGGGCCCTCTAGATCGGATCGCGTAAAATCGGCATCGATTTGAAGCGTGAATCCGATCGCCAGACATAAGGCTAGAGTTTCGTGCGTTTCATATTAAACGCACGAAACTCTAGGGCTCACGCCCGCAGCGACTGAAGCACCAGTTCCACCATATGGGACAGCCGCTCCTCCTTGGCCGGTTCGGCCAGCAGGTCGCGGCCGAAGATGACCGACAGGGTGTGGACGTTGGACAGGTAGAAATAGGACAGACCGGCGATGGAGATGTAGAGCTGCACCGCGTCCACCCCGGCCCGGAACAGCCCCTGCTCCACCCCGCGCTCCAGCACGTCGGCGATCATCTGCACGAAGGGCGAGTGCATGGACTGGACCTGTCCCGAAGTCTTCAGCAGGTCGGCCCTGTGCAAATTCTCGATGTTCAATAGGGCCATGAATTCGGGATGGTCGATGAAATACTGCCAGGTGAAGCCGATCAGCCGCGCGATGGCGTCGGGCGGGTCGAGCGTCTCCAGGCTCAACGTGCGTTCGGTGGCGCGGATGTGGGCATAGGCGTCCTCAAGGACGGCCAGATACAGCTCTTCCTTGTTGCCGACATGGTAATAGAGCATCCGCTTGTTGGTGCCGGCCTGCTCGGCGATGCGGTCGACGCGGGCGCCGCCCAGCCCGTGGCGGGCGAACTCCTCGGTCGCGGCGGCCATGATGCGGGCGCGGGTGCCCTCCGGGTCGCGGGTGACCTTGGCCGGAGTCGCAGCTTTGTCGGTCGCGGCCTTGTCGGGTGCGGGTGCGGGCGGCACGGGCGCGGGGGCGTCGGTCAGGCTGTCCATCCGGGGAGCCGGCTCCTGCTGTCCGGGTGAGTGAAACGGTCGTCGCCGCATCGTAGAGTGTCGACCGGCGGTTTTGAAAGGGTGCCGATGGCACAGCCGCCACGGATCGCGCCGGGGATTGCGCATTGCCATGTCGGCGCCCTATGCTGATATATCACTTATAAACCCATTGGGAGATCGCCATGCAGCCGCCCTATCTCGCCGACCCGGCCCGCCATGAGCGGATGAGCTACCGCCGCAGCGGCCGCAGCGGCCTCGACCTGCCGGCCATCTCGCTGGGGCTGTGGCAGAATTTCGGCGGCACCGACGTGTTCGCCACCGGGCGCGCGGTGCTGCGCCGGGCCTTCGACCGCGGCGTCACCCATTTCGACCTCGCCAACAATTACGGCCCGCCGCCGGGCTCGGCCGAGGAGAATTTCGGCCGCATCCTCGCCACCGACTTCCGCCCCTACCGCGACCAGATGGTCGTCTCGACCAAGGCCGGCTACGAGATGTGGCCCGGTCCCTACGGCAACTGGGGCTCGCGCAAGTATCTGGTCTCCAGCCTGGACCAGAGCCTGAAGCGGATGGGTCTGGACTATGTCGACATCTTCTATTCGCACCGCGTCGATCCCCGCACCCCGCTGGAGGAGACGATGGGCGCACTCGACCACATCGTCCGCCAGGGCAAGGCGCTCTATGTCGGCATCTCCTCCTATTCGCCGGAGATGACGCGCCGCGCCGCCGCGATCCTGACGGATCTCGGCACGCCCTGCCTGATCCACCAGCCCTCCTATTCGATGCTGAACCGCTGGGTCGAGGGCGGGCTGCTCGACACGCTGGACGATCTCGGCATGGGCTGCATCGCCTTCTCGCCGCTGGCGCAGGGCATGCTGACCGCCAAGTACCTGAACGGGCAGCCGGCCGATGCCCGCGCCGCCAAGGGCGGGACGCTGCGGGCGCATTTCCTGTCGCCGGAGACCCTGGAGCGCGTCCGCGCGCTGGACGCCATCGCCAGGCGGCGCGGCCAGACGCTGGCGCAGATGGCGATCGCCTGGGTGCTGCGCGACCCGCGCGTCACCTCGGCGCTGATCGGCGCGCGGACCGTGGAGCAGCTCGACAACTCGCTGGACGCGCTGGACACTCTGTCCTTCACCCCGGAGGAGCTGGCCGAGATCGACATCCATGCGGTGGATGCCGAGATCAACCTGTGGCAGGCCTCCTCGACGGCCGCGGCCGGCTGACGCCCGGTCCGGGCGACCGATGGCGAAACGGGCGTCTGGACCTGTCGTCCAGGCGCCCACCGACCCAATCGGCCCTCCCGAACCCCTTCCACGGCGGGACGTGCCCCCGAAAACCCGCCTAGCCGGCGATCCTGATGCCGAACGCGTCGTGGAGCGCCGCTCGTCCCGTCACCGTGACAGTCACCGCACGCGACCCCTCGATCCGGCGAATCCAGCCCCGCTCGAACGCGTGGGCGCACAGCGCCGCCCCCAGGCGGCCGGCGAGGTGGGGCCGGCGCTCACTCCAGTCCAGGCATGGGCGGCAGCCCGCCCGCCCCTTCCCCGCCCGGCCGGATGGGTCGGGAAGAGCGATGCCGATCCTCTCCATCAGCGCCAGCCCGGCCGGGGTCACGATGCCGGCATCCTGCTCGATCTCGACGGCGCCCATGGCGACCAGGGCGTCCGCGATCTCGACCGCCACCCGGCCGGCGAGATGGTCGTAACAGGTCCGCGCCAGCCGCAACGACTGGTCGGCCGGGCCGACCCTCGGCCGCCGGGCCGGGCCGCACCCGCCCCCACCGCCGGCGACCTGCATCACCCCCTCGATCATCAGCGCGACCTCCCGGTTGGCGAGCCGGTGATACCGGTGGCGCCCCTGCCGTTCGACCGCCACCAGACCGGCGTCGACCAGCCTCGTCAGATGGCCGCTGGCGGTCTGCGGGGTGATCGCCGCCACCCGCGCCAGCTCCGCCGCCGTCAGGGCGCGCCCGTCCATCAATGCCGACAGCATGGCCGCCCGCGCCGGCTCCCCGACCGCGGCGGCCACCTCGGCAATCCTGTTGGCTGTGACCATGCCTCGACCTCCCTTTCCGCCGCAGCATAGCCGATCGCGGCCGGACGATCCTTCGGTCCCGGCCGTACCATCGCGACGCCGCGCAGGGCGATAACCGGGTCTTTCCACGATGGAGACCCTCCCCGATGACCGGCCCCGCGACAGCAATTCCAGGCACACGCCCCTTCTTCGGCCCGACCGTCGTCGCCGCGACCTTCGTCATGGCGGCGTTCGGCTGGGGCGTCGGCTTCTACGGACCGTCGATCTACCTCCATGCCGTGGTTGCCCGGACCGGCTGGCCGGTCACGCTGGTTTCGACGGCGGTGACCGTGCATTTCCTGTTCGGCGCCCTGGTGATCGCCACTCTTCCCCGGATGTACCGGTCGTTCGGCGTGCCCCGCGTGACCATGCTCGGCGCGCTGCTCCTCGCCTGCGGGGTCGCCGGCTGGGCCGGTGCCGCCACGCCCGGGCAGCTCTTCGCGGCGGCGCTGGCCAGCGGGGCGGGATGGGTGACGATGGGGGCCGCCGCCGTCAATGCCATCGTCTCGCCCTGGTTCGTCCGCACCCGGCCCTCGGCCCTGGGCATGGCCTACAACGGCGCCAGCATCGGCGGGGTGGTCTTCTCGCCGCTGTGGACGGTCCTGATCTCCACCGTCGGTTTCCTCACGGCGGCGGTCGCCGTCGGCGGCGTCATGGTGGCGGTGGTCTCGCTGCTGGCGCTGCTGGTGTTCGCCCGGACGCCCGAAGGCCTCGGCCAGCGCCCCGACGGCGCCGGCGCCGACCCGTCGCATGCCCCGGCCGGCCCGCCCGGCCCGGCGGATGTCCGGCCGCTCCCCGGCGGGAGCCTGTGGCGCAGCCGCCGCTTCGTCACCCTCGCCGCCGCCATGGCGCTGGGGCTGTTCGCGCAGATCGGCCTGCTCGCCCATCTGTTCTCGCTGCTGGCCCCGGCCGTCGGCGAGGCGGCTGCCGGCCTGGCGATGGGCGGCGCGACCGCGGCGGCGGTGGCTGGCCGCAGCGTCGCCGGCCGCATGATCGGGCCTGCGACCGACCGCCGCCTCGTCGCCTGCGCCAGCTATGCGGTCCAGGCGGTCGGCTCGCTGGTCCTGCTCTCCGCCGATGGCGGGCCGTGGGCGTGGGTGACGGGGATCCTGGTGTTCGGGTTCGGCATCGGCAACGCCACCTCCCTGCCGCCCTTGATCGCCCAGGCGGAGTTCGTCCGGGAAGACGTGGCGCGGGCGGTTCCGATGGCCGTCGCCGTCGGGCAGGCCACTTATGCCTTCGCCCCGGCGCTCTTCGGCCTGTTGCGCCACGATCCCGGCCCGGCGCCGGAAACCGGCGCGTCCCTGTTCCTGCTGGCCGCCGTGGTGCAGGGCTGCGCCGTCGCCTGCCTGGCATGGGGCCGGCGCAGACCCAATGCCTGATCCGTGCGCCTGATCCGCGCGCCTGATCCGCGCGCCTGATCCACGACCCAGGGTCGCGGCCTGTGCTGCGGTGCAGCGCCCCAGGGCGAATGTCTGTGGAGACACCGGCCGACCCGATGCTTATAGTGCGCTCTCGCTCCGGGGCAGGAATCCTCCCTTCCGGGGCGGGGGTGTTGCCGCAGAACGGCGAAGCGGAACGGACATGCACAGCCACGAAGACGTCTTCGACACGCCGGATACACGGCAGCCGACGATCCTGTCGGTGTACAATCAGAAGGGTGGCGTCGGCAAGACGACCACCTCGGTGAATCTTGCGCTGGCGCTGGCCGCCATGGGCAAGAGCGTCGTTCTGATCGATTTCGATCCGCAGAGCAGCGCCACCAGCAACTTCCTGCTGCGCGACAAGGCGAAGGTCGGCATCAACGACCTGCTGCGGCAGGAGACCTTCGTCGAGGACGCCATCTCCCCGACCGCCTTCGACGGGCTGTCGATGATCGTCGGCGCGCGCAAGCTCTATTCGCTGGAACATGCACTGGATTCCCGCGGCGGATCCCAGCGCGGCCTGCGCAAGGCGCTGCATTTCTCGCACAACCCGCCGGACTTCGTCGTCATCGACTGCCCGCCGGCGCTGGGCCATCTGGCCGCCGGCGCGCTGGCCGCCTCCGACCGGCTGGTCGTGCCGGTGTTCCCCGGCCGCTACGCGCTGGACGGGCTGAAGCGGACCCTGTCGGTGGTGGAGCATATCCAGAACGGGCTGAATCCCAGCCTGTCGCTCGCCGGCATCCTGATGCTGTCGATCACCAACGACGAGATCGGGCGGGAATCGCTCACCCAGCTGCGCGCCGAATATCCGGACCAGATGTTCCGCACCGCTTTCCCCTATGACGTCGACGTGGTGAAGGCAACCTACCGCCGGATGCCCGCGGCGATCTTCAGCCCGGAGGGCAGGACCACCGCCCGCTTCGCCGCGCTGGCCTGGGAAATCCTGCACGGCCGCGGCGCCGCGCCCACCGACGCGCAGCTGAAGCCCGCGCTGGACCGCATCCGCTCCTGGCACGAGGCCACCGACGCGTCCTACAGCAGCCGGGGCACCTCCTCCTCCCCCGCCGACGAGGGCGAGGAGACCTATGGCGGCACCGGCTCCCGTCCGGCGGCGGCAGGGGCCAAGCCGCGGCCGGCCCGCACGCTGATCGCCGGGCTCGCCGGGCTGGTGGTCGGCTTCGCGCTTGGCGCCGTCCTGGGACAGCCGATCATCGGCAAGGTGCTGGCGGGCCTGGGCGGCTGAACGTCAGGCGGCCGGACCTCACTCCGCCGCCTCCAGCATCTCCGCGACCGCGTTGCGCAGTTCGTGCGCGGCGATCGGCTTGTGGAGCAGCGCGTGGCCGCCCTCCCGGACCTCGATCAGCCGCTCCGGCGCGGTGTCGCCGGTGATGATGGTCGCGGGCACCGGCGCGTCGAGGCGCTCGTACACGGCGCGGATCGCATCCAGTCCGGTCTCTCCGCCGCGCAGGCGGTAGTCGGCCAGGATCGCGTTCGGCCATTCCCCGCTTTCGACATGGCGGACGGCGTCTTCGACGGAGCCGGCCGTCAGCACCCGGTACCCCCAGCCCTCCAGCATCGCCTGCAGGCCCATGCGGATCAGGGGCTCGTCGTCGATGATCAGGATCAGGCCGGGCGGAGTGCCGGCGGGGGCATGAGGGTCCGGCCATCCGGAAACCGGCATTCGGCCGGCCGCCATCGGCACCTCGACGCAGAAGGCGGATCCCCGCCCCGGCACCGAGCGGATGGTGATGTCGTGACCGAGCAGCCGGGCAACGCGCCGCACCACGGCCAGACCGAGCCCCAGCCCCTTGCCGCGGTCGCGTTCCGGATTGCCGAGCTGGAAGAACTCCTCGAAGATCTCCTCGTGCTTGCCGGCGTCGATGCCGATGCCGGTGTCGACCACCTCGATGCGCAATCGCCCGCCATGCCGCCGGCATCCGATCAGCACGCCGCCGCGCTCGGTATAGCGCAGCGCGTTCTCGACGAAGTTGCGCAGGATGCGCTCCAGCAGGGCCGGGTCGCTGCGGACCGTGGCTTCGCTGTGGACGATGCGCAGGCGCAGCCCCTTGGCCGCGGCCTGGAGTTGGTATTCGGCGCCGAGCCGCTCGAGATGCGGCCCGACCGCCATGCCCGTCGGCTGGGGGACGATCAGTCCGGCATCGAGCCTCGACACGTCGAGCAGGCTGTCGAGCAGCATCCGCAGCCCGCCCATCGCCTCGCCCATGGAGTCCAGCAGCGGCGACGCCGGATGCCCGTCGAGGCGCCCCTTGAGCGCCGCCTGGAACAGCATCATGGCCTGGACGGGCTGGCGCAGATCGTGGCTGGCGGCGGCGAGGAACTTTGACTTGGCGATGTTGGCCCGGTCGGCCTCGGCTTTCGACGCGCGCAGGGCATCCTCGCCGCGCCTGCGTTCGGTGATGTCGCGCATCAGGCCGGTGAAGAGACGGCGCCCGCCGGAGCTCCACCCGGCAAGCGCCAGTTCGATCGGGAAGGTCGAGCCGTCCTTGCGCAGCCCGGCCAGTTCGCAGCCGGCACCGACGGTCCGCCACTCGCCGGCCTGCCGGCAGGTCGCAAGGCAGCTGTCGAAGGCGGCGAGATACGGCTTGGGTATCAGCATCGTCACGGCCTGCCCGGCCGCCTCCTCTTCCCGATGGCCGAAGATGCGTTCGGCCGCCGGGTTGAAGGAGTGGATGACGCCCCCCTCGTCGAAGACCACCATGGCGTCCACCGCGGTCTGCACGATGGCCCGATAACGCGCCTCGCTTTCGGCCAATGCCGCTTCGCGCCGCAGGATGAGGCCCGCCGCGTCCCGGATCGCGCCGCCGGCCGCGTCGATCTCGACGACGCCCCCGGCTTCGGCCGCGGGCAGGCGGCCCGCTCCCAGCGCCTCCGCCGCCTGGGCGAGTTGCGCGACCGGGCGGGTCAGGCGGCGTCCGAGGACGATGGCGGCACCGATGCCGATCAGGAAAAGGACGAGTCCGCCGCCGGTGAAGAGCAGGAGCGTCTGGCGCGCGGGCTCGGCCATCAGTGCCTGGGGAACGCTCGTGACGGCCACCCAGCCGGAGGTCCGGGACCGGCTGAAGGCCTGGAACGCGGGCACATCCTCCAGATTGATCGCCCGGTGGATTCCGTCGCGCACCTCGCGCATTCCGCTCCACAGCGTGTCGGGGAGCTGTTTGCCGACAAACTGTCCGGCCAGATGCGACCGGGCGATGACGGTGCCGTCCTGGTCGATCACCCCGGCCCGCCAGCCGGGCGGAATGCGGTCGGGGGAGACGATGGCCTGAAGCCGCTCCGGGGACAGGGTCAGGCTCAGGAGGAAACGGACAGCCCCGTCGCGGATCACCGGTGTGACCACGATCAACAGCGGTGCCCGCGTCACGCCGCCGATGATCAGGCCGGAGACCTGCGACGTCCGCTTCTCGACCGCCAGCCGGTCGGCCTCGAAGCCGCTGTTCACCGGCAGGGCCGTCCCCCAGGGAACCCGGCTGTTGACGAGCTGCCGGTTCTCCAGGTCGCGCAGGACGACGTTGGTGCCGAGACGGTCGCGCACCTCGACGGCCCGCTGGTGGAAGGTGGCGAAATCGTCCTTCGCCAGGCTCTCGGAGGTCGCCAGAACCTCGGCGGAGGCGATGAGGCGGGCAACCTCGCGGTCCACATCCTCGGCCAGCTGGCGCGCCCGGTCGCGCACCTGCCGTTCCGTCTGCCCGGCCTGGGTGTTGGTGTTCCAGGCCAGCAGGGCGGCGGAGAAGAGGACAAGCGGCACCGCCACGGCCGTCACCAGCAGGATCAGCCAGGTCCGCATCCGGAGCGACCGCGACGACAGCTTGGGGGGCCGCAGGTCCGGCAGGGTATGCGTCGTCGGGCCCATGGCCATTCAGATGTGATCCTATGTCAGGTCCGCGGAGCATATCGTTGCGCATATTGATTGTGCAATCCGACCGTCTTCACATCCACTAATAGGCAATTCGGATAGGATGGCGGCATCCGGGCGATGCGGGGGCGATGCGGGCGGAATTCGGGGCGCGCCGACGCGCGATGCCCGCCCCAAGGCTCACTTGACAATTTTTACGGGTGACTGGAGACTCGGCGGCCGGAAGCTCCCATGCTGGCGGCACCGGTCAAGGACCGGTCGCTGCCGGCGGATTCGTGCCCGCGAAGCCAGGCGGGCGGACATCCGCGCCGGCGATTGAGGCGACGGCTCCCGATGGGGCACCATCGAAAGCTGCTGGTATTGGATGTCGGAAATGGTCGAGCAGAGCATGATGGAACGGATTTCCACTGGCATACCCGGTCTGGACCGGGTTCTTCAGGGCGGCCTTCCGGTCGGCTCGGTGTTCATCGTGCAAGGATCGCCGGGCGTCGGAAAGACGGTGATGGCCAACCAGATCTGCTTTCGCCACGCCTCCGGCGGGGGACGCTCGGTCTATGTGACCCTGCTGGCCGAAAGCCATGACCGCCTGCTCAAGCATCTCAGCCCGATGGAGTTCTATCAGAGCGAGCATGTCCCGTCGTCGATTTATTACGTGAGTTGCTTCGACAAGCTCATGCGCGACGGGCTTCCCGGCGTCCTGGAGTTCCTGGTTTCCGAAGCCAAGTCCCGCAAGGCGTCGCTGCTCGTGCTCGACGGCCTGTTCGTTCTGGAGGAAACGGCCCGATCGGCCTGCGAGTTCCGCAAGTTCATCAACGATCTGGCGATGCTCGCCAACCTGCTCGGATGCACGGTCCTGCTGCTGACCAACAGCGCGCGGCAATCGTCCAATCCGGAATACACCATGGTGGACGGCTGGATCGAACTGGCGGCGCGGTGCAAGGATACCCGCTCCTACCGCACGCTGACCGTGCACAAGGTCAGGGGCAGCGACTTCATCGCCGGCCAGCACATGTTCACGATCTCGAAGGCCGGCCTCACGGTGCTGCCGCGGTTCGAAAGCGTGCTGGCGGGTACGTCCTGGTCCGATGCCGGAACCGGGCGTCTCGGGACCGGCGTTGACGACCTCGACAGGATGCTGGACGGCGGGCTGCCCTGCGGCTCCGCCACCCTGATGCTGGGGCCGACCGGCATCGGCAAGACCACGCTCGGCCTGCATTTCATCTCGCAATGCACGCCGTCGGAGCCCGGCCTGATCTTCGGCTTCTACGAGAATGCCGCCAGGCTGAAGCGCAGGGCGCAGAATTACGGGATCGACCTCGACGGGCTGATGGCATCCGGCGCGGTGGAGATGATCTGGCGCCCGCCCACGGAAAACCTGCTGGATCAACTGGGTTACGAACTTCTGGACAGGGTCCGGCAGCGCAAGGTGGCGCGCCTGTTCGTCGACGGGGTCGACGCCTTCGCGCACTCGGTCATCTTCCAGGAACGCCTGCCATCGTTCCTCACCGCGCTGACCGGCACCCTGCGTGACGAGGGCGTGACCACCGTCTATTCGATGGAACTGCCGTTCCTGATGGGCGGCGAACACCACATATCGCTGGGCAGCATTTCCGCGGTCGCGGAAAACATCGTCCTGCTGCGCTATGTCGAACAACAATCCCAGATGCGCCGCACGCTCACGCTGGTCAAGGTGCGCGAGAGCGGATTCGACCGGTCGATCCGGGAATATTCCATCACCGACCGGGGCATCCGGATGGGAGGCACCATATCGGGCGCAGCGCCGGCATCTGCCGCAATCGATACCGCCTCTCCGAACATCCTTTAGGCCGCCGACGATGGCAACCTTCTCCGCTCCGCAATCCCGAGGCCACATACTGATCGTCGAGGATGAATCCGGAATCAGGGCTGCCATGACGCTGGTCCTGGAAATGGAGGGCTTCCAGGTGACGCAGGCGAGCGACGGCCGCCACGGGCTGCATTGCCTGATCGAGGCGGTTCCCGACGTCGTGCTGTCCGACTATATGATGCCCTACATGAACGGCATCGAGATGATCCGGGAGATCCGGGCGAAACCGGGCTTCCAAAGCTTGCCGATCGTCCTGCTCACCGCCGCCATTCCGTCCGAACCGGATTTCAGGATCCTCATCGACGCGTTCCTGGAAAAGCCCGTGGAGGTGCCCATCCTGGTCGCCACCCTGCAGCGACTGGTCGACCGCAGGCCCTCCAGCAACTGATACCGGGGCCTCCTGCATTCCTGCACAACCGATGCGCAAAGTTTCGGGTCGATCCACGGGGCCGCTCAGGTCCACATGGTGACCAACAATCCCGAGGGAGGACAATAGGATGACCACCGAACTTCAGCACCTGATCGGCGGCAAGCCGGTTTCCGGAACGTCCGGCCGGTTCGCCGACGTCTATTCCCCGATGACCGGCGAGGTGCGCGCCCGCGTGCCGCTGGCCAGCGTGGAGGAGATGCGCGCCGCGGTCGAGAACGCCAAGCAGGCGCAGCGCGGCTGGGCCGCCACCAACCCGCAGCGCCGCGCCCGCGTGCTGATGCGCTTCCTCGACCTCGTGCAGCGCGACTATGACGAGCTGGCGCTGCTGCTGTCGCTGGAGCATGGCAAGACCATCATCGACGCCAAGGGCGACATCCAGCGCGGGCTGGAGGTGGTCGAGTTCGCCTGCGGCATCCCGCATCTGCTGAAGGGCGAGTTCACCGACGGCGCCGGCCCCGGCATCGACATCTATTCGATGCGCCAGCCGCTGGGCGTCGTCGCCGGCATCACGCCGTTCAACTTCCCGGCGATGATCCCGATGTGGAAGTTCGCCCCGGCCATCGCCTGCGGCAACGCCTTCATCCTGAAGCCGTCGGAGCGCACCCCGGGCGTGCCGGTCAAGCTGGCCGAGCTGATGCTGGAAGCCGGCCTGCCGCCGGGCATCCTCAACGTCGTCCATGGCGACAAGGTGGCGGTGGACGCCATCCTCGACGACCGCGACATCAAGGCGGTCGGCTTCGTCGGCTCCACCCCGATCGCCGAATACATCTACAACCGCGGCTGCGCGGCCGGCAAGCGCGTGCAGTGCTTCGGCGGCGCCAAGAACCATGCGCTGGTGATGCCCGACGCCGACCTCGACCAGGCGACCGACGCGCTGATCGGCGCCGGCTACGGCGCGGCGGGCGAGCGCTGCATGGCGATCTCGGTCGTCGTCCCGGTCGGCAAGAAGACCGCCGACGCGCTGATGGAGCGGCTGATCCCGCGGGTGGAAGGCCTGAAGGTCGGCCCCTCGACCGACAGCAGCGCCGATTTCGGCCCGCTGGTGACCGCCGAGCATCTGGCCCGGGTGAAGTCCTACGTCGATCTCGGCGTCAAGGAAGGCGCCAAGCTGGCGGTCGACGGCCGCGAGTTCAGCATGCAGGGCTACGAGAACGGCTTCTACATGGGCGGCTGCCTGTTCGACGAGGTGAAGCCGGACATGCGCATCTACAAGGAGGAGATCTTCGGCCCGGTCCTCTCCGTCGTCCGTGCCGACTCCTACGAAGAGGCGCTGGCGCTGCCGAACGACCATGAGTACGGCAACGGCGTGGCGATCTTCACCCGCGACGGCGACGCCGCCCGTGACTTCGCCTCCCGCGTCGACGTCGGCATGGTCGGCATCAACGTGCCGATCCCGGTTCCGCTCGCCTACTACACCTTCGGCGGCTGGAAGCGTTCGGGCTTCGGCGACCTGAACCAGCACGGCCCCGACGCGGTGCGCTTCTACACCAAGACCAAGACCGTCACCTCGCGCTGGCCCTCGGGCGTCAAGGACGGCGCCAGCTTCGTCATCCCGACCATGGAGTGATGGGTCCTTAGCCTCCCTCTCCCGCCCCGGGAGAGGGAAGGGGCCCATGCGAAGCATGGGAAGGGTGAGGGGGACGACAAGGATCGTTGCGCTTATCCTTGGATCACCCCTCACCCTCCCCACCTTACGGTGGGTCCCCTCCCTCTCCCGGGGCGGGAGAGGGCCTTGATTGAGGTGACGCATGTCCTTTGAACTGACCGAAGACCAGGTCGCCATCCGCGACATGGCGTTGTCCTTCGCCCGCGACGAGCTGGCGCCCAACGCCGTCGAGTGGGACCAGAAGAAGCATTTCCCCGTCGAAACCCTGCGCGCCGCCGGCGAGCTCGGCATGGGCGGCATCTATGTGGCGGAGGACCATGGCGGCTCGGCGCTGAGCCGCCTCGACGCCGCAGTGATCTTCGAGGCCTTGAGCCAGGGCTGCCCGACCATCGCCTCCTACATCTCCATCCACAACATGGTGGCGGGGATGGTGGACAGGTTCGGCACCGACGAGCAGAAGGCCCACTGGCTGCCGAAGCTCTGCCGCATGGAATGGCTCGCCAGCTATTGCCTGACCGAGGCGAATGCCGGCTCCGACGCCGCGGCGCTGCGCACCCGCGCCGTGCGCGACGGCGACGGCTATGTGCTGAACGGCGCCAAGCAGTTCATCTCCGGCGCCGGCAGCTCCGAGCTTTACCTCGTCATGGCCCGCACCGGCGAGGACGGCCCCGGCGGCATCAGCGCCTTCCTGGTGCCCAGGGACACGCCCGGCCTGTCCTTCGGCGCCAACGAGCACAAGATGGGCTGGAACGCCCAGCCGACCCGCGCGGTCATCATGGAGGACGCGCGCGTTCCCGCCTCGGCCCTGCTGGGTCAGGAGGGGATGGGCTTCAAGTTCGCCATGAAGGGGCTGGACGGCGGCCGGATCAACATCGCCGCCTGTTCGATCGGCGGCGCCCAGGCGGCGCTCGACAAGGCGCTGACCTACATGTCCGAGCGCAAGGCCTTCGGCCAGACGCTGGACCGCTTCCAGGCGCTGCAGTTCCGCATCGCCGACATGGCGACCGAGCTGGAGGCCGCCCGCACCTTCGTCCACCGCGCCGCCTCGGCGCTGGATGCCGGCGCCAAGGATGCGACGCGGCTGTGCGCCATGGCCAAGCGCTTCGCCACCGACACCGGCTTCGAGGTGGCGAACGACGCCCTGCAACTGTTCGGCGGCTACGGCTATCTCGCCGACTATGGCGTCGAGAAGATCGTCCGCGACCTCCGGGTCCACCAGATCCTCGAAGGCACCAACGAGGTCATGCGCCTGATCGTCTCGCGCAGCGAGATCGGCCGGATGGCCTGACCAACACGACCCTTAGTCCCCTCTCGCCGGGGGGGGAGAGGGGGAAGCACCATAAAAACCAAACCAACGGGAGACGCGACGATGGCTGTGATCGGTTTCATCGGCTTGGGCAACATGGGCGGCCCGATGGCCGCGAACCTCGTGAAGGCGGGGCATCAGGTGGTCGGCTACGATCTGGTGCCGGCGGCGATCGAGGCGGCCGAGGCGGCCGGCGTCACCATCGGCGCCTCCCCCGCCGCCATCGCCGCCGCGGCCGAGGTGGTCGTCACCATGCTGCCGGGCGGCAAGCATGTGCTGGGCGTCTATGGCGAGATCGCCCCGGTGGCACGGCCGGGCACCCTGCTGATCGACTGTTCCACCATCGACGTGGACTCGGCCCGCAAGGCGCATGCGCAGGCGGCGGAATACGGCGCGGCCTCGCTGGATGCGCCGGTGTCGGGCGGCGTCGGCGGCGCCTCGGCCGGCACGCTGACCTTCATGGCCGGCGGCGAGGCCGGGGCCTTCGAGCAGGCCCGCCCGATCCTGGAGGCGATGGGCAAGAAGATCGTCCATTGCGGCGGGGCCGGTGCCGGACAGGCGGCGAAGATCTGCAACAACATGATCCTCGGCATCTCGATGATCGGCGTCTGCGAGGCCTTCGTGCTGGCGGAAAAGCTGGGGCTGTCGCATCAGGCGCTGTTCGACGTCTCCTCCACCTCGTCGGGCCAATGCTGGTCGCTGACCAGCTACTGCCCGGTCCCCGGCCCGGTGCCGGCCAGCCCGGCCAACCGCGACTACCAGCCGGGCTTCGCCGCGGCACTGATGCTGAAGGATCTGAAGCTGGCCCAGGAAGCGGCGCAGGGCGCCGGCGCCCCCACCCCGCTGGGCGCGGCGGCGGCGCAGCTCTACGCGATGATGAACGCCCAAGGCCAGGGCGGCACCGACTTCTCCGGCATCATCCGCATGCTGCGCGGCGAGGGGTAAATCAGGGTGTGATCGAACTGGCCGGCGGGGGCAGGAACAGCGCCTGCTCCCGCCGCACCAGGTCGGCGATGTAGTCGGCGGTCATGGCGATCCGCGCCAGCGAGCGCAGATCCTCATGCACGATCAGCCAGAAGGACCGGGTGATCGTCAGCTCGTCCGGCAGCACCGGCACCAGCGCCGGCTCATTCGCCGCGATGAAGGCGGGCAGCATGCACAGTCCCGCCCCGGCCAGCGTCGCCTTCAGCTGGGCGACCAGGCTGCTGCTCTTGATCCGCGGCACCACCTCCCCGATCGTCTCGACATAGTCCAGCTCGGGCGCGAAGATCAGGTCGTCGATATAGCCGATGAAGGACTGGCCGCGCAGGTCGGCCCGGCTGCGGATCGGTGGACGGGCATCCAGATAGGCCGCGGTGCCGTACAGCCCCAGCCGGTAATCGGTCAGCTTGCGGGCGAACAGCCGGCCTTCCTGCGGGCAGGACAGGCTGATGGCGATATCGGCCTCGCGCTTGGACAGGCTGAAGACGCGCGGCATGGCGACCAGCTGCACCTCCAGCTCGGGATGGCGTTCGCACAGGCTCCCGATGCGCGGCGCCAGGAAGCAGCTGCCGAAGCCGTCGGGCGCCCCGATGCGCACCGCACCGGCCAGTGCCAGATCGCCGTCGGCCACCATCCCCTGCGCCAGCAGGGCGGCGCTTTCCATCACCTCGGCGGTCTGTTTCAGCCG
Source organism: Azospirillum thiophilum (assembly GCF_001305595.1). Lineage (NCBI taxonomy): Bacteria > Pseudomonadati > Pseudomonadota > Alphaproteobacteria > Rhodospirillales > Azospirillaceae > Azospirillum > Azospirillum thiophilum. Next base: position 22,854 of record NZ_CP012404.1, read on the forward strand.
CTCGCCCTGCGCGGTCAGGGTGAAGCCGCTGGGGCGCCGTTCGAACAGGGTGACGCGCAGCGCCTCCTCCAGCGCCGTGATGCGGCGGCTGACGGTGGTGTGATCGGCACGCAGGCGCTGGGCCGCCGTGGTCAGCGTGCCGGCCCGGGCCACCGCCAGGAAAAAGCGCAGGTCGTTCCAGTTGAAATCGGCCATATCCGCCGGTCGTGGATGCAACGGGGGCCGAACTGTCCCACCAACCCGCCCGCCTGACAAGTGCGGCAACCTGCCCCTTGCGACCATGCCGCAGCTGCCGACGGCCCGCCCCCTCCCCCAGGGTGATCGCATTTGGCTCCCTCTCCCGCCCCGGGAGAGGGAAGGGGCCCGCCGCGAAGCGGTGGGAAGGGTGAGGGGCCAGGCACGAAGCCATGCGGTTCGGGAGTCTTGCCCCACCCCTCACCCTCCCCACTTCGTGGGTCCCCTCCCTCTCCCGGGGCGGGAGAGGGCGATTGCTGCCAAATGCGATTGCCCTGCCCCCTTCCCCGACGGAGTACCGCGCCTGACGGCGGATACCCCCCATTTCATACGGACGATCCTGCCGGCCGGGACGTTTATCTGTTGAGGGGTATGGGTGCGGCGAACGAAAAGGATGGGCAATGCCGGGAAACGGCCGGACGGCGGAGCGGAACGGAGCGGCCTTGGCGATGGCGACGGCATTTGTGAGGGCGGGGCGTGCCATTCTGCTTGTCACCGCCATGCTGTCCGCGGCGCCGTCCGCCATGGCGGAGCCGATGTTGTTCGCGCCCGACGGCACCGCTCCCCTGCACGCTCCGCCCCCTGCAGCGGCGAAGACCTCCGGCATGCCTCAGACCGATGCGCTGGATTGCTGGCTGCTGGATCCGGGCGGCCTGGAACGCGCGGCCGACCGCGGCCTGTGCGGCGACGCCTTCGCCCGCGCGCCGGAAACCGCATCCCTGCCTGCCCCCCTGGCCGCCCCTCTGCCCAATGCCCCACCCGCTTCCGTGATGACGCCGCCGCGCAAGCCGAAGGTACCGGACAGCCGCACCAGCGCCTCCAGCCGCAGCGGTTCCCATGCCACCGGACGCTCCCCGGCACGCATCGAGCGCGCCGGGGGCGGCAGTGATTTCTTCAGCAATTTCCAGCGGGATTTCCGCGCGCTGACCGACCTTCTGGGCAGCGGCCCGTCATCGGGACGCGGCTCATCGGGACGCGGCGACGGCGGGACCGGCTCCCACCTGTCGCATCGCCGCTGAGGTCAGGACGCGCCGTCGCCGGCCTCGGCCCCCACATCGTCCGGCCCGATATCCTCGGCCTCGACATCGATGGTCACGCCGCTGCGGTTGGCGCGGCCATGGCCATGGTCCGGGTCGATGCCATGGTCGCGCAGCAGCTCGCCGCGGATGTCGGCCATCCTCGCCCCCAGCCGGGCATATTCGGCCAGCAGCTGCCGGCGCCGGTCGTTCGGCGTCACATCCTTCGGCGGCCGCAGCGAGCGCTTGAAGTCGATCAGCTGCCGGCGGGTCACGTCCGGGCGGACCAGCCCCTCGGCCTTGGCACGCTCCAGCTCGTCCGGCGTCATGGTGACGATCTGGTAGGCGACGCTCTCCGCCCCCGGCAGCACGTCCAGCGACAGCCGGCCGGTGTCCACCGCCTCCGCCACCGCGCGGAAGCGGAAGGCGGTCTCGACCGAGAAGGGCATGTCGCTCTCGATCATCGCCTCGAAATCGCCGTGCGGCAGGATCTCCTTGGCCCGGTTCAGGTAGCGGCCGATGGACAGGAATTCCTTGCGGCTGCGGTTCCAGTGGTAGCGGATCTCCTGGGCGAATTCCTGCCGGGTGTGGCAGGGCACGATGGCGTCGCTGATGTCTGCCGCCCTGCGGTCCGCCTTGGACGGCGCCACCGCCGCCGGGGAGGAGCGGGCGGGCAATGGGGACGCGGCGGCCTGGGGGACCGGCTGGGGAGCGGCCTTGCCCTGCTCAGCCGCCTTCTTCATGAAGGACTTGACGTTGACCATGCTCAGATCCCCAGCTCGTGCCGGATGAAGTACCAGGCGCCCAGGCATTCGTCGGCGCCGTTCACCGCTCCGACATCGACGATGGAACAGCCGATGTCGTCGACCCGGTGCATGTCCTCGATGTCCGGCACCTCGTGCGGCACCAGCCGGCCGACCCGCCCCAGCTCCAGCTTCGCCTCCCGCAGGCTGACGGACCGGCGCTTGACCCGGTTCAGCAGGAAGGCGGCCGGGCGGCCATAGTCGCGCAGGAACTCCATCCAGGGAATGACGCTCATCTTGTCGAAGCGGCCGACCCCGGTCGGCACCAGCACCAGGTCGGCGCGGCGCAGCAGGATCTTGGTCGCTTCCGGATACAGCTCCACCGACGGCGGGGTATCGACGAAGACGATGTCGTAGCGGGTCGGGTCGATCTGGGCCAGCGCCTCGTCGATGGCCTCCAGCGTGCCTTCGTAATGGTCGATGGCGGCGACGTCGTGCGGGCGGCGCAGCTCGTGCCATTGGCCCAGCGTGCGCTGCGGATCGAAATCCAGCGTCGCCACCCGCATACCGTCCCTGGCGGCGGCCACCGCGGTGTTCTTGCAGCTGGTCGTCTTGCCGGTGCCGCCCTTGGGCGCGCTGTAGACCACCCAGCGGGCCGGCCTCTGCGCGACGCACTGTACCGGGCTATCGGCGTTGCGGTCCGCCGGCCGGGCGGGTGATTTACCGGCATCCCTGGCTGTTGACTTGCCCGCAGACCGTTTCGTGGCGACGGCGGTCGGATCGGCCATCTGTTCCCCCTGCATCGCGTGACGGCCTTCTTCTTAGCGGATCGGCCGGCGCGTCGAAAGGGCAAAGGCGGGACCTGAACCATGGAAATAGACGGTCTCTGTACCAAAGACCCGTTACCGGTAACGCCTTCCAGGCCAAATCCGTTACCGGTAACGCCTGCGGTTCAGACACGCGTGTTTCGGCCCTGTTGCCGTGCGGAAACATTCCGTCACCACTTTCGATGTTTCCGTACAAGCCGCTGATCGCTAAAATGTTTCGCACTCCAGGAATTCGGACAGGGTATTGCCTTCCCGCAAGCTTGCGCGGGCATCTCCAGGGGATTGGATCGGTAATGCGGGGATCGGGTGTGAGCGGCGTTGCGGGGAGCGGAACCAGCGGGATCGGGCACAGGCTGGCATTGCGCCGCAGCACGGCACTGGCGGGGGCGGCCCGGCTGGCGATCCTGGCGGCGGCCCTGTCGACGGCCGCCGCCCTGCCCGCCCCGGCGCTCGCCAATCCCGAAGGCGGCGTGGTGACCGAAGGCTCGGCGACGATCCAGCCCGGCGGCCCCGGCCGGCTCGACATCATCCAATCGACGTCGAAGGCGGTGATCGACTGGCGGCGCTTCGGCATCCGCGAGGGCGAGCACACCGATTTCCGGCAGCCGGACGCAGGCTCCATCACGCTGAACCGCGTGGTGGGCTCCGACCCCTCGGCGATCATGGGCCGGCTGACCGCCAACGGACAGGTCTGGCTGGTCAACCCGAACGGCATCCTGTTCGGGCCGAACGCCCGCGTCGATGTCGGCGGGCTGATCGCCACCACCCACGACATCCGCAACGACGACTTCATGGCCGGCCGCTACCGCTTCGAAGGCCGCGCCGGCTCGACCGCGACGGTGGAGAATGACGGCGCCATCACGGTGGCAGAGGCCGGGCTGGCGGCGCTGGTGGCCCCCGGCGTCTCCAACCGCGGCACCATCCAGGCGCGGCTCGGCGAGGTGACGCTGGCCTCCGGCCGGCGCTTCGTCGTCGACCTGTTCGGCGACCAGAAGATCAATCTGGCGCTGGACGCCAAGACCGATGCGCGCCCGATCGGTGCCGACGGCAAGCCGGTCGACGCGCTGGTCGAGAACAAGGGCTCGATCTTCGCCGACGGTGGCCGGGTCCAGATGACCGCATCGGCGGCCAAGGGGCTGGTCGACCGCGTCGTCAACATGTCCGGCACCGTCCAGGCCCGCCGGGTCGAGCAGCAGGGCGGCGACATCGTCCTGCTGGGCGACGGCGGCGACGTCGAGGTATCGGGCACGCTGGATGCCGACGGGCTGGGCGCCGGCCAGACCGGCGGCAGCGTCACGGTGTCGGGCGACCGCACCGGCCTGACCGCGACGGCCCGGGTCAAGGCGTCGGGCGCCGCCGGGGGCGGGGAGGTGCTGATCGGCGGCGACGTGCAGGGCGGCAAGGCATCGGCGGCGACGCTGGCCGGCTACAACATCCGCCCGGCGCGCAAGCCGGTGCCGCCGTCCGCCGTCACCGTGGTGGCTGAGGGCGCCTCGATCACCGCCGACGCCACGCAGGGCGGGACCGGCGGCAAGGTGGTGGTGTGGGCCGACGAACGCACCCGCTTCGACGGGACGATCTCCGCCCGCGGCGGGGCGGCGGGCGGAGACGGCGGCTTCGTCGAGACATCCGGCAAGCTGTCCCTGCAGGTGCGCGGCAGCGTCGATGCCCGGGCGGCAGGGGCGGGCAGGGCCGGATCCTGGCTGCTCGACCCGACCGACATCACGGTGGAATCGACCGGCAGCGACACGCTGGGCGGCGGGCTATACGACGTCTCGACCGGCACCGGCAGCATCTCCGCCACCACGATCGAAACCGCGCTGAATGCCGGAACCAGCGTCACGTTGCTGACCAGCAGCAGCGGGACGGACGACGGCGACATCACCGTCAACGAGGCCATCGGGAAGTCGGCCGGCGGCGACGCCACCCTGACGCTGAAGGCCGACCGCAACATCATCATCAACGAGAGCATCGGGTCGACCGCCGGCGCGCTGAACCTCACCCTGAATGCCGGGGCCTATACCGGCGACGGCATGGTTCGCATCAACGGCAACTCGGGCAAGACGGTGACCATCGCCACCAACGGCGGCAGCTTCATCGTCGGCGGCGGTGCCGATCCGGCGACGACCGCCACCACCGGCCTGTCCGGCCGCTATTCGCCGGTGGCCGTGAGCGAGCGGACCGGCGTCGAGTTCCGCTATGCCACCGTCACCACCGGAGCCGGCGCCATCGTCGTCAACGGTGCGGGCGGCGAGAATGACGGCGGCGAGAACCACGGCATCGCGCTTTATGACAGCCGGCTGGAGACGACGGCCGGCTCGATCACCCTGAACGGGGAGGGCGGCAACGGCATCTATTCCGGCAACAATGTCGGCGTCCTGCTGTCCGCCTCGACGCTGCAGACCGCAGGCGGCGTCGTCCATGTCACCGGCAGGGAGGGCGGGGGCGAGAGCAGCGACGGCCTGGATGCCGTCCGGATGGTCGACGGCTCCGCCATCGCCGTGCTCGGCAACGGGGCGATCTCGATCAGGGCCGGCAGCGGATCGGACGGCGACATCCTGCTGACCGGCGCCGACATCCGCACCGAAGCGGCACCGATCACCATCGAATCCGCCGGTTCACTGGTGCTGGACGACGGCACCGCCCTGCAGTCCTCCGGCGACGTCACCCTCAAGGCGGCGGCGGACGTCAGTCTGTCGGACAGCGACGTGACGACCGACGGCTCGCCGGTGACGATCGTCGGCAACAGCAGCGGACAGTACCAAGGGTCGATCATTCTGATCGGCAGCGGCATCGCCACCTCGGGCGGTGCGATCACGCTGGGCGGCGGCAGCGACCCCACGCAACATGCAACGAAGGGCGGCAGGAGCAGCGCGGCCGGCGTGACGATCGAGGCCAGCACGCTCGAGTCCGGCGGCGGTCTCATCGCGATCCGGGGCGAGGGCTCCGACTATGACGACCAGGGGCACGGCGTATCCATCACCGGCGCCTCTCGCATCGATGCCGGCACCGGGACCATCGCCATCATCGGCAAGGCGGTGTCCTCCTATGGCTGGAATGCCGGCGTGTCCATCGCAAGCACCGCCGACGGCAGCCCGACCATCCGCTCCACCTCGTCCTCGGCGGACACCATCAGGATCGTGGGCGACGCCACCGCCACGACCGCCGACGAGGCGTGGGGCGTGAAGCTCCACGGCACCGCCACGATCAGTTCGGTCGGCGGCATCGCGATCACCGGCAGGGCCGGTTCCTCGGCCGTCACCTCCGAGGTTGCCGGCATCGGGCTGGACGCCGATACCGGAGCGATCCGGATCGGGTCGAGCGGCGGTCAGGTGACGACGCAGGGGACAGCCGGGACCGGCCAGATCGCGACCAGCCTCTACAGCAACGGCGACGTGGTGATCAGCAGCGCGCCGGTGTCTCCGCCCCCTCCGCCGCCGCCACCACCTCCGCCGCCGCCGCCCCCGGTAACGCCTGTGACACCGGTGACACCGGTGACGCCCGTGACCCCGGTGTCACCGCCTCCACCTCCACCCCCTCCTCCTCCTCCTCCTCCTCCTCCCCCTCCGCCGCCGCCGCCGGTTCCGGTTCCGGACACCCCGACGACGGAGCCGACCACGGGAACGGAGACTGGCGGCACCGGAACGGGCGAAACGGACAGCGGCGGCACCGTCACGACCCCAACCACCACCAGCCCGTCCGCCGCAAGCGTGGCGAGCGCCGCGAACGTGCAGACGGCGCTTCAGACGGTGGCCCAGATCGCGACCGTCACCGCCACGGGATCGACCGCCGGCACGGCCGACAGCGGCACCGCCGGAACCACCGGCTCCGACACCGGCACCAGCGGTTCGGGCGATGCCGCATCCGGAAGCGGCACCGCCGGCACCAGCCCGCAGACGTTCCTGGCGGCGCTGGAACAGCAGGCGGCGGGGCAGGGCACCCAGGAGGCCGGCGGTCAAACCTCCGGCGGCAGCCCCACCTCGCCGCCGCCCGCGCCGCCACCCGAACCGGCGACGGTCGTGCTGGCATCGGGCCGCAGCGTCACCTTCAGCCCGGCGGCGACGGCGGCCTATGCCTCCGGCGCCACCCTGTCGCAGCCGGGACCGCAGCTGCTCGCCTCGCCGCAGGTCCAGGCGGCGGCGGGAAGCCTGATCCAGGCGGCCGGCAGCGGCGGCATGGTCCAGGCGGTGACGGCGCTGGCGACCGGCGGCCTGTCGCTGGCCGAACAGCGGGCGACGCTGGCCAGCGTCCCCGTCGCCACCCTGATCGGCGGCCTGACCGGCAGCGCCGACCCGGTGGCGGCCAGTGTCGGCACCATCCTGCAGGGCACCGCATCCGGCGCAGCCGGCGGCTACGCCCAGGTGCGGGCGGCGGTCACCCAGGCCAACCTGCCGCCCGAAGTGGCGCGCACCTATCTCGCCATGGTGCAGCGGGTGGAGCGCGAGCAGCGGACGCAGACCCTGTCCGGCGCGCTCCGCCAGCTGGTCGCCGACCCGTCGTCGGCGGACATGTTCGGCCGGCCGGGCGCGTCCTCCGCCCTGCCCAGCCTGCGGCAGGCGCGCGGCGGCCGCACCCGCGGCGGCACCATGACCCTGCGCGGCATCGTCGCCGACAGCGCCAACCTGGCGGAAGCACGGGTGAACGGCCGCTGGGTCTTCATCGACGAACAGGGCCAGTTCCGCACCAGCATCCCGGTGGAGCCGGGAGCCACCGAAGCCACCCTGACCATGACGGACGAGACCGGGGCGACCACCGAGCAGCGCATCAGCATCGACGCCGCCGCGACGGCGCCCGATCCGGCTGCCCCGCCGAAGCCGCGCAAGATCGCGCTGATGATCGCGGTCGACAGCTACCGCGACGGCGCCATTCCGGCCCTGGCGACGCCGGACGCCGACATCAAGGCGGTCGGCCAAGCGCTGAACGACCATCTCGGCTACGAGACGCGGGTGCTGCGCAACCCGACCAAGGCGCAGATCGGCGAGGCCCTGCGCAAGCTCGGCCGCGAGGTCGGCGAGCAGGATCAGGTGATGGTCTATTATGCCGGCCACGGCTATGAGCTGGCGGAGACCGGGACCGGCTATTGGCTGCCGGCCGATGCCGAGACGACCAGCGCCCGCAACTGGGTGTCGAACAACGACATCGGCCGCTTCCTCAGCCGGATGCCGGCCAAGCATGTGATGGTGGTGTCCGACAGCTGCTATTCCGGCGCCTTCACCAAGGAGCAGAAGGTCGACGCCACCCGCCTCGCCAGCGGGGAGGAGATGCGCCAGCGCCGCTCCGTCATGGCGCTGTCGTCGGGCGGCGACGAGCCGGTGGCCGACGGCGACGTGAACTCCCCCTTCGCCACGGCGCTGATGAAGCGGGTGCAGGCCCTGCCCAGGGACAGCAACGGCTACGCGCTGTACCAGACCGTCCGCGAGGACGTGACCCGGGACGCCCCGCAGACCCCGCAATATGGCGTGATCCGCACCGCCGGCTATGACGAGGGCGGCGACTTCCTGCTGGACCTGCCGGACCGGGCGATGAACTGAGCGGAGCGGGGGAGGGGGAGTTGCTGCGGCGGATGCCCCCTCCCTAACCCTCCCCCGCCAGGGCGGGAGAGGGGACTGCCGCCGCTTTGCCGATCCACGTCGCGCCGACAAGCATCCTGCCCCCTCTCCCGCCCAGCGGGGGAGGGATGGGGAGGGGGCATCCGCCGCAGCACCCACCGCATCCACCCCCCAATTTTCCCTGGCGTATAGTTTCAAAAGAAACTATATGAGCGGCAAATGGTCGCGGCCCGCCGGCCGCCCCGCATCGCCCACCCACCGGCCATGGGAGCTGACCGCATGACGTCCCCCGCCTTCACCTACCAGTCCGGCTTCGGCAACGAATTCGCGACGGAGGCGCTGCCCGGCGCGCTGCCGGCCGGCCGGAACTCGCCGCAGCGTCCGCCCTACGGCCTCTATGCCGAACAGATCAGCGGCACCGCCTTCACCGCCCCCCGCGCGCACAATCGCCGCTCCTGGCTGTACCGCATCCGCCCGGCGGTGATGCACGAGCCGTTCCACCCGCTCGGGTCCGGCCTGCTGACCAACCGCTTCGACGAGCTGCCGGCCCCGCCGACCCAGCTGCGCTGGAACCCGCCGCCGATGCCCGACGAACCGACCGACTTCGTCGCCGGCCTCGTCACCATGGGCGGCAACGGCGGCCCCTCGGCGCAGACCGGCTGCGGCATCCATCTCTATGCCGCCAACCGGTCGATGGAAGGCCGCTTCTTCTACGACGCCGACGGCGAACTGCTGATCGTGCCGCAGCAGGGCCGGCTGCGCCTGTTCACCGAGCTGGGCGCCATCGAGGTCGAACCGCAGGAGGTCGCGCTGGTGCCGCGCGGCCTGCGCTTCCGGGTCGAGCTGCCGGACGGGACGGCGCGCGGCTATGTCTGCGAGAATTTCGGCGCCCCCTTCCGCCTGCCGGACCTCGGCCCCATCGGCTCCAACGGGCTGGCCAACCCGCGCGACTTCCTCACCCCCGTCGCCCGCTACGAGGACATCGACGGCGATTTCGAGCTGGTGGCGAAGTTCGACGGCCATCTGTGGAGCGCCCGCATCGGCCATTCGCCGCTGGACGTGGTGGCGTGGCACGGCAACCACGCGCCCTGCAAATACGACCTGCGCCGCTTCAACACCATCGGCTCGATCAGCTTCGACCATCCCGACCCGTCGATCTTCCTGGTGTTGCAATCGCCCAGCGACACGCCCGGCGTCGACAGCATCGACTTCGTCGTCTTCCCGCCGCGCTGGCTGGTGCAGGAGGACAGCTTCCGGCCGCCCTGGTTCCACCGCAACGTCGCCAGCGAGTTCATGGGCCTGATCCATGGCGTCTACGACGCCAAGGAGGAGGGGTTCCTGCCCGGCGGCGCGTCCTTGCACAATTGCATGAGCGGCCACGGGCCGGATGCCGAGACCTTCGCCAAGGCGACCGCCGCCGACACCTCTCGGCCGCAGCGGATCGCCGACACCATGGCCTTCATGATCGAGACCCGCGCCGTCATCCGCCCGACGCGCCACGCACTGGAAACCGCCGAGCTTCAGCACGATTATCACCGCTGCTGGCAGGGGCTGGCGAAGCGCTTCGATCCGACCCGGCCTTGAGCCGGGGCGGGGAGCCGCCGCCGGCCGCCGTCCCCCGGTCATGTGACGTTTTGTCTCGACGGCACGCGCGCGGCCTTCCACACTGCGCCCGTGCCGATCCTTGGGACAGGCAGGGGGAGGGGGCCGATGAAGACCGACGATGGCGGGACCGGTGCGGAGGGCAGGGGCGACGCCCGTTCGCTGCTCGACCGGATGATCGACCGGCTGACGGTGCAGCGCGACGCGCTGGCCTGGGCGGAGCGTGCCGTCGCCGGCCGCGACGGCTTGGTGCTGGAGGTGGGCTTGGGCAAGGGCCGCACCTTCGACCATCTGCGCCACCTGTTCCCGCCACGCGACATCCTGGTCTTCGACATGTGGGTCCGCGTGCCGCCGGAGCTGACCCCGGACGGCGACCGGCTGTTCGTCGGCGACTTCCAGGCGACCATGCCGGCGGCGGCGGAGCACTTCGGCCGCTGCGCCCGGCTGGCCCATGCCGATTTCGGCAGCACCGACCGCGGCCATGACGCAAGGCAGGCGGCATGGCTGGCGCCGCTGATCGACGCGCTGATGCTGCCCGGCGGCATCGTCCTGTCCGACCGCCCGCTGGAGCGGCCCGGCTGGACCCGGCTCGACCTGCCGGCCGACGAGCGCTGGACCTACCATGCCTGGCGGGTGGAGGGCTGACCGGCCGTGACCGCCGCACTGGCAAACGGCAGCCCCCAAGCCAATCTTCCTTGCCGCGCAATTTCGCCCGTCGAGGCGGCCCGCTCCGGCCGCGATGCTGAAGGCCATTGATGGATCGCAATATTTTTCAGTTCATTTGGAAATACAGCGGCCGCCAGCAGGTCCTGCTCGCCCTGTTGACGATCGCCTCCTTCCCGGTGCTCTACGCCTCGCTGGAACTGCCGAAGATCATCGTCAACCAGGCGCTGTCCGACCCCCAGCCCGAACGCACCATCCTGGGCGTCGCCATGGGGCCGGTGACCTATCTGCTGGTGCTGTGCTGCGGCTTCCTGGCGCTGGTGCTGGCCAACGGCGCCTTCAAGATGCGCATCAACACCTTCAAGGGGGTGGTGGGGGAACGGCAGGTTCGGCGCCTGCGATTCATGCTGCTGGACCGCATGCTGCGCTTCCCGCTGCCCCACTTCTCCAAAGTCAGCCAGGGCGAGTTGATCTCCACCGTCGCGGCGGAGACGGAACCGCTGGCCGGCTTCATCGGCGACGCCTTCGCCCAGCCGCTCTACCAGGGCGGCACGATGCTGACGATCCTGCTGTTCCTGTTCATCCAGCAGCCGACCATCGGGCTGGTGTCGATCGCCCTCATCCCGGTGCAGGCCTACATCATCCCGAAACTCCAGATCAAGGTGAAGATGCTGGGGAAGGACCGGGTGCGCAAGGTCCGTCAACTGTCCGAGCGAATCGGCGAAAGCGTCGAGAACATCCGCGAGGTCCGGGTCAACGGCACCATCCGCTACGTCCTGGCCGATTTCTCGCGGTATCTCGGCAGCATCTACTGGATCAGGCTCGAAATCTACAAGCGCAAGTATTTCGTCAAGTTCCTCAACAACTTCATCAACCAGATAACGCCCTTTTTCCTGTTCTCCATCGGCGGCTATCTGGTGTTGCAGGGCGACCTGACCATCGGCGCGCTGGTCGCCGCCCTGTCGGCCTTCAAGGATCTGACGGCGCCCTGGAAGGAGCTGCTCGACTATTACCAGAACATGATCGACGCCCAGATCAAGTACGAGCAGATCTCCGACCAGTTCTCGCCCCCCTTCCTGTTCGACTGGGCCGCGCCGACGCCCGCCACCCCGCCCGACCTCAAGGCGCCGCTGCGGCTGGAGGCGGTGACCTGGGCCAACGAGTATGGCGACCGCATGCTGCACCGGCTGTCGCTGGAGGTGCCGCCGGGCGCGCTGGTCGGCATCGCCGGCACCAACGCCCTGGCGCTCCGCCGTCTGGCCGAGCTGCTGGTGCGGCTGTCGCCGCCGACCTCCGGCCGGATCGTCATCGGCGACCAGCCGCTGGACGCCATTCCGCTGGAACTGCTGGGCCGCCGCATGGCCTATGCCAGCCCGGAGCCGCGCATGTTCACCGGCAGCATGATGCAGAACATCACCTACGGCCTGCGCCACCGCCCGCCGCCCGACGATCCGGAAACGATGACCCCCGCCCGCCGGCGCGAGATCGAGGAGGCCGAGGCGTCGGGCAATTCCGTCGACAGCATGGACGGGATCTGGACCGATTTCGCCATGGTCGGCGCCACCGACTGGGCGAGCATGCGCCCCTGGTTCATGCAATGCCTGGCGGCGACCGGCGGCGAGGCCGCGGTCTACCAGCGCGGCCTGCGCGAGGTGTTCGACCCCGAAGATTACCCCTTCGTCGCCCAGCCGCTGCTGCGCGCCCGCCACTGGCTGCGGGACGCGATCGCCGAACGCGGGCTGGACACGCTGCTGGCCCGGTTCGAGCGCGACCGCTTCAACCCCTATGCCAGCCTGGCGGAGAACATGCTGTTCGGCCTGCCGGACGGCAGGCGGCTGACCGTCGCCCGCATGGTCGCCGACCCCACCATCCGCGCCCTGATGGAGGCGCACGGGCTGTGGGACAGCGCGGTGCGCATCGGCCGCCGCTTCGCCATGCGGGTGGTCGGCGTCTATCGCGACAGCGCCGACGGCGACGTCATGATCATGCGCTATCCGCACATCGACGACGCCCTGTTCGAGGAGCTGGTGGAGGCGGTCACCCGCCTGAAGCGCCGCGGCGAACGGCCGCAACGCCTCCACCAGGAGGCCGACACGCTGCTGTTCGCCACCATGTTCCTGATGATCGTGCCCAAGCGCGACGGCATGGACTTCGCACCCCCGCCGGAACGCGAGACGATCATGACGATCCGCCGCCGCCTGCTGGCGGACATGCCGCAGGAGCTGCGCGGCAAGGTCGCCATCTTCGACCCGGATCTCTACCACCCGCGCCTGAACGTGATGGACAATCTGCTGTTCGGCCGCATCACCACCGAGGATCCGCGGTCGATCACCCAGCTCCGTTCCCTGGTGGACGAGGCGCTGGAGCGGACCGACTCGCGGGCCTTCGTGCTGATCCTGGTGACGCTGGGCGAGGTCGGCATCGGCGGCTCGCTGCTGCCGATCAGCGTGCGGCAGCGGTTGCAGCTGGTCCGCGGGCTGACGAAGAAGCCCGACATCTTCGTGATCTACCAGGCGCTGAACAGCTACGATCCGGACGAACGGCTGCGCATCTTCCTGCGCATGAAGGAGCTTCTGCCGGCGATGACCCTGATCGTGCTGGAGGAGCGCATCGCCGACCACCCGGCCTTCGACGCGCTCTACGACCTGGAGGACGGCCGGCTGGTGCCGCGCGGCCAACGGCGTGCCGACATGGACGAGGACACCATGCCCGGCGAGACCGAGGACACCGACGAGCCGGCGCTGCGCCTGCTGTCGCGCTCCTCCGTCTTCTCCGACCTGCCGGAAGCGATGCTGCGCCGGATGCTGGCGGCGTCGGAATGGCGCACCGTTTCGGCCGGCGACTTCATCTACCGCAGCGGCGACCAGTCGGAATTCGTCTTCGTCCTGGCGGACGGCGAGGCGGAACTGGTCCGCCTGATGCCGGACAACCAGCCGCCGCTGCACATCGCCTACATCAAGCCGCCGGAGGTGATCGGCGAGCTGGAGCTGCTGGCCGGGGTGCGGCGCTTCTCGACGATCCGGGCGCGCACCGACCTGCGCCTGCTGCGGCTCGACGGGGCGACCATCCAGCGCCTGCTGCCGTCGGTTCCCGACCTGCCGATGCGGGTCATCCAGCAGATCGGCAAGCGCCTGACCAGCGAGGCGCCGGCGGGCTCGGCGCCGGCCACTCCGGCCCCCGTCCTGCAGGCCAAAACCGCCGAAAGCAATCGATCCGAAATGGAAGCACGATGGGATGGTCGCGATGGGGCAGGGGCATCATTCATCCCCTCTCCCCCCCGGGGAGAGGGTTAGGGTGAGGGGTATGCGTGGCGTGGCCGCCCCGAGAATCCTCGCCGTGCGTCCCCCTCACCCCGCCCCTCTCCCCGCTTTCGGCGGACCGGAGGTCCGCCTGTCGCGTCAGCGCAAACGTCGTTTGCGCGTGAGCGGGGGGGAGAGGGGGTTTGGGCAATGGTCATGCCGATACGCCGTCGGCCTGGAGACACCAAGATGCTGAAGGTGGAGGATCTGTCGATCCGGTTCCGCAACGCCCCGGGCGGCCGGCCGGTGGTGGACGGCGTCGGCTTCTCGGTCGGGGCGGGGCAGAGCATCGCGCTGGTCGGCGAATCCGGTTCGGGCAAGACGCTGACCTGCCGCAGCATCCTCGGCATCCTGCCCCGCGGGGCGGAGGTGTGTGGCGGCTCCATCCGCTTCGGCCGGGGGGAGGATGCCGCCGACCTGCTGCGGCTGTCCCGCGCCGGCCTGCGCGACATCCGCGGCAGCCGCATCTCGATGATCTTCCAGGAACCGATGAGCGCGCTGTCGCCGCTGCACACCATCGGCGACCAGACGATGGAGGTGCTGCGGCTGCACGGCCACTGCACCCGCGCCGCCGCCCGCGAGCGCTGCCTCGCCATGTTCGAGCGGGTGGGCTTCCCCGATCCCGGCCGCGCCTTCCGTTCCTACCCGTTCCAGCTGTCGGGCGGCCTGCGCCAGCGGGCGATGATCGCCATGGCGATGGTGGCCCGGCCGCAGCTGCTGATCGCCGACGAGCCGACCACCGCGCTCGACGTCACGCTCCAGGCCCAGGTTCTGCAACTGATCAAGGCGCTCCAGGCCGAGACCGGCATGGCGGTGCTGCTGGTCACCCATGACCTGGGGGTGGTCGCCAACATGGCCGACGCGGTGGTGGTGATGCGCGCCGGCCGGGTGATGGAATCGGGATGTTGCGCCGACGTGCTGGGCCGGCCGCTGCACGGCTACACCCGCAAGCTGATGGCCGCCGCCCCCTCGATCCCCGAGATGGTCTGCCCGCTTCCCGACGACGGCCCGCCCGACGCCATCCTGGAATTCCACGGCGTCGCCAAGACCTACGAGCGCGGCGCGGCGCGGGTGCGGGCGCTGGACGGGATCGACCTGTCGGTCCGCCGGGGCGAGACGCTGGCCATCGTCGGAGAGTCAGGATCAGGCAAGACGACGCTGGCCCGGCTCGCCATGCTGGCGGAGCGGCCCGATCCCGGCGGCCGCCTGCTGTTCCGGGCATCCGCCGGGGAACCGCCGCTCGACCTGCTCTCCGCCGCCGGGGCGGAGCTGACCGCCTACCGCCGCCGGGCCCAGATGGTGTTCCAGGATCCCTATGCCTCCCTCAGCCCGCGCATGAGCGTCGGCGAGATCATCGCCGAGCCGCTGGCGATCCACGGCGTCTGCGACCGCGGCGAGCGGAAGCGGCGGGTGCGGGCGCTGATGGAACAGGTCGGGCTCGACCCCGCCTGTGCCAGCCGCTACCCGCATGCCTTTTCCGGCGGCCAGCGCCAGCGCATCGGCATCGCCCGCGCGCTGGCGCTGGAGCCGCGGCTGCTGATCTGCGACGAGCCGACCTCGGCGCTCGACGTGTCGGTGCAGGCGCAGGTGCTCGACCTGCTGGAATCGATCAAGCGGCGGCTCGGCCTCAGCCTGCTGTTCATCTCGCATGATCTGGCGGTGGTGGCGCGGCTGGCCGACCGGGTCGCGGTGATGCGGGCCGGCCGGGTGATGGAGCAGGCGCCGCCCGCCATCCTGTTCTCCGCCCCGCTGCACCCCTACACCCGCGCGCTGATCGCCGCCTCGCCGGAGCCGGACGTCGACCGCCCGATCGACATCGCCACCGTCGCGCTCGGCGCCGGCGCCCCCGACCTGTGGCCCGAGCCGTTCCGCACCTCCCCCGGCGGTGCCCCGCCCCCCCTGGTCGAGACGGCGCCCGGCCATTTCGTCCGGGGCCATCTGACGAGGCGGGCGGCATGAGACGCCTCCTCCTCCTGCTCCTGCTCCTCGCCCTTGCCACCCCCGCCGCCGCCTTCACCCCGCAGGAGCCGGCGCTGCTGCGCGACCAGGTGATCTACGGCCTGCTGCCGCCGGTCCGCCAGCGCATGCCGGACGAGCCGCTGATCGTCGATCTCGCCGCCAAGGGGCGCGAGTTCGGCCGCTCCGGCGGCTGGATCCGCAGCTTCATCACCCAGCGGCGCAACAGCCGCATCGCCGTGCTCTACGGCTATGCCCGGCTGGTCGGCTACGACCGGAACCGCGAGCTGGTGCCCGACATCCTGAAGGATGTGACGGTGGTGGACGGGCGCGACTTCACGCTCACCCTGCGCGCCGGCCACCGCTGGTCCGACGGCGCCCCCTTCACCAGCGACGACATCCGCTACTGGTGGGAGGACATCGCCAACGACCCCATGCTGTCGCCCTCGGGTCCGCCGCGCTTCATGCTGGTCGACGGCAAGCCGCCGGAGGTCAGCTTTCCCGACGCGGTCACCGCCCGCTTCCGCTGGCAGGAGCCCAACCCCTTCTTCCTGCCCACGCTGGCCGCAGCCCGGCCGCCCTTCATCTACCGCCCGGCCCATTACCTGAAGCGCTTCCACGCCCGCTACACCGCGGAGGCGGAGCTGGCGCCGCTGCTGGCCAAATACAAGGTCCGCAACTGGGCGGCCCTGCACAACGCCCGCGACGACATGTTCCGGATGGAGAACCCGGAGGAGCCGACGCTCCAGCCCTGGATGGCGCTGTCGAAGGGCACCGGCAACCATCTGCTGTTCCAGCGCAACCCCTACTACCACCGCTTCGACGCGCGCGGCATGCAGCTGCCCTACGCCGACGGGCTCGACATCACGGTGATGGGCGGCGGGCTGATCCCGGCGCAGGTCGCCACCGGCAAGGCCGACCTCCAGGCCGAGGGGCTGACCTTCTCGCAGGTGCCGGTCCTGGTGGCGGGGGAGGGCGGCGGCAACTACCGCACCCTGCTGTGGCCGGAGGGCAAGGCGGCGGAGATCGCCCTCTACCCCAACCTGAACTACAACGACCCGGTCTGGCGCGCCCTGCTGCGCGACGTGCGCTTCCGCCGCGCCCTGTCGATGGCCATCGACCGCCGGATCGTCAACCGCTCGCTCTTCTTCGGGCTGGCCTATGAGAGCGGCGTCGACGTGCTTCCCGTCAGCCCGCTCTACAAGCCGGAGCGCCGGGGGGTGTGGACCGGCTACGACCCGAAGCAGGCGTCAGCCCTGCTGGATGCCATCGGGCTGACGCGCAAGCGCGGCGAGCTGTACCGCGACCTGCCGGACGGCCGCCCGCTGGAGGTGATCGTCGAGACGGCGGGCGAGAAGCCGGAGGTGGCGGACGCCCTCCAGATCATCGCCGAGACCTGGCGCGACATCGGCGTCCGGCTGCTGGTGCGCACGGTCGACCGCGACGTGCTGCGCAACCGCGTCTATGCCGGCCAGACGATGATGGCGGTGTGGGGCGGCTGGGACAACGGCGTGCCCGACTCCCACAGCAGCCCGGAGGAGCTGGCCCCGATGACCCAGGAGAATTTCAGCTGGCCGAAATGGGGGCAGTATTACCAGACCTCCGGCAGCGCCGGCGAACCCATCGACCTGCCGATCGCCCAGGAGCTGATGGATCTGGCCCGGCGCTGGCGCCGCACCACCGACGAGACCGAGCGGCGCGCCCTGTGGTCGGCGCTGCTCGACATCCACGCCGACCAGATCTTCGCCATCGGCGTGGTGTCGAAGACGCCGCAGCCGATCGCGGTGGCCGACCGGCTGCTGAACGTGCCGGACAAGGGGCTGTGGCTGTGGGATCCCGGCGCCTATCTCGGCATCTACCGGCCCGACGAGTTCTATTTCGCCGACGCCCGCCCGGCCGATCCGGAGCCGGCCGGTGTCCACCGGCGGGAGGACTGACCGCCCATGCTGCGCTTCATCCTGCACCGCCTGCTGGTGATGGTGCCGACGCTGGCCGTGGTGTCGATGCTGATCTTCACCGTCATCAACCTGCCGCCCGGCGACTATCTGTCCAACCAGATCGCCGAGCTGCGCGCCACCGGCCAGGAGGCCGGGCTGGCCAAGGCGGAGTTCCTGCGCCGCGAATATGCGCTGGACCGGCCGCTGCCCGAACAATATCTGGTCTGGGTCGGCCTCTGGCCGGGGCCGAACGGCTTCAACGGCCTGCTGCAGGGCGATCTCGGCTGGTCGTTCGAGTTCAACCGGCCGGTGGCCGAGGTGGTGGGCGAAACCCTGTGGTTCACCGTCATCCTCAACCTCGCCGCCGTGCTGTTCGTCTATCTGGTGTCCTTCCCGCTTGGATCGCTGGCGGCGATCCGCGCCAACAGCTGGGTCGATTACCTCGCCGCCACCATCGGCTATATCGGGCTGGCGACCCCAAATTTCCTGCTGGCGCTGATCCTGCTCTATTACGGCCAGAAATGGCTCGGCCTGCCGATCGGCGGGCTGATGGATGCCCAGTACGAGGACCAGCCGATGAGCTGGGCCAAGATCGGCTCGGTGCTGGAACACCTGATCGTGCCGACCATCGTCATCGGCCTGTCCGGCACCGCCGCGATGGTGCGCCGCCTGCGCGCCAACCTGCTGGACGAGCTCGGCAAGCCCTATGTCGTCACCGCCAAGGCCAAGGGCGTGCCGCCGCTGCGCCGGCTGGCGCGCTATCCGCTGCGCATGGCGCTGAACCCCTTCGTCTCCGACATCGGCTCGCTGCTGCCGTCGCTGGTGTCGGGATCGGTGCTGATCTCGGTGGTGCTGAGTTTGCCGACCATCGGGCCGGCGCTGCTGGAGGCGCTGCGGGCGCAGGACATCTTCCTGTCGGGCTTCATCCTGATGTTCATCTCGCTTCTCGTGCTGGTCGGCATGCTGATCTCCGACATCGCGCTCGCCCTGCTCGACCCCCGCATCCGGCTCGGCAAGGGAAGGAAGGCGCGGTCATGAAAGGCACCGGCATGAAGGACCCGGGCATGAAGGACGCGGGCACGGGCGGCGGCTGGACCCATTACGTCGACAGCCGGCCCTATCCCGACCCGGAACGGCCGGACGGGCCGGCGACCCGCTTCGACGCGCAGGCCTCCGCCGGGCGGCTGATGCTGCGGCGCTTCCTGCGCCACCGGCTGGCGGTGCTGGCCGCGCTGTTCCTCGGCCTTTCCTATCTCAGCCTGCCCTTCGTCGACTTCCTCGCCCCCTACGGCGCCAACGAACGCGACGTCGAGCATCTCTATGCCCCGCCGCAGGGGGTCCACCTGTTCCACGAGGGCCGCTTCGTCGGCCCCTTCGTCTATCCGACCACCGGCCGGCCCGACCTGAAGGAGTATCGCTGGCGCTACGAGGTCGACGACAGCCGGCCGATGCCGCTGGAGTTCTTCTGCCAGGGCGCCCCCTACCGTTTCCTGGGGCTGGTGGAGGCGCGGATGCGGCTGGTCTGCCCGCCGGAGGGGGCGACCCTGCACCTGCTGGGCACCGACCGGCTGGGCCGGGACATGCTGTCGCGCCTCGCCATCGGGGCGCAGCTGTCGCTGACCGTCGGGCTTCTGGGCATCGCCGTGTCCTTCGTCATCGGCATCACGCTGGGCGGGATGGCGGGCTATTTCGGCGGCTGGATCGATGCCGGGGTGCAGCGCCTGTCGGAGATCCTGAAATCCCTGCCGGAGCTGCCGCTGTGGCTGGCGCTGTCGGCCGCGGTGCCGGCGCAATGGAGCCCGGTGACGGTGTTCCTGTGCATCTCCGTCATCCTCGGGCTGCTCGACTGGCCGTCGCTGGCCCGCGCGGTGCGCTCGCGCTTCCTGGCTCTGCGCGAGGAGGATTTCGTCATGGCGGCGGAGCTGATGGGCGCCAGCCCGGCGCGGATCATCCGCCGCCACCTGCTGCCCAACTTCGCCAGCCACCTGCTGGCCAGCGCCACCCTGTCGATCCCGGCGATGATCCTGGGCGAGACGGCGCTGTCCTTCCTCGGGCTCGGCCTGCGCCCGCCGGCGACCAGCTGGGGGGTGATGCTGAACGACGCCCAGAACCTGATGGCGGTGGAAACCTATCCCTGGGTGTCATTGCCGATGCTCCCGGTGATCCTCGTCGTATTGTCCTTCAACTTCTTCGGCGACGGGCTGCGTGATGCGCTGGATCCCTATCATGGCGATTGAAAGCGGGGCGGGGGGACGGCGGGGGCGGCGCGGGCCGGACACCGCATCTATGCAAAAAGGCATAGGTGGTTTGCTAAGGCTCGGCCGGAAGTCGGCTTGATGCGCAGCACAATCCATGTGAGGGGTTCTGTCCAGGCTGGAGCACTGCCGCCGGTGCCTGGACAAGCCCCGCAACCACCAGGGCCGAGCCGGTCCTCAGACGAACGCAGCGATTTGTTCTGCAACGGATTTTCGGTTCCGAAGCATAGCTGAAGCGGAGTGTCCGAGCATGCACCAGCCACAGCCCCCCCTTCGGTCCATCCATCCCGACCGGACGCCGCCGCGCATCCTGCTCTACAGCCACGACACCTTCGGGCTGGGGCATCTGCGGCGGTCGCGGACGATCGCCCAGGCCCTGGTCTCGGCCTTTCCCGACGCCTCGGCACTGATCCTGACGGGATCCCCCGTCGCCGGCCGCTTCGATTTTCCGGAGCGGGTCGACCATGTCCGGCTGCCGGGCGTGGTCAAGACGCAGGATGGCGGCTACACCGCGCGCAACCTGGGACTGCCGATCGAGGAGACCACCGGCATCCGGGCGGAGATCATCCGGGCGACGGCCCGCGCCTTCCGCCCGACGCTCGCCATCGTCGACAAGGAACCGACCGGCCTGCACGGCGAGTTCCTGCCGGCGCTGGAGGAGATGCGGGCGGCCGGCGACACCCGCATCGTGCTCGGCCTGCGCGACGTGCTGGACGCGCCCGAAGCGCTCCAGCCGGAATGGGAGCGCAAGGAGGCGATGGCCGCCGTCGACCGCTATTACGACCAGCTGTGGATCTACGGCCTGCCGCAGATCTACCGCCCGCTCGACGGGCTGGACCTGCCGCCGGAGATCGCCGGCCGGGTGCGCTACACCGGCTATCTGCGGCGCGAGCCGACGGAGGGCACCGCCGGCCGGGCCGGGGATCACTCCGTGGGGGAACCTTATGTGCTGGTGACGCCCGGCGGCGGCGGCGACGGCGCCGCCCTGGTGGATTGGACCATCGCCGCCTACGAGGCCGATCCCGGCCTGGGGCCCCGCGCCCTGATCGTCTACGGCCCCTTCCTGGAGGATTCCCGCCGCAGGGAGTTCGCCCGCCGGATCCGCCGGCTGAAGGGGCGGGTCGAGGCGCTGGATTTCCATTCCCGCATGGAAAACCTCTATGCCGGCGCGGTCGGCGTGGTGGCGATGGGCGGCTACAACACCTTCTGCGAGATCCTGTCCTTCGACAAGCCGTCGGTGCTTGCCCCGCGCACCCGCCCGCGGCTGGAGCAACGCATCCGCGCCGAGGCGGCGGAGGCGCTGGGCCTGCTCCGCACGCTGGACAGCGACCGCGACGGCGCCGACCCGCTGGCGATGGCCGCCGCCATCCGCGCGCTGCCCGGACAGCCGCCGCCGACGGCCAGCCCGCTGCCCGGACTGCTCGGCGGACTGGACCGCATCGTCGCGCTGACGCGCGAGCTGCTGGGCGCCGATGCCGCGGACGAGGCCGCCTGCGTGACGCCGATCCGCCGGGCCGCGGCCAGCCTCTCCCGCGCGGGCCTGGGCAGCCGCGCATGATGCCGGGACAGGGAACGGACGGACGGTTATCCGGGTCGCCGCTGGCCGTCGTGGTGAAGGGATACCCCCGCCTGTCGGAGACCTTCATCGCCCAGGAGCTTCTCGCCTTCCAGGAACGCGGGATCGATCTGGCGATCTGGTCGCTGCGCCATCCGACCGACACCCGCCGCCACGCCCTGCACGACCGCATCACCGCCCCGGTCCATTACCTGCCGGAATATCTGCGCGACGAGCCGCGGCGGGTGCTGCGCGCGCTCGGCCTGCTGGTCCGCCGCCATCCGGCCCGCCTCGGGCGGACGGCGCTCACGTGGCTGCGCGACCTGATGCGCGACCGCAGCGCCAACCGGGTGCGCCGCTTCGGGCAGGCGCTGGTCCTGGCGGCGGAGCTGCCGGCCGGCACCCCGTTCATCTACGCCCATTTCCTGCACACGCCGGCCTCGGTCGGGCGCTATGCCGCGGCGATCCGCGGCATCGGCTGGGGCTTCTCCGCCCATGCCAAGGACATCTGGACCACGCCGGAGTGGGAGAAGCGCGAGAAGCTGGCCGACGCCCGCTTCGGCGCCACCTGCACCGCGGTCGGGGCGGCCCATCTGCGCGGGCTGGCGGCGGAGCCGGGGCGCATCGACCTCGTCTATCACGGCCTCGACCTCGGCCGCTTCCCGGCCCCGCCCGACCGGACGGCCGCAGCAGTGCCGCAGGACGGCACCGCCCCCGACCGCGCGGTGGAAATCCTGTCGGTCGGCCGGCTGGTGGAGAAGAAGGGCTACGACCGGCTGCTCGACGCGCTGGCGATGCTGCCGGACGGCCTGCACTGGCGGCTGGTCCATATCGGCTCGGGCGACCTCAAGCAGGCCCTGCGCGCCCAGGCCGAACGGCTGGGGCTGACGGAGCGCATCGACTGGCGCGGCTCGCAGGACCAGGCGGCGGTGATCGCGGCGCTGCGGCGGGCCGACCTGTTCGTGCTGACCAGCGTGGTGGCCGGCGACGGCGACCGCGACGGGCTGCCCAACGTGCTGATGGAGGCGGCGAGCCAGCGCCTCGCCATCCTGTCGACCGCGGTGGCGGCGATCCCCGAATTCATCGCCGACGGCGTGCACGGCCTGCTGACCGACGGCAGCCCGCCCGCCGTCGCCGCCGGCCTCGAACGGCTGGCCGCCGACCCGGCGCTGCGCCGGCGCCTGGGCGACGCCGCCTATGACCGGCTGCGCGCCGAATTCGGCATGACCGCCGGCATCGACCGTCTGGTCCGCCGGCTGGAGGAGGCCGCGGCGTGACCGGTTCCCCTCAGTCCTCCATCGCCTCCCCCGTCGCCTTCTATGCCCCGCTGAAGCCGATCGACCATCCGGTTCCCTCCGGCGACCGCCAGATGGCGCGGCTGCTCCTGCGCGCGCTGGAGCGGGCGGGCGCCGCCGTGGAGGTCGCGAGCGGCCTGCGCGTCTATGACGGCACCGGCGACGCGGTGATCCAGGCCAGCCTGAAGGTCGCCGCCGGGGTCGAACGCGACCGGCTGCGGGCGCTCTATGCCGCCGATCCGGCGCGGCGCCCGGCGCTGTGGCTCAGCTACCATGTCTATTACAAGGCGCCCGACCTGATCGGGCCGGCGATGGCGCGCACGCTCGGCATCCCCTATGTGGTGGTGGAGGCGACCCGCGCCCGCAAGCGGCTGACCGGCCCCTGGGCCGGCTTCGCCGCCGCCGCCGAGGCGGCCGTCGAGGCGGCCGACCTCGTGCTCTGCGTCAGCGCCCGCGACCGCCGGGCGGTGGAGGACTACGCCCCTCCCGGCCAGCGCGTGGCGATGCTGCCCCCCTTCCTCGACCTGCCCGCCGCGGTTCCCTCCGATCCGCCGCCGCAGCCCCGGCCCGCGCGCCTGCTGACCGTCGCCATGATGCGGCCGGGCGACAAGCTGGCCTCCTACCGGCTGCTGGCGAGCGCGCTCGCCCGGCTGGCCGACCTGCCCTGGACCCTCGACATCGTCGGCGACGGCGCCGCGGCGTGGGAGGTGGCGGCGCTGTTCGCCCCCTTCGGCGAGCGGGTGCGCCGCCACGGCGCCTGTCCGCCCGACGGGCTGGCCGGGCATTACCGCGCCGCCGACCTGATGCTGTGGCCCGGCCTGAACGAGGCCTTCGGCATGGTCTATCTGGAGGCGCAGGCCCATGGCGTCCCGGTGGTCGCGGTCGACGGCCCCGGCCCCGCCACCGTCATCCGCGACGGCATCGGCGGACGGCTGACCGGCCCGGCGCCGGAGGCGTATGCCGCGGCGGTGGCCGACCTGCTGGCCGACCCGGCAACCCTGTCGACGCTGCGCGGTACGGCCCGCGCCTATGTCGAGGCGCATCACGGCCTGGGCACGGCGGCGGAGCGGCTGCGCGCCCTGCTGTCCGGCCTGACGGTCGCGGCCGCAGCATGATCCGGCTGGCCTTCCTGCGCCATGGCGTCACCGGCTGGAACCGGGAAGGGCGCATCCAGGGCCGCACCGACATCCCGCTCGACGCGGAGGGCCGCGACCGTCTCGACCGCCTCGCCCTGCCGGAGGCGTGGCGCGACGCCGTCCTCCATGCCAGCCCGCTGTCGCGCGCGGTGGAGACGGCGCGGCGGCTCGGCGGCGGACGCCCGGTGCGCACCGACGCCCGGCTGATCGAGATGGATTGGGGCGCCTGGGAGGGCCGGCACGGCGCCGCGCTGCGCGCCGATCCGGCCAGCGGCTACCGCGACATCGAGCAATGGGGCTGGGACTTCCGCCCGCCCGGCGGCGAGAGCCCGGCCGACCTGCGCGACCGCCTGACCGGCTGGCTGAAGGAGCTGGCGAGCGAGCGGGCCGGGGAGGGGGCAGGGGAGGGGGCCGGCGCGCATCTGGTCGTCAGCCATATCGGCGTGATGCGGGTGGCGCTGGCGCTCGCCTGGAGCTGGGACTTCCGCGGCCCGCCGCCGGTGCCGGTCAAGCGCGAGCGGCTGTATGCGATGACGCTCGCCGCCGACGGCACCCTGCGGCCGGCCGGCGAGCGGACCGGGGAACGCCTGCCATGCCTCTGATGCCCGCACGTCTCATGCCCAATCGTCTCATGCCCAATCGTCTCATGATCGTCGTCACCCATCTGCTGGGCAC
Source organism: Azospirillum thiophilum (assembly GCF_001305595.1). Classification (NCBI taxonomy): domain Bacteria; kingdom Pseudomonadati; phylum Pseudomonadota; class Alphaproteobacteria; order Rhodospirillales; family Azospirillaceae; genus Azospirillum; species Azospirillum thiophilum. Next base: position 47,596 of record NZ_CP012404.1, read on the forward strand.
CGGCCATCTCAGCCGCGCGCTCGCGCTGGCCGAGGCCTTCGCCGGTCGCGGCTGGAGCGTCGACGTCGTCAGCGGCGGACGCCCGGCCCCCCATCTCGGCAGCGGGGGGGCGACCCTGCACCAGCTGCCACCGCTGGCGAGCGACGGGGCCGACTTCGCCACGCTGCTCGCGGCCGACGGCAGCCCGGCCGATGCCGGCACCTTCGCGGCGCGGCGGGCGATGCTGACCGGCCTGTTCGACCGGCTGCGTCCCGACGTGCTGATCACCGAACTGTTCCCCTTCGGCCGCCGCGCGCTCGCCGCCGAGTTCGACGCCCTGCTGGAGCGCGCCCGCGCGCAAACCCGCCCGCCGCTCACATTGGCGTCGGTGCGCGACATCCTGGCTCCGCCCTCCAAGCCGGCGCGGGTGGCGGAGACGGAAGGGCGGCTGGCGCGCTTCTACGACGGGGTGCTGGTCCATTCCGACCCCGCCGTCGTGCCGCTGGAGGACAGCTGGCCGCTGACCCCGGCGATGCGGCCGCTGCTGCGCTACACCGGCTTCGTCGTCCCGCCGCCGCCGGCAGCGGACGGCGGCACGGACGGGCAGGGCGAGATCCTGGTCACTGCCGGCGGCGGGCCGGTCGGCCGCCCGCTGTTCGAGGCCGCCGCCCGCTGCGCCGCCTCCGGCGCGCTTCCCCATCGCTGGCGCCTGCTGGTGGCGAAGGACGATTGGGCGGGTGACGGGGCGCCGGCCGCCCGGCTGCGCGCGATGGCGCCGCCCGGCCGGCTGGTGGTGGAGCCGGTGCGTCCCGACTTCCGCGCCCTGCTGGGCCGCGCCGCCGCCGCGGTCGGGCGCTGCGGCTACAACACCGCGCTCGACTGCCTCACCGTCGGCGTCCCCAGCGTCTTCTGTCCCTTCGAGGACGGCAAGGAGGTCGAACAGACCATGCGCGCCGCCATCCTGGCCCGCCGCCCCGGCATCGCCATGCTGCGCGAGGCGGAGCTGACGCCCGACAGCCTCGCCCGCGCCCTGGCCTCCGTCCTCGGCCGGCGCATCCCGCCGCTCGATCCGGCGTCGCTGGCCGGCGCGGCGCGCAGCGTCGGGATCGTCGAAACCCTGCTGGCGGAGAAACGCCGATGACCGGTTGGAGCGAGAACGGCTGGAGCGCGGTCGAGGACGAGCTGGCGCGCTGGAGCGGCCTCGGCCGGCGCTGCGCGCTGTGGCTGCGCGACGACGACGCGGTTGCCGCCGGGCCGGCGCTCGACCGGCTGCTGTCCCGCACGGCCGGGGCCGGCATCCCGCTCGGCCTCGCCGTCATCCCGGCCGATGCGCAGCCGTCGCTGGCCGGGGCGCTGGCCGGGGCGCTGGCCGGCAGCATGCACGTCACCCCGCTGGTCCATGGCTGGTCCCATGCCGACCATGCCGCTCCCGGCGCCAAGAAGTGCGAGTTCGGCCCCGAACGCCCCGCCGCGGTCCGCCGGGACGACGCCGAACGCGGCCTGCACGCCTTGCGCGCCCTGTTCGGCGAGCGGCTGCTGCCGCTGTTCGTGCCGCCCTGGAACCGCATGGCCGCCGACATGCCCGCCCTGCTGGCCGCCGCCGGCTATCATGCCGTGTCGGGCTTCGGCCCGGCGCCGCGCCGGCGCGACGGCCTCGCCTGGGTCAACACCCACCTGGATCTGATCGACTGGCGCGGCGGCCGCTCGGCGGTGGCGCCGGACGCGCTGCTCGCCGGCCTGCTGCGCGAGCTGCGCGACAGGCGGGAGGGCCGGCGGGACGCGCTGCGCGACCCGGACGAGCCCATCGGCCTGCTGAGCCATCACCGCGTCCACGATGCGGCGATCTGGGATCTGCTGGACCGCCTGCTCGACCGTCTCGCCGGCCATTCGGCCTTGGTCTGGCCGTCCATCGCCGACCTCTCCCGGACCTGATCGGGGAATCGGGGAGCAGCGGACCCCTGCGGCGACGATCAAGCCGCCGCGGTCGTTGAAGCGGCGAATTTCCTGGCAAGGTCAATGAATGCCTTGAACGCGGCGGACGAGTGTCGCCGGCTGGGATAGTAGAGGCAAAGCTGTTCCAGTGGCGGAGTCCAGTCTTCGAGGATGCGAACCAGGCGGCCGGCGGCAAGGTCGCCTTGAACGTCGGACTCCATGAAGAATCCGATCCCCACATCCTCCAGCACCGCCATGCGGGCGAGGCTGGCCTCGTCCAGGGTGATCGGGCCGTCCACGTCGATCTGGACCGGCTGTCCACCCTTCTCGAACTGCCAGCGGAAAAGCGCTCCATTGGGCAGCCTTACGCGGATGCACGGATGGGAAAGCAGGTCGGAGGGCGATCTCGGCCGGTCCCTGGTCCGGAAATAGCCCGGTGATGCAACCACCGCATACCGGCGGCGCGGACCGAGCTGCACCGCGATCATGTCGCTGGGGACGAGGTCCGCGGTGCGGATGCCGAGATCGAAGCCGTCCGCGACGATGTCGACGAGCCGGCCCTCGGTGACGAGGTCGACATGGACCTGCGGATAGAGCCGCAGGAACTGGAGCAGGAGCGGAAGGATCTCACGCGCGGCCGCGGCAAAGCCATTGATGCGCAAGACGCCCGATGGCGTGTCCTGCTGCGACCGGGCGGTTTCCATCGCCTCATGGATGTCCTGGAGCGCCGGGCCGATTCTGTCCACGAACTGCCGCCCGGCGTCGGTCAGGGAGACGCTGCGGGTCGTGCGATTGAACAGGCGGACCCCAAGCTCCCGCTCCAGCTTGCCGATCGCGTTGCTGAGCGCCGTGGTCGACATGCCGAGTTCCAGCGCAGCCGCGCGGAAGGATCCACGGCGCATGATGGCGACCACCGAATCCAGCTCGATCAATCCATTGCGCATGATTGTCCCGATTGTCGTGACGGTACATCCCGGTTTATCCCGGTTATGCCGATACGGGTCCAGTCGTAATCTGTCAGGACATCAGGTCGGGATGGACGGCGCCACAGCTTCGGAAGGCTCTTGGTGCCGTCTTCTCCGGACAGGGCCGAAAGATGACGACGGAGATGACCATGACCATCGAACTGCCCGGTGCGATTGCCGGCTATTTCGCTGCCGACGCAACCAGGGATGCCGACCGCGTTGCCCGGTGTTTCACCCGGGACGCCGTGGTGAGGGATGAAGGAAAGACACATCGCGGGCGCGACGCCATCCGGTCATGGAAGGCGGACACCTCGACCGCCTACAGCTACACCGTCGCCCCCTTCGCCATCGCGACCGAGGGCGGCCGAACGGTGGTGACAAGCCGCCTGGAAGGCAATTTCCCGGGCAGCCCCACGAACCTGCGCTATTTCTTCGTCCTGGATGGCGACGGGATCGCCGGGCTGGAGATCGTTCCATGACCGGAGTCGATCGGCAGGAGGCCAATCAATGTGCGTCGGGTGACGTCCAGCCGCCGATATGCGCGTAAACGGCATCCCGCAGCTGCGCGATCTCGCGGTTGAGCTTCCCCAAGGCGGCGGGCGACGCCCCCGAGGCGAGGAGCAAGGTATCGCCCAGGCAACCCGCCCTGGAGCGCAGGGCCACCCCCTTGGCCGTCAGCGACACGATCACCTGCCTCTCGTTGGCCGGGTTGCGCGTGCGATGGATCAGTTCCGCAGCCTCGAGGCGTTTGAGCAGAGGCGTCAGCGTGCTGGATTCAAGCGCAAGCTGCTGGGCGATGTTCCCGACCGTCTGTCCGTCTTCCCGCCACAGGATGTTGAGCACGAGATATTGCGGATAGGTGAGGCCTAGGGCGTCCAGCAGCGGCTTGTAGGCCCGCTGGATGGCGATGCCGGCCGAGTAGATCGCGAAGCAGAGCTGCTCCTCCAGCGGTACCGGCGGCTTGTCCACATCCGACATGGGTTGCTCCCTTCGCAGTGCATCTTCCGCTGACATATATCGCGATAAATTTTCCTGGACAAGAGAGCGCGCCAAGGATACAAACGATTATCGCGATAACAGTTATCGCAATTGAATGGAGGAAAACATGAAGACCATGCTTCAGGCCCTGATCCTGGCCGCTTCGGTCGTCACCCTGCCGCCGTCGGTCTCGCAGGCGCAGCCGACCGGCCAGCACGTCGATCGGGCGGCTGTCAGGAATGTCGTCCTTGTCCATGGCGCCTTTGCCGACGGATCGGGATGGCGGAAGGTCCATGAGGATCTGACCAACCGCGGATACCGGGTCACGATCGTCCAGAATCCGCTCACCTCCCTCGCGGACGATGTGGCGGCCACACGGCGCGCGCTCGACAGGCAGGATGGTCCCGCCGTCCTGGTCGGCCACAGCTGGGGCGGCACCGTCATCACCGAAGCCGGTCTCCATCCCAAGGTGCGTGGGCTGGTCTATGTGTCCGCCCTGTCGCCCGACGCCGGCGAGACCACGGCGCAGCAATATGACGGCTATACGACACCGCCCGAATTCGTCATCGAGAAGAGCGAGGACGGCTTCGGCTTCATCAAGCCCGACAATTTCGCCGCCGGCTTCGCGGCGGATGCGACGAAGGCCGACGTCGATTTCCTGAAGGCGTCGCAGGTTCCGATCAATCTGGCGAGCTTCGGCGTGAAGCTCCAGCATGCCGCCTGGCGGACCAGGCCCAGCTGGGCGGTGATCGCGACGGAGGACAAGGCGTTCGATCAGCGGATGCTCCAGGACATGGCGAAGCGCATCGGCGCGAAGGTCACGAACGTCCCGGCCAGCCATGCCGTCTACTTCACGCAGTCAGAGGTGGTCGCGACGGTGATCGACGAGGCGGCCCAACAGTCGGGCGCGGTCTCGCCGTAGGCACCGGCTTCGTCGGACCGTTCTCTCTGCCTGCCAAAGGGTCCATGCGATGAATCGTTCCGCCCCGGCTGCCGCGTGCTCCTCATCGAAGCGGGCGGCAGCGGCGGGGATGAGGCGGTGCCGAATCCGGCATCATGGCCCACGACTCTCGGCAGTCGGCGCAACCGGGAAGTCCAGGCCGAACCGAACCCGCATCCGGGCGGCCGCGCGCTTCCCGGGGGAGGGGGGACGATCAGGCCTCCCCATCCGCCAGTCCCGCCAGCCCGGCCAGCAGATGCTCGATGAAGGACCGGACCTTCGGCGAGACGTGGCGGGTCGCGGGATAGACGGCATGGATGGCCTCGTCCGTCAGCTCCTGCGCGGTCAGCACCGGCACCAGCCGGCCCGCCTTGATGTCGTCCTCGACGATGAAGTCGCCCAGCCGCACCAGCCCCAGCCCGCCGACGGCGGCATGCCGCAGCATCCACAGATTGTCGGCCTGGAAGCTGCCGTTGGGGCGCAGGGTTTCGCGGACGCCGTCGACCAGGAACTCCCATTCCGGCCGGCCGCTGCCGGTCATCAGCGTCAGGCAGTCGTGGCGGGCGAGGTCGGCCGGCACCTGCGGCGTGCCGTGGCGCTCCAGATAGCCGGGGCTCGCCACCACCCGGCGCCGCATCGACCGCAGCCGCCGGGCGATCAGCGACGAATCGGCCAGCCGGCCGATGCGGACCGCCAGATCGAAGCCTTCGTCCACCAGCCGGACGTTGCGGTCGCTCAGGCTCGCCTCCAGCGTGACGCCGGGATACCGCTTCAGGTAGGAGGGCAGCAGCGGCGCCACCAGCATCTGGCCGAACATCACCGGCAAGGTGATGCGCAACGTCCCGCGCGGCTCCTCGTTCATTTCGGTCAGCGCCTGTTCCGCCTCGTCCAGCGCCGCCAGGATGGCGCGGGCGCGCAGGCAGAAGGTAGCGCCGGCATCGGTCAGCGCGACCCGCCGCGTCGTCCGCGCCAGCAGGCGCGTGCCCAGCCGGTTCTCCATCTGCGCGATGCGCCGGCTGATCGCCGAGGCCGACAGCCCAAGCCGTTCCGCCGCCGCCGACAGGCTGCCGCCGTCCACCACCTCCACCAGCACCGTCAGGTCGTCCAGCCGGTCCATTCTTCCCCTCCGCCGGTTATCGCCGGGCATATTCTTGCATTTCTTGCAAAGATCTTGTGCGCACACCCCCATGTTTTGCAAGCCCGCTCTCCGACAGGATGGCCTTGCTGAACAAGCCGACGGGAAATGCGAGATGCGCCTGCAACGACAACTCCGCAACATTCGTGCGCAGGCCGGAAAGGTCGTGTCGCCGGACGCGGTGGCGATGCTGGACCGGGTCGTCGCCGACCTGAAGGCGCGCGGGGCGGAACTGGGGGCGCTGCGCCCCGGATTGCAGGCCCCCGACTTCGCGCTGCCCGACCAGCAGGGCCGCACCGTCTCGCTGTACGAGACGCTGGCGCGCGGGCCGGTGGTGCTGCTGTTCTACCGCGGCGAATGGTGTCCCTATTGTTGCGCACAGCTCAGGGCCATGCAGCTGGCGCTGCCGCAACTGACCGCCGCCGGCGCGCGGCTGGTCGCGGTGTCGCCGGAGCTGCCGGACCACAGCCTGTCGATGGCGGAGCGCAACGCGCTCGACTTCGACATCCTGTCCGACCGCGGGGCGATGGTGGCGCGCAGCTACGGCCTCGTCTACCGGGTGCCGGACGACATGCGGGACTTCTATCGCGACCGCGGCGTCGATCTCGGCATCCGGCACGGCTGCCCGCCCGGACAGCCCTGGCATCTCTCCATTCCGGCGACCTACCTGCTGGCGCCCAGCGGCATCGTGCGCTTCGCCAGCATCGACGCCGACTACACCCAACGCCCGGAGCCGCAGTCGCTCGTCGACCTGCTGCACGACCGCGTCCCGGCGCACTAGCGCCGGACCTCATGGCGCAACAGCGCCGAACACCCACCCGACAGAGAGGATCGTCGACCCATGACCGCCACGCGCACCAAGACCCTGGCCCTGCTCCCCGTCGCCGGCGCGCTTGCCGGCGCCCTGACCCTGCTGGCCGGCCCGGCCGCGGCGCAGCAGGCCAACATGGAGAAGTGCTACGGCATCTCCAAGGCCGGCGAGAACGGCTGCGCCCACGCCAAGGGCCTGCATTCCTGCGCCGGCAACACCAGCCTGACCTATGACGGCGGCGACTGGAAGCTGGTCAAGGCCGGCACCTGCGCCGCGGAGAACGGCCAGCTGAAGCCGTTCGAGGGCGCCAACCCGAAGAAGAAGGCCTGACGCCATGGCCGCGACGACGCCTCCCCCTGCTGCGGCCCGCGCCGCCGGCCCCGTCCTGGACCGGGCAACTCCGGCTCCGGTCGCGGTTCCGGCCCCGGTTCCGGCCCCGGTTCCGGCCGCGGCCGGCATCGGCCTGCGCGAGCCGCATCGGGAGGCGTTCGTCGCGGCCGGCCTTCCCGCCCCCTGGGTGGAGATCCATTCGGAAAACTACCTGGTGCCGGGCGGCCCCCGGCTGGCCGGGATCGAGCGGGTGCGCCGCGACCGGCCGATCGGCTGCCACGGCGTCGGCCTGTCGCTGGGCAGTGCCGGCGGGCTGGATCCGGACCATCTTCTGCGGCTGCGCGCCCTCTATGCCCGGCTGGAACCGGGGCTGGTCTCCGAACATCTCTCCTGGAGCATCGGGGCAAGTACCGGCCCAGGCGCCAAGGGGGATGCCTATCTGAACGACCTGCTGCCGCTGCCCTACAGCGAGGAGTGCCTGGACCGGGTCTGCCGCAACCTCGACCATGCCCAGGACGCGCTGGGCCACCGCATCCTGGTGGAGAACCCGTCGGCCTACCTCGCCTTCGCCGGCAGCGTGATTCCCGAAGCCGAATTCCTGGCGGAGCTGGTGACCCGCACCGGCTGCGGCCTGCTGCTCGACATCAACAACCTCTATGTCTCGTCGGTCAATCTTGGTTTCGACCGGGCCGGCTGGCTGGACGCCATCCCCGCCGACGCGGTGGGCGAATACCATCTCGCCGGCCATGCCCGCCTGACCGTCGGCGGCGAGGAGCTGCTGATCGACGACCATGGCAGCGCCGTCGGCGACGCCGTCATGGCGCTGTTCGCCGTGGCGCTGGACCGGATCGGTCCGCGCCCGACGCTGATCGAGTGGGACACCGACCTGCCGGAGCTGGACGGGCTGCTGGCCGAGGCGGCACGGGCGCAGCGGCTGCTCGACCCCGCGGTGCGGAGCGGCCGTCATGCCCACTGAGACGCAGGCCACGCTGGCCACGCTGCAACGGGACTTCACCGCCTTCCTGCTGCGGGGCGACCCGGCCGTCGCCGGCGCCCTGCGCCCGGACCTGCCGCCGGGCCGGCTCGCGGTCTACCGCAACACCGTGGTCGGGTCGCTGGCCGACGTGCTGGGCAATGCCCATCCCGCCGCGCGGCGCGCCGTCGGTTGCGACCGCTTCACCGCGCTGGCCACCCGCTTCGTCCTGGAGCATCCGCCGCGGCAACCGATGCTGTGGAGCTACGGCGGCGGCTTCGCCGACTGGCTGGAGCGGAGGGGAGGGGAGGGCGCGCCGCCCTGGCTGCCCGACCTCGCCCGGCTGGACTGGGCGATGCACGAGGCGCTGTTCGCCGCCGATGCCGAACCGCTCGATCCCGGCCGTCTCGCCGCGGTCCCGCCCGAACGGGCCGGGGCGCTGCGGCTGATGCCGCACCCGTCGGTCCGCCTGCTGCGCTCGGACTGGACCGTCCATGCGCTGTGGCGGGACGAGGCCGCGGTTGCCCGGACCGAACCGGAGGCGGTGCTGGTCGGCCGGACCGACGGCGAGGTGCGCTGCGCCCGGCTTTCGGCCGAAGACGGCGTGCTGGCCGCGCACCTCCTGTCCGGCGCCACCCTGGACGAGGCGCTTGCCGAAGCAGCATCGGCGGCCGGGGAGATGGCGGCCGGGGAGATGGCGGCCGGGGAGATGGCGGACGGAGAAATGCCGGACGGCGAGGAGGCCGCCACCGGCCTCCAGTCCCTGCTGGCGCTGCTGCTGCACAACCGATTGCTGGCCGGCTTCGCTCTCGACCACGGGAGCCCGGATGCCGGGCCGGCCGGAGGAGACGAGCCATGATGTCCCTGCCGCCCACCCGGCCCGCTGCTCCACCCTCCGGGCCGGCCGCCGCATGGCCCACGCCGGCCCTGCATGCCGCCCTGCATGCCGGCGGACGGATCGCCGGCTGGCTCGAGCGCCATGCCGCCCCGCTGCTCGACCTCGCGGTCCGGCTGGCGATGGCGCCGATCTTCTTCCGCTCGGGCCTCCAGAAGATCGGCGACTGGCCGTCGACGCTCTTTCTGTTCCAGGAGGAATACCGGGTGCCGGTCCTGCCCGCCGACATCGCCGCGCTGCTGGCCACGGCAACCGAGCTGACCATGCCGGTGCTGCTGGTGCTCGGGCTGGCGACCCGGCTGGCGGCGCTGCCGCTGCTGGCGATGGCGATGGTGATCCAGTTCGTGCTCGGCGCGCAGAATCCGGCCTTCAACAATCCGCAACATTACTTCTGGATGCTCCTGCTCGCCGGCCTGGTCGTCCGCGGCGGCGGCCGGCTGTCGCTCGACCATTGGATCCATCGCAAGGGAGGCGGCCTGTGACCCCATCCGTTTCGACCGCCGCCGGGCACCGGCAGCCCGCCCGGCCAGCCGGGCAACAGCAGACCGCCCGGCCAGCCGGGCACCGGCAGATCGCCCGGCTCGGCTGGCTGCTGTCCGCCGGCCTCATCGCCGTGCTGCTGCTGGTGCTGGCGGTCAGCGTCGTCACCGTGCGCGGGATCGCCCAGGTCGACGAGCGCTGGAACGCCTACGACCTCGGCGCCGCCGCCAAGGCGGACGCGCTGTCCGACCTGCGCGGCGCGCTCGGCTTCGGCGGGGTGATCCACCGCTTCGGCGATTTCCTGCTGACCGGCGACCCGGCCCGCGCCGCCGAGGTGCGGCAGAGCCTGCGCTCGGCCTCGGCCAACCTCGACGTCTACCGCTATGCCGGCGACCTGACCCAGGCGGAAGGCGCTGCGCTCGACACCGTCGCCGCGACGCTGGTGCAGGTGGAGGCCAAGCTGTCGGGAGCGGAAAAGGCGCTGGCCGCCCATGTGCCGCTCGACCGGCTGGCCCGCGACGCGGCGCTCGACACCGCACCGGCGGTCGCCGCCATGCGGACGCTGAACGGCGAGCTGACGCGCGGCCGGGCCGCTCTGGGCGAGGCCAACCGCGACGGCATCGCCGCGCTGAACCTCACCGTGCTGAGCGGCGGCGGGGTGGCGCTGGCGCTGCTGCTGACCATCGCCGGCCTGTTCCTCTGGTTCACCCATCACCGCATCGTCCGCCCGCTGGCCCGGCTGGCCGCGGCGATGCAGCGGCTTGCCGGCGGCGACCTGGAGGGGGAGGTGCCGCTGGCCGGCCGCCGCGACGAGATCGGCGCCATGGCCGGCACCGTCCAGGTGTTCCGCGACGGGCTGGTGCAGCTGCGCGCGGCGGGCGAGCGCGAGCGCGCCGAGGCCGAGCGCGACCGCCGCCGCCAGGAGGAGCTGGAGCGCGGCCTGCGCGCCTTCGAGACGGAGATCGGCACGCTGGCCGGGGCGCTGACCGGACGGGCCGGCACCCTGCGGCGGACGGGGGAGACGCTGGCGCAGTCCTCCGGCCGGACCATCGCCGGCACGCAGGAGGTGTCCGCCGCCGCCGCCCGCACCGCCGACACCGTCCAGGCCGTCGCCGCCGCGACCGAGGAGCTGTCGGCCTCGATCGCCGCGATCGGCCAGCGGGTGCATGGCTCGGTCGACATGGCGACGACCGCCGCCGGGCAGGCCGAACGCTCGTCCGCCACCGTCGCCAGCCTGGCGGAGGCGGTGCAACGGATCGGCGAGGTGGTCGGGCTGATCAACGCCATCGCCAGCCAGACCAACCTCCTGGCGCTGAACGCCACCATCGAGGCGGCAAGGGCGGGGGAGGCCGGCAAGGGCTTCGCCGTGGTGGCGCAGGAGGTCAAGAATCTCGCCAGCCAGACGGCGAAGGCGACCGAGGACATCACCGGCCAGATCGAGACGATCCGCAGCGCCACCGACGGCGCGGTCGGCGCCATCCAGGGGATCGGCGGCAGCCTGGAGCAGGTCTGCCGCATCGCCCGCGAGATCGCCGACGCCGTCACCCAGCAGGACGCGGCGACGCGCGAGATCGCCCGCAACATCCAGGAGACGGCCGGCACCGCCGGTGCGGTCAGCGTCGCCATCGCCGAGGTGGCGCAGGCCGCCGAACAGGCCGGCACGGTTGCGGACGGCATGCTTGCCGCGGCACAATCGCTGGGCGGCGAGACGCAGCGGCTGGAGGCCGCGACGCACCGCCTCTCGGACACCCTGCGGGGGTGAGGAAGGAAACGGCAGCGTGACCGATATCACCAGGGACGACGCCATCGCGGCCGTGGCCGGACCCCCGTCGTCCAGTTCGCCGCCCGCCACTTCACCGCACGCCGCGCTCCCAGATGCGCATGGGCCGTCCGGCAGGCAGGAGGGGCGTCCGCAGGCCCCTCCGGAGTCGCGTCCGGCAGCGCGGGGCCGGCGCTTCAACCTGACCATCGCGCGGTCGTCGCTGCTGCTGACGACGGCGCTGGTGGTCTGTCTGGTGGTGATGCTGGCGGTCGGTGTCCAGCTGGTGCGCGGCATGGAGTCGGTGGCCGACGGCTGGCGCGACTATGATCTCCAGGCCGCCACCCGGTCCGACGCCCTGTCGGAGGTCCGCGGGCATCTCGGTCTCGGCGGCGTCATCGACCGGTTCCAGGAGGGCCGTGCCGCCACCGATCCCGCGGTACGGGCGGAGCTGGAGCGGTCGCTGGATCTCGCCCGCGCCAACCTGGGCATCTACCGCGACATCGCCACGCCGACGGAGGACGAGGCGAAGGCGATCGCCGCCATCGCCGCCTTCCTCGACGCCATCGAGGTGCAGCTCACCGATCCGGCAGGCGCCATCTCCGCCGAGGCCTTCGACGCCTGCCGCCGCGACGCGGTCAAGGGGCTGGCCGCGCTCAACAGCCATCTCAGCCTGCAGCGCGCCCGGCTGACCGCCGCCAACCTGACGGGAATCGAACAGCTTCAGCGGATGATGACGATGGGCGGCGGCATCATCGGCGTGCTGGTGCTCGGGCTGGCGGGGGCGGCGGTGTGGTTCACCCGCAGCCGCATCCTCCGTCCGCTCGGCCGGCTGATGGAGGATGCCCGCCGGCTGGCCCGCCGCGACCTCGACCATCCGTTCCTGTGGACCCGGCATGACGAGCTGGGGCTGCTCGGCCGCAGCCTGGAAGGCAGCCGGGCGGCCTTGCGCAACCTGTTCTTCGCCATCGAGGAGAAGTCCCGCCGCCTGGGCGAGAGCGAGCGCCGCTATGCCATGGCCGCCGCCGCCGCCAATGACGGGCTGTGGGACTGGAATGTCCTCACCGATTCGCTGTACCTGTCGCCCCGGCTGCGCCGGATGCTGCATCTGCCGGAGGGCGGCGCGGACGATCCGGAGGATGCGCCGCCGCCAGCGCCGGGATTCGATCTGGACACCGAACTGGGGCCGGGCGTGGCCCCCTGCCTGGAGCCGCTGCTGGCGCGCATCCATCCCGACGACCGCCGCGCCTTCCTCGCCGCCCTGCGCCAGGGCGAACGGGGGGCCGACGGCACCGTCTTCGAGATCGAGTTCCGGGTGCCCCCGCCCCCGCAGCAGCAGAGCGGCGAGCAAATGGCATCGCCGGGCGGCGAAGAAGCCTGGATCCATCTGCGCGGCATCGTCGCCCGCGGGACGGACGGCCGGCTGGTCCGGCTGGCCGGCTCGGCCGCCGACGTCAGCGACCGCAAGGACTACGAGGCGCGGCTGGTCCATCAGGCCACCCATGATTTCCTGACCGGCCTGCCCAACCGCGCCTTCCTGGTGCGCTGGCTGCATGACCGCCAGTCGGAGGAGCAGCCGGAGAAGCGGGCCGGGCTGGCGCTGCTGTTCCTCGACCTCGACGGCTTCAAGACGATCAACGACAGCCTGGGCCATGCGGTCGGCGACATGGTGCTGATCGCCACGGCCGACCGCATCTCGGCCTTGCTGGCCCCCGGGGAGTTCGTCGCCCGGCTGGGCGGCGACGAGTTCGTCCTGACGGTTCCGGCCGGGCAGGAGGAGGCGATGGCCCGCGCGCAGGCGCTGGAGGCCGCCTTCCAGCGCCCGCTCTGCGTCGGCGGCATGGAATTGCGGGTCGGGCTCAGCATCGGGCTGGCGGTGGATGACGGGACCGGCGGCGATCCCGACCGGCTGTTGCGGGACGCCGACATCGCGCTCTATCGCGCCAAGGAACGCGGCAGGCGCCAGACCGTCCTGTTCGACGCCTCCCTGCGCGAGGCGATCCTGATCCGCAACCGCCTGCAGCAGGATCTGGTGCGGTCGATCGACGACGGCGACATCTTCCTGGTCTACCAGCCGATCGTCACGCTGCCCGAAGGGCGTCTGGTCGGGTTCGAGGCGCTGGTGCGCTGGCGCCATCCCGACCTCGGCCCGATCAGTCCGGCGCAATTCATCCCCATCGCCGAGGAAACCGGCCAGATCCTGCCGCTCGGCCGGCATGTGCTGGAACAGGCGGTGGCGCAGCTCGGCCGCTGGCGGGCGGCGGCGGGCGGCGGCGGGCTGACCGTCAACGTCAACCTGTCGGCCCGCCAGATGTGGGACGAGCGTCATATCGAGGAGTTGCTGGCCATGCTGGCCGACGGCCGGGCGGCCGGGCTGAAGATCGAGGTGACGGAGAGCATGACCGTCACCGACCATGACCAGGCCCGCGCCACGCTGGAGCGCTTCCATGCGCTGGGGGTGCAGCTGTGCATGGATGATTTCGGCACCGGCTATTCCTCGCTGTCGCATCTCAGCCGGCTGCCCTTCGACGTGCTGAAGATCGACAAGAGCTTCATCAGCGCGCTGGGCGGCGATCCGCGGCAGGAATCGCTGCTGCGCGGCATCGTCGAGCTGGCCCACACCATCGGCCTGGACGTGGTGGCCGAGGGGGTGGAGACCGAGGCCGAGCGGGCGGTCGTCACCCGCATCGGCTGCGACTATGCGCAGGGCTACCTGTTCGCCCGCCCCTTGTCGGTCGCCGATGCCGACGCGCTGCTGGCCCGGCAGGCACAGCAAGGGGCCGGCCCGCTCCCGTGAGGTGCGGACCGGCCCCGTTGCCGGCCCCGTTGCCGGCCCCGTTGCCGGTTATCGTGCGCGGACTGCGGCGCGTTACGCCGCGAGGTCGAGGATCGTCCCGGTGGCGGTGCCGATCTGGGTGTTGTCGTGGCTCAGGTGCAGCAGGAAGGTCTCGGTGCCTTCGGTGGCGCCGTCGCCGGTGATGTGGACGCTGACCGTCTTGCTCGTCTCGCCCGGCTGGAAGGTCAGGCTGCCGCTGGCGGCGGCATAGTCCGACCCGGCCTTGGCGGTGCCGTCCGCGGTGGCGTAGTCGATGGTGGTGGCGGTGGTCACCGCGTTCGCCAGCTGGACGGTGAAGACCGCCTGATCGCTGCCCGCCACCGTGCCGGAACTGCCGGAGCCGGCGGCCAGACCGGCCTTGATGACGTTCATCTTGGTCGGGTCGACGGTCTTGTAATCGTCCTGCAGCAGGCCGCCGACGTCACCCGATTCCGGCGTCCAGGCCCAATAGGTCCAGCTCATGCCCTGCTGGCCGGCGGCGATGTCGCTGGTGCCGTCCAGGTTCCAGTCGCCGTTCATGTACTTGATCAGCGCGTTGCCCCAGCTCTGTTCGGCGCTGCTGGTCATGTGGCCGCCGAACTCGCCCAGCAGGACGGGGGCGATGTTGTTCTTGTAGATGTAGCCCCACATGCTGTCGTACTGGGCCGGCAGGTTGTTCGGGAAGTTCGCGTCCTGCAGCCAGGAGAAGTCGAAGACGCTCTGGCCGTAGGCGTGCGGCGAATAGACCAGCTTGTTGGGCACGTCGAACTCGACCGGGTTGTCCTTCACGCCGGCCAGCGTGCTGCTCCACTCCGTGCCCTCGACCAGCATCAGCCAGTCCTTGTTGACCGACTGGATGGCGTTGCCGATGCGCTCGGCCGCCGCGGCCCAGTCGGTGGCCTGGTTGCCGTCGCCCCAGGTGGCGCTGACGCTCGGCTCGTTGTGCAGGTCGGCGCCGATCACCGCGTCGTTGCCGGCATAGCGCTTGGCCAGCGTCTGCCAATGGTCGATCACCGTCGATTCCGGGTTCTTGTCGGTGTACCACAGCCCGTGCTCGTTGGTGCCGGCGCCGCCGTCGTTGCGGTGGTGGTCGAGGATCACCTTCATCCCGGTCTTGCCGGCATAGTCGATGACCTTGTCGTAGACCTCCAGCCGGGTCAGCCCCTTCAGGTCCGGATTCTTGGAATAGTCGATGCCGTTGGTGACGGCGTCGCTCTCGAACATGTCGTCCGACCAGGTCAGGCGGATGACGTTGAAGCCCAGCTCCTTCATGCTGTCGACATGGTTCTGGTAGCTGTCGGCCCACAGGCCGGAGGGCACATAGTTGTAGCCCTCGCCGCCGAACCAGTTCACGCCGGTCAGCCGGACATTGTTGCCGCTCTCGTCGACGATCTGGTTCCCTTCGGTGTGCAGGAAGCCGTTGATCGAGCCGCTGCTCTGGACCATGCCGGGATCGGACACGGTGATGTTGCCGACGGTGACGGCCGGGGTGCTGCCGCCGGTGGAGCCGCCGCTGGTGCCGCTGCCGGCATTGTCCGGCGTGCCGCCGGCGGGGGTGTCGGCGGGGGTGTCGGGCGTGCCGCCGCCGCTGTTGCCGGTCGAGGCATCGAAATGGCCGGCATCCAGCCTGGCGGTCAGCGTGGCGTTCCAGTAGAGATCGGTGGTCGCGCCGATGTCGGTGCCGGTGTCGTCGCGGTGGACCGACATGGCGGCGTCGGTCGCCGCCACGCTCTTGCCGTCGACGGCGACGCTGTGGACATAGAGGTTGCGGTCGGCGCCGTCGACGATGGCGTCGTTGTCGTACTTCACCTGCACCGAATGGGCGGCGCCCTGGGTCAGGCTGGTGGCGAAGCTGAAATCCTTGGCGTCGGTGCTGGTGGCGGTGCCTTCGCCGATCTGCTTGCCGTCGACCAGGACGGTGAAGTGCGCGCCCTCGCCGCCGGCCGCGTTGGCGGCGGCGTTCACGGTGATGACGTTCTGCGCGGTCCCGGCGGCCGGAGCGGCGGGCGCGGCCGGCGCGGCGGCGGGAGTGGTGGCCACGGCGTAATAGTCGGCCGGTGTGCCGAAGGTCAGCGCACCGTCCCACCACATGCCTTCCTGCCCGGCCTGGGTCGGCGCCGGGGCGGCATCGTCATGGCGTTCATAGATGGCGTCGGTCGGCACCAGCCTGTGGCCGTTCACCTCGATCGACTGGACATAGAGATCGCGGTTGGCGCTGTTCACCGTGTCATTGTCGAAGACGACCTGGATCCTGTGCGCCGTGTTCGCCGCGAGGTCGGCGGTGAAGCCGTAGGCCTTCGAGGTGGCGCTGTCCGCATCGGCCGTCCCGATCTCCTGCCCATCCACCAGCAGCTTGAAATTCGGCGCGACGCCGTCCTGGGACTGGCCGTAGGCGTTGACGACGATCCTGCTCGACATGGTGGTCGTGCTCATGACTTTGATCCTAATTTCGTTTCGTTGAAGCCATGCTGGGGTTCCAATGGTTAATGAAACCTTTCCAAATCCGGCTGGCTTTTCCCGAAGCTTGTGGCAAATTTGGCGCGGCGGATCACAGGGTCCGTCAAGGGGCGTGGATCGGGACGAGACACTATATCCCATCTTGGTCACAGGATTCGCCGAACTCTGTCCAGTCTTTCAATGAACGAAACAATCTTCACTTGCCTCTACTATCCATATAAAAGAAAACCATGAAAATATCAAAAGGGTTATTCTTAATGTACACCCCATGTCATCGGCAGATAGTTTCCAAAATACCGCTGAAAGCGACGGATTCATGCCAGAGATATTTGAAATTTCCGGGCCAAAACCGGGCACATGTTCATCGATCGGTGTTACGCCGAAAGGGGGATGATTGGGCGGAATTTCCCCATATGCGCCCGCAAAAACGTTAAGACCGGCGATTGCCCCTTGCTCTCCAGCCCCCGATGAGACGCCATTCTTTACAGATTATATTCCTACTATACGGCCAGCAGAAACCCGGGAGGCGGGGCGGGGACGCCCGCCCCGTCCCGGCCTCAGCGCGCCTCCACCATGCCGATGAACTGCGCCAGCTCCGGCGTGCCCGGCCGGTCGAACAGCGCGGCCGGCGGCCCCTGCTCGATGATGCGGCCGCCATGCATGAAGACCAGGCTGTCGCAGACCTCGCGGGCGAAGCGCATCTCGTGCGTCACCAGGATCAGCGTCATGCCCTCCTCGGCCAGCTTGCGGACGACCGACAGCACCTCGGCGACCAGCTCGGGATCGAGGGCCGAGGTGATCTCGTCGCACAACAGCACCTTGGGCGCCATCGCCAGCGACCGCGCGATGGCGACGCGCTGCTGCTGGCCGCCCGACAGCTGCGAGGGGTAGGCGTCGAACTTGTTGCCCAGCCCGACCTTGGCCAGCGCCGCTTCCGCCGCGGCGCGGGTGGCGGCCTTGTCCTGCTTCTTCACCACCTTCAGCGCCAGCATGACATTCTCGCCGGCGGTCAGGTGGGGGAACAGGTTGAACTGCTGGAACACCATGCCGACCTTCAGCCGCAGCGCCCGCAGGTCGATCTGGCCGGGGTCGACGCATTCGCCGTCCACCTCGATGACGCCGCCGTCGATGCGCTCCAGCCCGTTGATGCTGCGCAGCAGCGTGCTCTTGCCCGAGCCGCTGCGGCCGATCATGGCGACGACCTGTCCCTCCCCGACCGTCATGTCGACGCCCTTCAGCACCTCGACCGGGCCGAAGGACTTGCGGATGCCGGACAGCTTCACCAGGGGCCTGCCGGCAGGCTTCTTAGCGGGCGACATTGAGTTTCCTTTCCAGCGCCTTGGCCGACAGCGACAGCGGGTAGCACAGGGCGAAATAGATCAGCCCGACCAGCCCGTAGACCAGGAAGGGCTGGAAGGTGGCGTTGGTGATCATGGTGCCCGCCTTGGTCACCTCGACGAAGCCGATGATCGACGTCACCGCGGTCCCCTTCACCACCTGGACCGAGAATCCGACGGTCGGCGGCACGGCGATGCGCAGGGCCTGGGGCAGGATGACGTGGCGCATCTGCTCGCCGAAATTCATCGCGAGGCTGGCCGAGGCCTCCCACTGGCCCTTCGGCACCGCCTCGACGCAGCCGCGCCAGATCTCGGCGAGATAGGCGGCGGTGAACAGGGTCAGCGCGACCGCGGCCGAGGTCCAGGCCGAGGTCTCGATGCCGATCAGCGGCAAGGCGAAGAAGACGATGAACAGCTGCATCAAGAGCGGGGTGCCCTGGAACAGCTCGATGAACAGCTTGGCTGCGACGCGCAGCGGCGGCAGCGGCGACACGCGGGCGACCAGCAGCAGCAGCCCGGCGATCCCGCCCGAGACGAAGGCGATCGCCGACAGCAGCACCGTCCAGCGCGCCGCCAGCAGCAGGTTGGACAGGATGTCCCACAGGGTGAACTCAAGCACGCGACACCCCCTTGGCGAACATCCGCTCGCCGAGCCGGCTCAGGATCCAACGCAGGGCCACCGCCAGCAGCAGATACAGCGCGGTCGCCAGGAAATAGACCTCGAAGGGCCGGAAGTTGCGGGACTGGATGAAGTTGGCGGCGAAGCTCAGCTCCTCCGCCGCGATCTGCGAGCAGACCGACGAGCCCAGCATGACGATCACCACCTGGCTGGTCAGCGCCGGCCAGATCTTGCCCAGCGCCGGGCCCAGCACGACGTAGCGGAAGATCTGCGGCCCGGTCATGCCCAGGCTGGCCCCGGCCTCGATCTGGCCCTTGGGCGTCGCCTCGATGCCGGCGCGGATGATCTCGGTCGAATAGGCGCCGAGATTGATCACCATCGCCAGCACCGCCGCCTGCCATTCGGCCAGCCGGATGCCGAGCGACGGCAGCCCGAAGAAGATGAAGAACAGCTGCACCAGGAAGGGGGTGTTGCGGATCAGCTCGACATAGGCGCCGACGACCAGCGCCAGCGGCTTCACCGTGGACGTCCGCGCCGCCGCCCCGCCGATGCCGAGCGCGACGCCCAGCACCGTGCTGACGGCGGTGAGTACGACCGTGGTCGCCACCCCGTTCACCAGCACGGGCGTATAGTCCAACAGGGACGAGAAATCGAAACTATAGGCCATGGGCGATGTCCGTCGGTGGTGTGCCCCCTCCCGCGATACCGGAATAATCCCCTCTCCCCCCCGGGGAGAGGGTTAGGGTGAGGGGGATGCATGGCGAGGATCTTCAAGCATAGCGCGCTGTCCGTTCCCCCCTGACTCGACCCGGTGCCTCCCCCTCACCCCGGCCCTCTCCCCGGGGAGGAGAGGGGGATTCTCGGGAGAGGGCAAATTTTCGTCACAGATCCTTGGGCAGCGGCGCGTGCAACCACTTCTTGGCGATGGCGTCCAGCGAGCCGTCGGTCTTCGCCTTGGCGATGATGGCGTTGACCTTTTCCAGCAGCGGCCCCTCGTTCTTGTTGAGGCCGACGAAGCAGGGCGAGTTCTTGATCAGGAACTTCATGATCGGCTGGCGCGGCGGGTTGCGCTCGAAGATGGCGGCGGCGACCACGTTGCCGGTCGCGACCAGCTGCACCTGCCCCGACAGGAAGGCGGAGATGGTGCCGTTGTTGTCCTCATAGCGGCGGACGGTCACCTTGTCCGACACGATCTTCGACAGCTCGATGTCCTCGACCGAGCCGCGGGTGACGCCGACGGACTTGCCCTCCAGATCCTCGACCTTCTCGGCCTTGATGTCGTCGGGGCCGAAGACGCCGTTGAAGAAGGGGGCGTAGGCGGTGGTGAAATCGATGACCTTCTCGCGCTCGGCGTTCTTGCCCAGGCTGGAGATGACCAGATCGACCTTGCCGGTGGTCAGGTAGGGGATGCGGTTGGTGCTGCTGACCGGCACCAGCTCGACCTTGGCGCCCATTTCCTTGGCGATCAGCGCGGCGGTGTCGATGTCATAGCCGACCGGCTTCAAATCGGTGCCGACCGAGCCGAAGGGCGGGAAGTCCTGCGGAACGGCGACGCGCAGCACCTTCTCCTTGGCGATGCGCTCCAGCGCGTCGGCCTTCGCCGCCGTGGGGACGGTGGCGGACAGGCCCCCCGCCAGGACCGCCGAGGCAAGGCCGAGAACACCGAGAATCTTAGCAAACCGCATGGCACCTGATCTCCAAACCGAAGGACGATGGATCTCTCCACTTCAAACGGCGTGCCACTTCGGTCATACGAATCCGGCTGTGCGCCAAAGGGCGGAAATGTTACGTTTATCCCAACATGAGCAGCATCCGTTACAGATGTAACATAAAAACGGCCAGGACCAAGCTGCACCGATTTTGCGCAAATGCCGGCATTGCGAGGCGAACCGCCCATGAAACAGGCAATCAGATCATCCGCCACATCCTCTGCCGCATCCGCCGCCGCCGACCCGGCGGATCCGTCCCTGACCGCGCGCATCCGCGACCGCTACGGCGACCTCAGCCGGATGGAGCGGCAGCTTGCCGACGTCATCCTGGCCTGTCCGGGCGAGCTGTCGGGCTATTCGGCGACCGAGCTGGCGGGCCGGGCCGGGGTGTCGAAGATGACGGTGTCGCGGCTGGTCCGCCGGCTCGGCTATGCCGGCTTCGAGGAGGCGCGTCTTGCCGCCCGGCACGGTGGCGACTGGGGCTCGCCTTTGTTCCTGCTGCCTCCCGGCGGTCCTCCGTCTGCCGAAGGCGGCATGCCGCCGGCAGCAGCCCTGCCGCCGCTGGAGGCCCATTTCCAGCGCAGTGCGGAGGCGCTTGCCGCCACCGCGCGCCAGACCGACCCGGCGCTGCTGGCCCAGGCGGCGCGGGCGCTTGCCGACGCCCGGCGGATCTGGGTCTGCGGCGCGCGCAACAGCGCCTTCCTGGCCGGCTATGCCCGCTGGCAGTTCATCCAGGTGCGCGGCGAAGTCCATCAGCTGGCGGCGGTCGGCGAGACGATGGCGGAGACGCTGGCCGACCTCGGCCCCGGCGACCTGCTGGTGCTGGTCGGCATCCGCCGCCGCCCGCCGGCCATCGTCCGGCTGCTGCATGCGGTGCGGGAGCGCGGCATTCCGACCCTGCTGATCGCCGACAGCCACTCGGCATTGGAAGGCCCGGCGCCGCCGCTGACCTTCCGCTGCGAGACGCGCAGCCTCGCCGCGCTCGACACCCATGTCGCGGCGATGGCGGTGATCCACGCGCTCGCCGCCGAGCTGATCCCGCTGACCGGCGAGGCCGGCCGCGCCCGCATCCGCGCCATCGAGGATCTGCACGACCAGCTTGGGGAGCTGTGAGATACCGTGATCCAGGATCGGCAGCAGGTCGATGGCGTGGGTGCGCCGGGTCCACGGCCGCCAGGAGAATGGCGGCAAGGAGTATTTCCGCCCCGATGAGCCGTATACACGGGGATGGGGCGCCTGTTCGGCATCCCGGTCAACGGCAAGCGGGGGCGGTTCGCCGAGAATGTCTTCTCCGGGTTTCGTGACGATCGCATCGGGGTCGTCTGGTCGGTCATCGACAAGGCGGCCGTCGCATCGCAGAGTCAGGAAAACGGTATCGCTTTTGGGAGCGGACAGGCGACATGACGACGATTCTGCGCAAGGTCGGCGACGCGGTGGCGGCGGACGGCTTCTCCTTCGTCGAGGCCGTCCCCATGCAGGCCCTGCTCGACGCGGCCGGCTTGCGGGATTGGGAGGGGTTCAGCGCCAGCTGGAACGATCTGGGCCTGGACAGCTACATGGCGGACGGCGGACGCTACCGCCGCCGGCGCCATGCCGCCTTCGCGCTGTCCGCCGGGGGCATCCGGCGCAAGCCGCACCAGCCCCATTACCAGAGCCGGGACTACAACCCGCTGAACGGCGGCCTCGAACGCTGGTTCGAGCCGATCACGGAGGCGACCGGAACCCACCCCGCCCTGGAGGCGGTCCTGAAAACCTGTTTCGCCCTGTTCGATCCGCTCACCCCCGCCGGCACGAGGCCGGAGGTCTGGCACACGGAAGTCCACCAGTTCCGGATCGAAGCCAGCGCCGGCGAGACCGGACGGCCCACCCCGGAAGGGATGCATCGCGACGGCGTCGACTGGGTCCTGGTCATGCTGGTCCGGCGCGAGAACGTCTCCAGCGGCACGACGAGCATCCATGATCTCGCCGGCCGGCCGCTGGGCAGCTTCACCCTGCGTCATCCGCTGGAATCGGCGGTCGTGGACGACGCCCGGGTGTTTCACGGCGTGACGCCGGTCGACCCCGTCGATCCGGCGCATCCGGCTTTCCGCGACGTGCTGGTCGTGACGATGCGGCGTGCGTGACGGCGCGCGGCTTATGGTTCAGAAATTGAGCGCGCTCCCGCCGTCATGCCGGACCGCCCTCATGCCACCGCCGGGCTCCCGGCTTCCCGGGCCAGCGCCGCGGCCACGGACGGCCGCGCCGCGATCGCCCGGACATGGGCGGCGACGGCGGGCCAGCGGGCGAGGTCGATGCCGAACCCCGGCATCCAGCCAAGCACGGTGAACAGATAGGCGTCCGCCACCGTGAAGCCGTCGCCCATCAGGTACGGCGTCCTCTCCAGCCTCGCCTCGATCCAGCCGAAGCGCGTGAACAGCCGGCTCTCGAACAGCTGCCGCACGGCGTCCGGCAGGGACTTGTTGAACAGCGGGGCCGAACCCGCATGGATCTCGCTGGCGATGACGTTGAGCCATTCCTGCAGGCGCACCCGCTCCAGCGTGCCGTTCGGCGGCGCCAGCCCTGCCTCCGGCCTCAGGTCGGCGAGATACTGGACCAGTGCCGGGCCTTCCGTCAGCACCTCGCCGGTGTCGAGCCGCAGGGCCGCGACATAGCCCTTGGGATTGACCGCCAGGAAATCCCCGCCGTCCGACATGCGCTTGCTGCAGTTGTCCACCCGCACCAGCTCGTAGGACAATCCCAGCTCCTGCAGGACGATGTGGGGCGAGAATGAACAGGTGCCGGGTGCGAAATACAGCTTCATCGGGGACTCTCCGCCGCTCTGGGTGTCGCGGCGGAGAATGGCGGATCGCCGGGAAGAAGGAAAATCACTGCCAAAGAAACATGGTATAAGTTTTCCTACTATGAACCTGACACAGCTCCGCAGCCTGATCGCCGTCGCCGAAGCCGGCAGCGTCACCGCCGCCGCCGAGGCGGTCGGCGTCACCCAATCCGGCATGAGCCAGGCGCTTGCGGCGCTGGAGGAGTCGCTTGGCGTCAAGCTGCTGGTGCGGCGGCGGCACGGCGTCGAGCTGACGGCCTTCGGCGACCGGGCGCTGGTCCATGCGCGGGCCGCCGTCGCGCATCTGGACGCGATCCGGCGGGAGGCGGCGGACGCGATGGGCGAGGAAAGCGGCGCGATCCGCATCGCCGCCTTTCCCAGCGTGTTCGCGACGGTCCTGCCGCCCCTCCTGCGCCGCTTCCGCTCCCGCCACCCCGGCATCGAGGTGGTGGCGCTGGAAACCGACGACCGGGAGGTCATGGCCTGGCTGGAGGCCGGGACCGTCGATCTCGGCGTGGTTCTGAACCCGCCCGCCGACGGCGATGCGATCCTGATCGGCCAGGACGCCTGGGTCGGCGTGCTGCCGGCGGGCCATCCCCTCGCCGGACGCCGCACGCTCTCGCTTGCGGCGCTTGCCGCCGAACCCTTCGTGCTTGCGACGGGCGGCTGTCATGTCCATGCGCGCACGCTCGCCGAGGCCGCCGGCCTGTCCTTGCCGGACATACGGGTGGAGGTCCGCGACTGGGCCAGCGCCATCGCCCTGGTGCGGGAGGGCGCCGGGGTCGGCATCGTGCCGGAATCGACGCTGCCGGAAAAGCGGAGGGGCCTTGGCATCGTCACGCTCGATCCGCCGCTCGTCCGGCGCTTCGGGCTGAAATCGTCGCCCGCCCGCGCGACGACCCGTGCCTCCAGCCTGCTGATCGACCTCGCAAGGGGATGAACCGGCTCACGCCGAACCCGCTGCCGGGCTTGACGTTGTCCATATCCGGACCACATGATCCGACTATGGACAAGAGGAGGTTCCGCCATGCCCGCTCCCCTGCGCGCCCGTGGCCGCCGCATCGCCGGCCCGGCTTCCGGCCCGACCGCCGCGGAACCGTCCCTCCTGCTGCCCGACCGCTTCGCCCCGGCAAGGCGGCGGCATCTCGGCGCGCCGGGGCTGCGGACCTTCCTGGCCATCGCCGACCGCTGGGGCTGGACGGAGGCCGAGCGCCTGCTGGTGCTGGGCTCGCCCGGCCGCTCGACCTATTTCGGCTGGATCGCCAAGGCGCGCGACGGCCAGGATCTGACCTTGCCGGTCGACGTGCTGTTGCGCATCTCCGCCGTGCTCGGCATCCACAAGGCGCTGATGATCCTGTTCGGCTCGGAGCCGGCGGCCCTGGACTGGCTGACCGGCCCGCATGACGGGCCGTCCTTCGGCGGCCAGCCGCCGATGGCGCTGGTCGTCAACGGCACGATGGACGGTCCCATGCTGGTGCGCCGCTACCTCGACGCCGCGCGGGGGGGCGTCTTCGGCCCGCCTGGTCCGATGGACGAGGCGAGCCCTCCCTACGGCGACGACGACATCGTGATCCTGTGAGCCCCGTGACCACCACCATCGCCATTCCGCAGCCGACGCACCGCCTGATCCCGTCGCGTTTCCCGCCGATCCCGGCCTTCGACGGCGTGACGCGGCCGGAGGATCTGGAGGCCGTCATGGAGCTGGAGGGCTGGACCAACGACCGGCTGGTCCGCGAGCGCGTCGCCCGGCTTCCCCGCGACCAGTGGGTCTACGGCGTGCCGAACGCCTCGGTGGTGATGGCCGCCTTCCTGCACGCCGCCCCCGCCGGCGGGCGCTTCAACAGCGGCGAGCTCGGCGCCTGGTACGGAGCGTGGGCGCTAAAGACCGCCATCGCCGAGGTCGCCCATCACCTTCGCCGCGAGGCCGTGTACCGCCGGCTCCCCGAGATGCGGCTGACCTACCGCCTCTACAACGCGCGTCTCGACGGCGGTTTCCTCGACCTCCGCGGCCAGGGCGCGGCGCGGCCCGACCTCTATGCGATGGGCGACTACCGCGCCTCCCAGTCCTTCGGCGAGGAGGTGCGCCGGGCGGGGCAGGCCGCCGGCATCGCCTATGACAGCCTGCGCCACCGCGGCGGCGTCAACGCCGTCGCCTACCGGCCGCGCCTGATCCTGGAGGTGACCCAGGCCGATCACTACGAGATCACCGCACCGGTCGCGGGTGCCGTGGTCGCGCGGCGCAAGGCTCTTTGAGGTCTGCTTTGCACCAAGAGCCGACGAAGCCGGCATTGCGATGGGAACCACACCGCATGCGGAGCCTTCCGCCGGCTGCCGCTATGTGGCCGCGTGCTCTTCGATGCAATCGACGCGTTCCGGATAAAACGCCAAATATTCGCGGATGGCGGCCACGGCGGGATAGGGAGTCTCGTAGGTCCAGACAGCATTGATCGCGATGCGATCACCCACACGCAGGCTGTAGTAAGTGGCATCGCCCTTGTAAGGGCAATGCGTCGTGTGCGCCGTGCGCTCGAAGGCCGTCATGTCGGCATCCGCGCGGGGAATATAGTGGACCGCGGGCAACTTCGCCTCCGCCAGCGTCAGGGCGCTTGCGGTTTCGGCGACGACCCGCCCGGCGAAGACGACACGGATCCGATTCGGGTTGGGGATGATCGTGATGGGATGCCCGGGGCCGGGGATTTTCACGGCGATGCTCCTTGCTCACCAGCGGTCGCGTCGGTCATGGCGCTACCGCCATGCTACTCTGGGCGGGGTGACGGAGCCTTGTCCTTGTGTCATATCCGTGCCACAGGCGGCTCCACCGATGAAAGATTGGATCTCAATGAACATGCAGCCATGGGAAGGCCGTGACCGGCTGGTCGCGATCGACATCGAGACGACCGGACGGCGCCTGCCGAGCCTCCAGGACATCCGTAAGGCGCCCAAGGGCCTGCGTCAGCCCGGCATCATCATCGAGCTCGGGTGTCTTGAGATCATCCGTGAGGGCGAGACCTGGAGGAAGGCGCGCACCTGGGAGTCCCGTGTCAACCCCGACGCCCCTCTCCATCCCGACGCCATCAAGGTGCATGGCATCAAGCCCGCCGACCTGAAGGCGGCGCCCCGCTTTCCCGAGGTGGCCGATGCGCTTCTCGCCTTCCTGGGCGAGGATCTTCTGGTCGCGCATGCCTATGAGAACGAGATGGACTTCCTGAACTACGAGTTCGCGCGCTGCGGACGCGCCGCATGGGGGGCCGACACCTTCTCGGCCGGCCGGTTCATCTGCACCAAGGAGATGTCGCACGCGGCCTTCCCCGGCGCTTCCGGCTCGCTCGATGCGCTGTGCGATCGGCTGTGGCTCGACCGGAGTGATCGCTTCGCCCACCATGGCGCGCTGCTCGACGCCGACCTGACGGCCGACGCCTTCGTCAAAATGGCGTTGGGAGATACCGGCCCGCGCGACGCCGTGTATGAGTGAGGCACGGCGCCGGGCATTCGGATATCCTGCGGCTTTTGATGGGTCACCATCAAAAGCCCTGGCCGACGGATATCCCGACTGTCAGCTGCGCTTGATCAGCAACCCGCAATCTTCATGAGGTCGATGAAGGCTCTCACCGAAGCGGGCATGTGCGTCCGCTCCGAATAGTAGAGATGGAAGCCTGGGAAGACCTTGCACCACGGGTCGAGCACCCGCAGAAGCTTTCCGTTCTCGATGGACGGTAGCACCAAATCTTCGATCAGGTAGGCCAACCCAAGCCCCTCGCATGCGGCTGCCAGCAACAGATCCGTGTCATTGACGGTAAGCACGTTCCCGACATCGACGTCGATCACAGCATCGGCGTCGGAAAACCGCCATGGATACAGAGCTCCCGTATTCTTCCATTTGTAGGTAAGGCACATGTGGTCCTTCAGGTCGGCCGGGACTTCAGGCCGCCGCCGGTCGGCGAAATATGCGGGGGCGCCGACAACCGCCATTCGAAGATCGGGAGTGATGCGAACCGCGACCATATCGCGACTGATCTGGCCGCCGATGCGGACACCGGCATCGAAGCCCTGCGCAACCACATCCGTGATGTCGTTGTCGATCACGAGATCCAGGCGGACCTCCGGATAGGCGGATCGGAACCGCGCCAGTCGATTCGCGCTATTCGCTCGCCGACCTTCCTGCCGCGTTCGACCATCTGGACCGGGGACCATTCGGTAAAATCGTCATCGACGTCACGTCATAGGACAGGCTGCGGTCCGGCTTGCCGCATGGAGTCCGATGCCCATCCGCCCGTTGGAAAGGCAGAAGGCAAGAGGCGGGATTTCCACCGCGATGGCTGCTTTCGGTCAGATCGGATCGCGTAAAGATCCCGGACGGGACGGCGTCGGCCGCCTTTGCACAAAAATTCCCAAAAGGGAAATAATTCCCATAAACTCCCCCGCAAGCCCTCTCACTTGCGGAGCCCCGCCATGCCGATCGACGCCAGCACCCTCAAAGACGACCGCCTCCCCAGCTGGGCGGAGGAGCCGCCGGTTCCGGCCGCTGGCTCGCTGGTCCCCGGCTCGCAGTTCCATGAGGAACAATGGATCATGGCCGCCGGCATGCTGGCGCGCGGGAATTCCTTCCTCCAGGTCGCCCGCGCCATGGGATGCAGCCGCACCACCCTGTGGCGGGCCTATTACGGCTCGAAGGATTTCCGCGTCCGCGTGTGGTGGGAGCGCGAGGCGCTGAACCGCGAGGCCGAGCTGCGCCTGTCCTCGCTGCGTGCCCTGGTGGCCGAGCAGATCGAGCGGCTGGTCGCGGCCGGCGATCCGGCGACGGTGCGCTGGCTGGCCGAGCGGCTCGGCCTGTTCGCCGGCCTCGACGCCGTCGCCGGTCCCGGCCTGCGACCGTCCCGGCAGCCCGAACCCGCCCCAGCCGCCGGGGCCGCCCGGGCCGCCGTACCCGAACTCGACGACGACGGCCCCGGCCTGCTGCGCGAGCGCACGCCGCCCCATCCCGCCATCGTCGCCGCCATCCTTGCCCGGCCGGAAGCGGACGGCCCGAAGGGCGTCTATCCCTGGACCCTCACCCCGGAGGATGCGTTTCCCAACCTCGCGCCCGGCCCGGTGAGCCGTCGCGGCTCGGGCGCCTTCTCCCGGCGCCTGTAGGCGGGCGACGAGCGAGCGGGCAGGGCAGAGGGAGGGCAGAGGCAGGGCAGGCGGCGGGATGGAACACCGGGCCGGGGACTGTTTCACGCCGTTCCAGCCGCCGATCCAGCCGCCGGTCCGCGAGCCGCCTTGCATTCCGGGCGCGATGGCGACACCTTGTTCGGGCATGCGAACGGTCGACGGGCCGCCCGGACGGGCGCCTGCCCCCAGCCGTTCCGCTGCTGACCAGTCACCCGCGCCGTCCTGCCATGGTGGCCGCCGCCCTGCCGGCCCACCGGACGGCCAAGCCAACAGAGGACGGCCCCCCGGCCGGAACCATATGCGCCGTCATCGCCGCGCCAAGATCGTCGCCACCGTCGGACCGGCCAGCAACACTCCCGAGATGCTGAAGACCCTGTTCCTGGCCGGTGTCGACACCTTCCGGCTGAACTTCAGCCACGGCACCCACGACGACCACGCCAAGGTCCACCGCGCCATCCGCGAGCTGGAGGCCGAGGTCGGCCGTCCCATCGGCATCCTGCAGGATCTCCAGGGGCCGAAGATCCGCGTCGGCACCATCCGCGACGGCAAGATCCAGGTCGCCACCGGCGAGGCGATCCGCTTCGTCCTGACCGGCACCGAGGGCGACAAGCGCTCCATCCCGCTGCCGCATCCGGAAATCTTCGCCGCCATCCTGCCGGGCCATCATCTGCTGATCGACGACGGCCGGGTGCGCGTCGAGGTCGTCGAGCTGGGCGACGACTGGATGGAGGCGAAGGTCGTCGTCGGCGGCACCATCTCCAACCGCAAGGGCGTCAACCTGCCGGGCACCGTGCTCGACCTGTCGCCGCTGACGGCCAAGGACCGCGCCGACCTCGCCTTCGGGCTGGAGCTGGGCGTCGACTGGGTCGCCATGTCCTTCGTGCAGAAGCCGGGCGACATCATCGAGGGCCGCGGCCTGATCGGCGACCGCGCCGGCATCATGGCGAAGATCGAGAAGCCGCAGGCGCTCGACCGCATCGACGACATCATCCGCCTGTCCGACGCGGTGATGGTGGCGCGCGGCGATCTCGGCGTCGAAATCCCGCACGAGGACGTGCCCGGCCGCCAGAAGGAGCTGGTGCGGGCCTGCCGGCTGGCGGTGAAGCCGGTGATCGTCGCCACCCAGATGCTCGATTCGATGGTCTCCGCCCCGACCCCGACGCGGGCCGAGGCGTCGGACGTCGCGACCGCCATCTATGACGGCGCCGACGCGGTGATGCTGTCGGCCGAATCCGCCTCCGGCCAATATCCGGTGGAAGCGGTGACGATGATGGACCGCATCATCCGCTCGACCGAGCAGCACAAGCTCTATCACTCGCTGGTCCAGGCGACCCAGCCGGGCGAGGAGCAGAGCCCGCCGCACGCGGTGGCCGCCGCCGCCGCCGACCTGGCCCAGACCATCCATTCCTCGGCCATCGTCGCCTTCACCTCCAGCGGCACCACCGCGGCGCGCATCGCCCGCAAGCGGCCGGAGGTGCCGATCCTGGCGATCACCCCCGACACCGCGGTTTCGCGCCGGCTCTGCCTGCTGTGGGGCGCCCACAGCATTCTGTCCGACGACATCCGCACCTACGAGGAGATGGTCGACCGCGCCATCGCCACCGCCCGCGCCGAGGGGTTCGCCGGGGCGACCGGCACCATGGTCGTCGTCGCCGGCATCCCCTTCGCCCAGGCCGGCACCACCAACAACCTGCGCGTCATCCAGATGGACGCCAAGCCCTGACGGCTAGAGTTTCGTGCGTTTGATATGAAACGCACGAAACTCTAGCCTTATGTCTGGCGATCGGATTCACGCTTCAAATCGATGCCGATTTTACGCGATCCGATCTAGGACGGAGCGGCGGCCCGGCTGCCGCTCCATCCTGCCTATCGTTCCATCTTGGTCGACAGCACGATCGACGACATCGTCCGCTCCACCCCCGGCAGGCGGCCGATGGCGTCGAGCGCCGCATCCATCGCGTCATGCGTCTCGGTTCCGACGGTGGCGCACAGGTCGTACTGGCCGCTGATGCTGTGCAGGCGGATCACCTCCGGCATCCTGCGCAGCGCATGGACGGCGCGGTCGGCCAGCTTGGCGTTGACGCTGATCATCACCAGCGCCGACACGCCGCGCCGCGGCGCCGGATCGCCCAGCCTCACCGTATAGCCGGCGATCACCCCCAGCCGCTCCAGCCGGGCGATGCGGTCCTGCACGGTGGAGCGCGACAGCCCCAGCGCCCGCCCGAGCGCCGCCGTGCTGGTGCGCGCATTCACCGTCAGCAGATCGATCAGGCGCCGGTCGAGGTCGTCCATGGGGGTCCGTGATGCAAGGCAAGGGGGCCCGGCAAGGCCCCGGTCCCGCTGTGATAGCCGCCGCCCCCGGCCGCGGACAAGGGGTCTGGGGGATTTTCACCCGATGCTTACCCGTCCGCCCCCGCCATGATAGGAAGGAGCGGCCCGTTCCCGATCACGGAGACCGTCGCTTGTCCCGACCGCAGCGATGCACCGACACCGGCCGATCCGATAGCGGCTCCCGCCGCCGGCAGGCAGGCGGATGGACCGGTGAACAGGGCGCCGGATCCTGTTCCACCATGTTCCAGACGCTCCCGTCCCCGACCGCACCGGACGGCCGCACCCTTCACCGGCCGGCGCGGGCCGGGGCGGTTCAGCGCTTGAGAAGTGTGGCGTACCTGCCTAGGCTCCCGGCAACGGATCGTCGGGAGGGCCGGTTGCGCCGGCTCCGGATGACGCGAGAGGACGGATGACGCAGACCGCGAACCCCCGGTGGCCCCAACGCCTGCGTGCCGCCGCCGTCGCCCTTCTGATGGCGGTGCAGCCGCTGGCGGCGCCCGTCGGCGCCATCCTCACGGCCCCGATATCGCCGCCGTCCCTGGCCGTCGCCGCCGCCACGGCGGTCGCCTTCACCGCGGCCGAGGCCGAAGCCCGCGCCGGCTCGCGCAGCAGGGGGCGGTCGTCGGGCGGCTATTCCCGGCCGTCGCGCACCCCGTCGGTCGGCGGCAGCGGCGGCTATGCCCGCCCCTCCGCCCCGCGCACCCCCTCGACAGGCTCATCAAGCGGAGGCTGGTTCTCCAGCGGCCCGTCCAGCTCCGGCTCCACTTCCAGCGGCGGCTATGCCCGGCCGGGCAACAGCGCCCCGTCGGTCGCCGCGCCGCCCGCTTCGGCCGGCGACCGGGCCTTCAGCCAGCAGGGCTCGGCCGATGCGCTGAACCGCTACCGCAACCGGCAGGACGCCGACCGCACGCCGCCGGCCCAGCCTGGCACGCCGCCTGCCGCGGCATCCGGCCAGGGCCGCACCGCCGGTGGCAACGCCAATTCCGGCAACTCCGGCTGGAACTGGGGATCGGGCGGCGGATCCTACCGCACCCCCTCGACCCGGCCGACGCCGGCGAACCCCTACGGACGGTATGGCTGGAGCCCGCCGTCCTACGCCTACAACACCCCGCGCCGCTTCGGCATCTGGGACGGGCTGTTCCTGTGGTTCATGCTCGACACGCTGACCCGGCCGGGCCATGCCTCCTTCTTCCACGACAATGCCGACGACCCCGGCTATCGCCAATGGCGGCAGGAGGCCGACCGGCTGGCCAGCGACAACGCCGATCTGCGCGCGAAGCTGGACCAGCTCGACCAGTCGGTGGCCGCCCAGGCCGGCACCCCGCGCGAGGCCGGGCGGCTGCCGCCCGACATCCCGGCGGATCTGGCCCGCACCGGGGCTGCCGGCTCGGCCAGCTCCGTCGACAGCGCGAACGCGGCGCAGGCGTCAGGCTCCGGCGGATCCGGCCTCGGCGGATTCTGGTGGTGGGGCATCCTGCTGCTGGGCGTCGCGGTGCTGTTCCTGCTGTGGCGGGCGCGGCGCCGGATGGATGCGCCCGCCGCCAAATCGGGTCCAGTTTCAAAGGGAGGATCGGACGTGCCCCTGTTCGGAACGCTCGGCAACTACGTCAACCAGAAGCTCGGCGGCAAGGGCTACAGCCCGTCGCTGTTCCGGCTGGGCATGGCGGTCACCATCGACCCCGCCCCCTTCCTGCTGGCGGAGGGCGCCACCAAGGTCAAGGCGCCGGACACCGGCAGCGACCGGCTGGTGTCGATCGAGGCGGTCGGCACCGTCACCTCCGGCCCGGCCACCGTCTACCGGCTGCATCTGCCGGCCGGCCCCGGAGCGGCTTCCGGAACCCCCGGCGGCTTCTTCCAGATCCATCTCGGCCCCGACGGCCAGCCGGACGAATGCCGCTACTTCACCCCGATCGACAGCGTGACCCCGGCCGACGAGGACGAGTGGGGCTTCTGGCTGGACGATGCCGAGGGGATGATCGGCTGGCCGGAATTCCAGACCAGGGACGGCAAGCTCTATCCCCGCGTCTGGCAGCCGGGCACCGGCCGGATCCAGCCCTTCACCCTCAGCGAGGCGCGCCAGACCCTGCGCGGCACCGAGACGGTGACCAGCCAGGCCATGCTCTACGGCGCTCCCACCGGCGCGGCGGATCCGGCCCCGGCCACCGAATATATCCTGGTGGAGGCGGTGGAGCGGTCCGGCCGCGCCTCGGTCGAGATCTCGGCCGGCATCGACGTCAATCCCGCCTCCCTCTCGCTGTCCTGATCCAACCCCTCACGACAAGAGTGCCGGCCCCATGGAAAGCACCTTCGGTTCCATCCTCACCGCGCTCGGCACCGGGCTTCCGGTGCTGCTGGTCCAGCTCGCCGTCACGCTGGCGCTGCTGGCGGTCGGCGTCGCCATCTACACCCGCATCACCCCCTTCCACGAACGCGATCTGGTCGCGCGCGGCAACGCCGCCGGCGGCCTGACGCTGGGCGGCTCCATCGTCGCGCTCGCCATCCCGCTGGCGGCGACGCTGGCGACCAGCGCCTATGTGCTGGACATCCTGCTGTGGGGCGTGGTGGCGCTGATCCTCCAGCTGGTCGCCTTCGCCGTCGCGGCGCTGCTGATCCGCGACCTGCGCGGCCAGATCGAATCCGGCAACGTCGCCTCCGCCGCCACCCTGGTCGGGGTGCAACTCGGCGTCGCGCTGATCAACGCCGCCGCCCTGGCCGGATAATCGGCCCCCAAGCGGTAAGGATGGGGGGCTGGTCAGCGCCGCGGCGCCTCCCCATCTGTGCTTCCGGGGCGCCTTCCGGGGCGCCTCCAACAACCCTCCTTCGACAGGAATCAGCCATGCTTGCCTTCATCCGCAACCTTATGGGTGTCAAGACCGACCAGGCCGTCCAGGGCGCCATGGAGGCGCTGGTCCGCTGGGATCCGAAGTCGGCGACGGAGGCCGAGTTGCGCACCATGGAACAGCATCTCGACGGTCTGGGCCGGCAGGTGGCGGAAGCCCGCGCCATCCATGACCGCGAGCAGCGCGAGGCCGACGCGATCAAGGCGCTGTCGGGCCAGCGCATGGCCGCGGCCGAGCATCTCCAGCGCCAGATCGACGGCGAGACCGACCCGTCCCGCAAGGCCGGCCTGGAAAAGAGCCTGGAGACCGTCGTCGCCATGCTGGAGGAGATGGCTCCCGAGATCGAGCGCGAGGTCCAGGACGCCGTCGAAGCGCGAGAGTTCCTGGAGATGCT
Organism: Azospirillum thiophilum; assembly: GCF_001305595.1. Lineage (NCBI taxonomy): Bacteria > Pseudomonadati > Pseudomonadota > Alphaproteobacteria > Rhodospirillales > Azospirillaceae > Azospirillum > Azospirillum thiophilum. Next base: position 81,244 of record NZ_CP012404.1, read on the forward strand.
GGAGAAGAACTACGCCGATGCCGGCGCCAAGCTGAAGGCCGCCCGCGCCGAGCTGACCCGCGCCGAGCGCGACATGGGCCGCGCCGACCAGCAGCGCGCCATGGCCGAGCGCCAGGCCGAGGCCGCCCGCCAGGCCGCCGGCCTCGCCGGAGCCACCAGCGGCCTGACCGTCGCCCTCAAGGCGATGCAGGACACCGCGGCCAAGGATCTGGCCGCCGCCGAGGCCGCCAAGGCCAAGGCCAAGCTGCTGCACCCGTCCTCTCCGGAAAAGGAGGATCCCAACATCGCCGCCGCGCTCGCCGCGGCCTCCGGCAAGCCGGCGGCCACCAGCCTGTCCGACCGTCTGGCGGCGCTGAAGTCCAAGCAGGGCTGACCCTTACCGCTCGGGGGAGGATGAGCCGATCCTTACGTCCCGGGGGAGGTCGCCTTGGCGGCCTTCCCCTTGCGGGCCGGCACTTCGAAGGTCACGTCCTCGATCATCCCGCCGGTCAGCGACGACAGCGCGGACTTCAGGCTCGGCCAGTGGTTCATGCGGGCGGTGTCGGCAACCGCCGGATTCCTGGCCTTCAGCACGAGCCGACGGCCGCCCTGGGGCGCCTCCTCGACCCGGTCCGGCTCCAGCTCGGCCAGCAGCGGGGCGGGAACCTTGCCCTTCAGGGCGTGCAGGACGGCGGCCCACAGCGCGGTGACGTCGTCGGCATCGGGCAGCGGGCCGAGATCGGCGAGGCCGGCCTCCACCGGATCGGCCGGGGCGACGGTGTCGACCTTGCCGATACGGCGTGCGCGGCGGCCGGCGCTGTGGCGTTCGCGCTCCAGATAGGTTTCGGCCGCCTCCTCCTCGTCCTTGGCGTTGAAGTCGAGGGTCACCGCCTCGATCTTGCGGCCTTTCCGCTTCATCTTGTCTTCCGGCATGCTGACCCGGAAGGGCGCGAGCTGGTTCACCTCGGAGATGGCGCGGTCGATGGTGCGGGTGCGCAGGATGCCGAAATCCTTGTAGGCGCCCTCCGGCACGTTCATCAGCTTGCGCAGCGTGTCGATGTCCAGCTCCAGCGACGGATAGTCCATCTGGTAGCGCTGCATGCCGATCTCGTAGAGCTTCAGCGCATAGGTGCTGGTGACCTTGACCATCGCCGGCCCCGACAGCTTGGCCCACAGCTGGGACGAGCGCTGGATTTCCAGGAAGGCGTCGGTGAACTGGAAATGGATGTCGGCGGCGTCGCTGTCCTCCTCCTCCTCCGGCCGGACATAGCTGGACAGGATGCGCAGTTCGGCACGCGACCGCCGGCCGCGGAAGGGACCGATGACCACCAAACTGGAATCGAAGATTTCCTTCAGCGCATCGAAGATGCGCTCATTGCCCTTGTGATTGCCGCGCACCACCCGCTTGGGCAGGCGGTAGAGCTTGTTGGCGAAATTCTGGCTGCCGGCGAGATGGATCATGAAGTTCAGCATCTTCTGCGCCGGCAGCGACAGCCGCGTGCCGTTGGCCGGATAGCTGTAGACGGCCTCCGCCGCCTTGATCAGGTGCTTGTAGCCGTCCCGCTCGAAGGTCGCGCTGGCGACGCGGGCGGTCAGGCCGGCGACCGGAGCGCTGGTTTCCGGCCCGACGGCCGGCAGGCTGGCGGCAGCACCGTCGCCGTCGATGACCGCACCGCCGGCCAGATCCTCCGGCCCCAGCACAACCAGACCCGAACCAGTCTTCGCTGCTTCCGCCTGCAAGGGCGCAGCCGCGTCCGACGGGACGGACTCCTCCGCCACCGCGCCACGCGCCTTCCTGCGCCCCACAACCGCCATCGCCATCCTCCGCCGAAATCGAGGGAGGCTAAATCAATCCTTACCAGAAAAACAAGTAAGGAAAGGGTCGCGCCGCAAATTCCTGTTCATCCTTACATCCTGGGGGAAAAACCCTTACACCCCGGGGCGTGTGCGACTCGCCCCCACCCGGTAAGGCCGTTTCCCCCATGCTGTAAGGAAGATTCGATGCGACTCGCGGACTCTCTTGGCTTTTCGGACCGACGAATCCTCTTAAAAGGGAAAGGGAGTCGCCGACACCAGCCAAGTGCCGGATCCGCAACGGGTTTCGCGGTGAGAATCCACCCTTCCTCAGCCTCTGCGCGTCCTTACATAGGACGAATCGGTCCGACTCGAGTCCCGTCGACGGCTTCGACCCGCATAGCGCCATCCTTACTCCGTGGGGGCAGTCTGCAGTTTCTGCTATTCGAGAGGGTCTGCATAAGCGCCTTCCTTACGGCTCGGGGGCAGTCCATACCGGATCCAGGCCCCCAAGGAGTAAGGATGGGCCAATTCAACGGCTTTATCGAGTTTCCGATACCGTCAGGTAAGGATCTCCAAGGGCTTGAATGCCCCCGGGATGTAAGGAAGCCCTCCCCCCAAGCCGTAAGGATCGGAGGGCGGGCCGATGGATGGGGCTGGAGCCGGATCTGGCCCCCAAGCCGTAAGGAAGACGGGAGGGGATGGCTTATCTCACTGAAAAATAACGGATTATCCTGTCCGTTTTCAGTGTGCTGCCAGCAGGAAAAGCCCCTGTCCCAGATAGATTCCGGCGGTTCCCATCACCAGATAGCGGCTCCACAGGCGGAACTGGGCGTCGCTCATGCGGTCGAGCACGCGGCGGGAGAGATTCGTGCCGAGCAGCGCCATGGCGATCGACATGAGAATCACGGTGAGTTCCACCGTCTCATCGGTGCCGCCGGCAACCAGGGGGGCGAAGTAGGCGACCTTCACCGCATGGCCGACCACCTGGATGGTCGCCTTGGTGGCGACGATGCTCTGACGGCTCATGGCACTGCGAATGAAAAAGACGTCGAGCAGCGGGCCGGAAATGCCGGCGATCAATTGCACCCCCATGCACAGGAAGCCGCCCAGGAAACCATGCAGCGGCTTTTGTGCATTCAGTGCCCAGCCTGCGGGCACGGCGAGCGCCAGGAAGGGCGACATTCCCAGAATCAGCAGCGACACCGCCCGATCCGGTATGGCGCCGGCCAGGGCGAACAGCAAGCCTGCCCCGGATCCGCCCAGCGCGAATCGCAGGATAACCGGCCAGACCACATGCTGCCGCCACAGCCAGGCCCGCCAGCCGTTGGAGGCGAATTGGGTCACACCATGCAGCAGCATGGCGGACGGCACCGGCAGCAGAATCAGCAACAGACCCATCAGCACCATGCCCCCGGCCATGCCGAAGAGGCCCGACAGGAACGAGGTCACGAGCACGGTGAGGCCAAGCCCCACCATCAGCGGCAGCGTCAGCATGAAACAGCCCGAATGTCGGTGATCAGGCTGAAAAACTCCCATGCCCGCGCTTGTGCGGCAAACAGCATTGTTCGATGCTCACCCCCAGGAAAAATTGGGGTCGGGTAAGGATGGTAAGGATGGGATCATGCGGCGCCTGCCTTCCCTGAACGGGCTGCGCGCCTTCGAGGCGGCGGCCCGCCATGGCAGCTTCACCGCTGCGGCGGCCGAGCTGCACGTCTCGCAGGCTGCGGTCAGCCGGATGGTGAAGCTGCTGGAAGAGCGGCTGGGATTCGCCCTGTTCGACCGCCGGGCCAACGCGCTGGTGCTGTCCGAGCGCGGCCGGGCCTTGCAACCGACGCTGACCGACAGCTTCGACGCCATAGCCCGGCGGGTGGAGCAGGTGTCGGCGATGCGGGCCGGGCCGGTGCTGACGGTTGGGATGGGGGCGACGGTGGCGGTGCGCTGGCTGATCCCGCGCCTGTCGGGTTTTCATCACGACCATCCCGAGATCGAGGTGCGGATCGCCACCGGCGGGGCGGGCGCACCGATGAGCGACGACTGGACCTGTGCGGTTCTGCTGGGCGACGGCCAATGGCCGGGCTATGAGGCGGAGCGGCTGTTCTCCTCCACCATGCAGCCGGTCTGTGCGCCGCGGCTGGCGGCCGAACTGCGGGAGCCGGCGGATCTGGCTGGCGCGACGCTGCTGCACGTCTCCCACTGGGGCCAGGATTGGCCGCGCTGGCTCGGTGCCGCCGGCGTGCCGGAGGTGGCCTCCAAGGGGCTTTCCTTCGGCAGCTACGCCATGACCCTGCAGGCGGCGATCGACGGTGTCGGGGTGGCTTTGGCACCGCGGCTCTACATCCAGGACGATATCGCCGCCGGCCGTCTGGCCGTCCCCTTCGGGCTGGCGGTTCCCATGGCGCATTCCTGGTATCTGGTCTGCCGTGCCTCGCGCCGCGAGGATGCCGGCTTCGCCCCCTTCCGCAGCTGGCTCTATGCCATGTGTGGGGCCATGTGCGGGGAAGCCGGGTGAATGGGTTCCCATTGCGCAAATCACCGGTGCGCAAATCGGTGGTGTGTGGCGTGCGGGTGCCGACGTAGGGTGGCCGCTCCTCAAGAGCCGCCTCGAACATTGCGACCCCACAGGATCCTTGCGATGCCGCCCACCGTACCCCCCGGTGCTTCCCCTTTCGCCGGGGACGCCACGCACCCGGTCCTGTCCCGCACGCTGATCCTGCTGATGGCGCTGGCCTGCGGGGCGGTGGTCGCCAACATCTATTACGCGCAGCCGCTGGTCGGGCTGATCGGCCCGGCGGTCGGCCTGTCGCCGGAGACCGCCAGCCTGGTCGTCACACTGACCCAGATCGGCTATGGCGCCGGACTGATCCTGCTGGTGCCGCTGGGCGATCTGCTGGAGAACCGGCGGCTGGTGGTCGTCACCCTCGGCAGCACGGTGGCGGCGCTGCTGGTGGCCGCCGTCGCTCCCACCGCATCCCTGTTCCTGGCCGCGGCCTTCCTGATCGGCGTCACGTCGGTCGCCGTGCAGATGCTGGTGCCGCTCGCCGCCCACATGGCGCCGGAGGCGTCGCGCGGGCAGGTGGTCGGTACGGTCATGAGCGGCCTGCTGCTGGGCATCCTGCTGGCCCGGCCGGTGTCGAGCCTGATCGCCGACAGCCTTGGCTGGCGTGCGGTGTTCGGCCTGTCGGCGGTGGTGATGGTCGGCTTTGCGGTCCTGCTGTGGCGGGTGCTGCCGCAGCGTCTGCCCCAGCGGCCGCCGGGGGGCGGATCCGGCTATGGCGCCCTGCTGGGATCGCTCGGGCGGCTGCTGGTGCGCACGCCGGTGCTCCAGCGCCGCACTGCCTACCAGACCATGATGTTCGCGGCCTTCAGCCTCTACTGGACCGCCGTGCCGCTGCTGCTGGCCGGTACGCCCTTCCACCTGACCCAGCGGGGTATCGCGTTGTTCGCCCTGTCGGGAGCGGCGGGCGCGCTGGTGGCGCCCATCGCCGGGCGGATCGCCGACAGTGGCTGGACCCGGCCCGCCACCGGGTTCGCGCTGGCGATGGCGGCTCTGTCCTTCTTCGTCGCGCGCGCCGGGGAGGGCTCGATCGCCCTGCTGGTTCTGGCCGGGCTGCTGTTGGACATGGGCGTGCAGATGAACATGGTGCTGGGGCAGCGGGCCATCTATTCGCTGGGGGCGGAGACTCGCAGCCGGATGAACGCCATCTATATGGCGATCTTCTTCCTGGGCGGTGCGGCGGGCTCGGCGCTTGCCGGCTATGCCTTCGCCGTCGGCGGATGGGAACCGGTGACCTGGATCGGCTTCGCCTTTCCGGCGCTGGGCCTGCTGTTCTACCTGACCGAATTCCGCGGGCGGCACCCCGCCTGAACGACTGCAAGGAGACGACGCAATGGATCGACGTCCGCTCGGCCGCAGTGGCCTGACAGTGTCCCCGCTCTGCTTCGGCGGCAACGTGTTCGGCTGGACCGCCGACGAGGCGACCTCCTTCCGGCTGCTCGACGCCTTCGTCGATGCCGGATTCAACTTCATCGACACGGCCGACGTCTATTCGGCCTGGGCACCGGGCAACAAGGGCGGCGAATCCGAAACCATCATCGGCAACTGGATGAAGAGCCGCGGCAACCGCGACCGCATCGTGCTGGCGACCAAGGTCGGGTCGGAGATGGGGCCGGGCAAAAAGGGCCTGTCCCCGGCCTGGATCCGGACCGCGGTCGAGGATTCGCTGATGCGGCTCCAGACCGACCGCATCGATCTCTACCAGTCCCACTGGGACGATCCGGCGACGCCGTTCGAGGACACGCTCGGCGCCTACAAGGAGCTGATCGACCAGGGCAAGATCCGGGCCGTCGGCGCCTCCAACCTGACCGCCCCCCGCCTGCGCGAGGCGCTGGAGGTCAGCGCCCGCACCGGTCTGCCGCGCTACGAGACCCTGCAGCCGGAATACAATCTCCACGACCGCAAGGGCTACGAGGGGGAGTTGGAAGGGCTGTGCCGGGAAAACGGGTTGGGCGTCATCAGCTACTATTCCCTGGCCAGCGGTTTCCTGACCGGCAAGTACCGCTCCGCTGCCGATGCCGGCAAGAGCGCCCGCGGGCAGGGAGCGGTGTCGAAGTATCTGAACGACCGCGGCCGGGCGATCCTGGCGGCGCTGGACGAGGTCGCTGGCCGCCATGAGGCCACCCCGGCGCAGGTGGCGCTCGCCTGGCTGATCGCCCATCCCGGCCTGACCGCGCCCATCGTGAGCGCATCGAGACCGGAACAGATGGGGGATTTGATCGCCGCTGCATCCCTGCGCCTGGACGCCGGTGACATCGAAGGGCTGGACCGGGCGAGCGCATATTAAGGCGAGGGAAGCGCCGTTGCCTTGCGTGTGGCCGGTTCGGTGCCGGCCGCATCCGCCTTCAAGAGCTCCAGAAAACTGTCGGCCATGGTGTGATAGAGTGACCGTGGACAGATCAGGCGGGACAGGGTGGTGGCTATCGCCGCACTCAGCATCAGCGGCAGCAGCATGTCGGGGGAGGCGCTCATCTCCGTCACGATGACGACGGCGGTCAGGGGCGCTTGCACCACGCCGGCGAAATAGGACACCATCGACAGCAGCACCACGGCACCCAACGGGCTGTCCGGCAGCAGTCCGCCGATGACGGAGCCGATGCCTGCCCCCACCGACAAGGAGGGAGAGAAGATACCGCCGGGAATGCCGCAGACCCCTGACAGCGCCGTTGCCAGCAGTTTCGCCGGGGCATAGTACCAGGGCAGCGTCTCCACCCCGTCCAGAACGGCGCGCGCTTCCTCATAACCGGTACCGAAGGTCAGCCCGCCACAGGCGGTACCGATGGTGGCGAGCGCCAGGCCGCAGCCCATGGCGACCATCACCGGCCGGCCGCACAATCGGCTGCCTCGGATCCGGGCCGACAGCCAGAGCAGCAAGGCACTGAATCCGCCGCCTGCCACTCCGCCCACGATACCGGTCGCCAGAACAGCCTTCCAATCATGCCAGTCTGCCGACGCGGCGGTGTGGCCGAAATAGGCGTAGTTGCCGAGCATGGCGACGGCGACCAGACCAGCTGCCACCACGGCGATCAGCACGAGGCCACTGGTCCGCCTTTCAAAGCTGCGGGCCATCTCCTCAATGGCGAAGACGATGCCGGCCAGCGGCGTGTTGAAGGCTGCGGCAACGCCGGCCGCACCGCCGGCCAGGATCAGTCCCGGCTCCCTGCCCAATCCGGCGATGGAGCCGGCCATCAGCATGATGGAGGCGCCGACCTGCACCGTCGGCCCCTCGCGCCCGATGGAAGCGCCGCAGGCAAGCCCGACCAGGGTCAGCAGGATCTTGCCAATGGCAATCCGCGGAGATAGCAGGCGGTGTTTGGCGGCCGGATCCTGGACATGCCGCGCGGCGATGGCCTGGGGAATGCCGCTCCCCTGCGATCCTGGCACCACGCGCAGAGCCACCCAGGCCGAAAAGCCTAACCCCAGTGGCGTCAGCAGGAACGGTAGCCAGGGAAATGCCGCGACCGCCAATCGGAACAGATGTTGGGCATGATCGGCGCCGATGGCGAACAGTACGGCGACAAGCCCGACGACGCCGGCGCCCGTCCAGAACAGCAGGCGTCGCCGCCAACTTTTTGGGGACATCCAGACAAAGCGGGGACGGCGCAGCCGGTGTGGCAGCGCGTGGCGAGGACGATCGGCAGAGGACATGTGATGGGCCGGAAGCGAGGAGAAACGGGTGGACGAAACGGCGAGTCGCCGAGTTTAAATCCGTTTTTCTCCGTGGGTCCAGTCACGGTCCGCCGGGCGGGTGGGAATCGGCCGGCAAGGTTTCGCCGATTATCGGCATCAGCGACGGGCAGAATTGCCCGGAGCGGCGTGGGAGCGGCGCGGGCGGTCGGTGGTGCGACCGTTGTGTGAGGCAATGGCCGCACCTTGCAAGGTGCGCTGGCCGCGGCGCTGCTGCGCGAGTTCAACCTCGCGGCGGAAATTGGGGCCGAGCGCTTCGTAGGCGGCTTTCAGTTCCGGGTCCTTCATCCACTGTTCGCGGAGATTCATGTTTTCCTCTTGAATTGGCTGACCGTCGGCAGGACGCCGACCAAGCCCACGACAGGCCTCCCCGGAGTCAGGCGGGTCGTCCCATGTGCTTCATGTGGCGAGTTCCGCGTTCCATCTTTCATGGTCGGGGCAGCATGACGAACTGACAGGTTGGGGTGGCTGTTCTCGTCTTCAAGATCCCCCGGCTTCAGGCCGAGCGGCTTTTCAAAGGCGATAACGTCTTGCCTATCCCAAGGTTCCAGCCGGTCCCTGCCCTGGCCGCCGGTCTTGGGACCGGCGGCCAGGGCAAGACGGAGGGCTTATGTTACGCGTGCAGCAGGCCCATCTGGTCGTAAGGCAGGGCCTCGAAGCCCTGGCCGTAGGCCGGCGAATCCGACGCGAGGGTGTAGTCGCCGGCCGACGGGTTGGTGAAGTGGGGGTTCATCCACTCCGACCCCTTGTCGTAGCCGGCAGCCTGCCAGTTCTGCAGCGTCCCGCCATAACCGCTGGACATCAGCTGCGGCCAGGCATGGAACAGCTGGGCATTGGCGCTGGCGCCCGAATACTCGTTGTCGTGGAAGCTGCCGGAGGAGCCCGGACCGTAAATCTCCACGGCGTCGCCCTTCGAGGTGTCGAGCACGTTGTTGAAGATCTGGTTGTTCGCCATAACCTTGCCCTTCCAGCCGCTCCAGGCGACGTCCTGCTGCAGGCCGATAGCGTCACCGGTGTTGCCGGCGACCAGATTGTTGGTGACGGTGTTGTTCCAGCCGCCATGCAGGAAGATGCCGCCGACATTGCCGTGGACGTAGTTGCCCTTCACCGTGGCGCCGCTGGTCCAGTCGTCGAGATAGATGCCCCAGCTCGACACGTCGCCGGTGGGGTTGGTCGCGGTGGTGCCGGTCACATCGTTGTTGACGACGGTATGATTGCCCAGATCCTGCTGACGGTTGATCAGGTAGATGCCGCCGCCGTCGTTCGATTCCAGGTTGGCATCGATCACCTTGTTGTAGGCGACGGTCACCCGGTAGGTCGCGTCGCTGCCGTCCGTCTGGACCGAGCCGACGGCGATGGCCTTCTCCGGCGAATCCTCGATCTGGTTGTGCGTGACCTTGACGTCGGAGCTGCCGTTGATCCAGATGCCGGCATCGCCGCGGTCGGCTGCGTTCGGATGCTTGATCAGGTTGTCGGACACCACCGTGAAGTTGGAGCCGGCCTTCACGAAGATGGATTCGGCGCCGGTGCTCTCGAACTGGTTGCCGACGACCTGGCTGTTGGCGCTGTTCTGCACCGTGATCCCGTAGCCGCCGCCCTTCACCACGTTGTTCGCGAAGGTCAGGCCGGCGGCGTTGTCGGCGTAGACATAATGGCCGCCGACGACGCCATCGGCGAAGGTCAGGCCCTCGATGGTCACGTTCTTGGCGCCGCCGAGGCCGAACGATACCGAAGCCTGCGCGCTGCCGTGGATCACCGCCTTCTCACTGCCGTAGCCGGTGAACGTCACGCCGGAATCCTGGCCGTCCAGCCACAGCCCGTTCTTCAGGTAATAGTCGCCGCCACGGACATAGGTGGTGTCGATGCTGCTGTCGGCACGCATCGCTGCCTGAGCCTTCGCCAGGCTGGCGAAGGGGCCGTCGGTGCCGTCGGCGTTGGGGGCGGCCAGCTTGCCCGACCAGCTGTCCTTGCCGTTGGTGGCGACGAAGAAGGCCGGGCCGGTCGGCGTCTCGGGGGTGGCCGGTGTCGTGGGAGTGGTGGTGCCGGCCGGGAAGTCGGAGGCCGGGGCGTTGACCACCAGCGTGCCGTTCCACCACATCCCCTTCTGCCCGGCCACCACGTCCTTGCCGTCGAGCGCGCCCTTGTCGTAGGTGACGGCGCTGCTGGTGGGTGCGTAGCTATGGCCGTTGATCGAGATGCTGTTGACGGTCAGGCTGCGGTCCTGGCCGTTGACGACCGCATCGTTGTCGTACTGGATCTGCACCTTGTGCGCCACGCCGTCGGCGGCGTCGGTGGTGAAGCTGAAATTCTTGGCGGTGGTACCGGCGGTGGTCTCGCCGATCTGCTTGCCGTCGACCAGCACCTTGAAGTGGGCGTTCACGCCGCCCGCCGGGGTGCCGGAGGCGTTGACCACGATGGTATCCTTGGCCCCCGTTGCCACCGGGGTCGAGGTCGAGGCGGCGGGGAAATAGCTCTTGTCGGCAGTGACGACCAGCGTGCCGTTCCACCACAGGTTCGACTGGCCGGCGACGACGTCCTTGCCGTCGAGCGCGCCCTTGTCGTAGCTGACGATGCCGGCGGTCGGCGCGATCGTCTTGCCGCCGATGCTGATGCTGTTGACGGTCAGGCTGCGGTCCTGGCCGTTGATCACCGCATCGTTGTCGTACTGGATCTGCACCTTGTGCGCGACGCCGGACGTCAGCACGGGGGTGAATACGAAATCCTTCGCCGTGGTGCCGGCGGTGCCTTCACCCACCTTCTGGCCGTCGACCAGCAGGGTGAAATGCGCGTTCGTTCCGCCTGCGGCCTTGCCCTGGGCGTTCACGACGATCTTGGAGGTGGAGGTGGCCATCGGTTCGGTGTCCTCGCCTGATGTGCCCGTCGGTCCCTGGGAGCCTTCGGGCCTGATGTTCGTTTTGGGCCTGAACCCGGATGCGTGCGGGAGGATGGCCGGGATTTGAGGGATCTTTGTGTGATGTTTCCGACCGAAAACACGGAAACTGCGACAAATTGCGGGCAAGCGGACCGGACGGCAGCTCTGGCCGTTGCCGTGATTGCAGTGCAGCATTTCCGCAACAGCGGCAGGTGCGAAAATCGGGGGCGCCCCCTATATCCGCAGGAAGCCGTTGAACGAAAGGTGCTTTTCCCGGATTGTTTGGAATAGCCACAACTATGGACCGCCGGCGCGAAACGCGGCGACCGCTCCGACCGGCCACCTTGCGGTGTCCGGCCCCTGCGCGGAACAAGGATTGACCGAGAGATGCACGAGTACAGCGAGCGGCCGCACCGCCCGGAAGACCATCCCAGCCACCGGCCGCTGCCGCCGGGTTGCTTCCGGGTGCAGCGGCCCATTCGCTTTTCCCACAGCGATCCGGCCGGAATCGTCTATTTCCCGGTGTATTTCGACATGTTCAACGGGGCGGTGGAGGACTGGTTTACCCAGGGTCTGGATATCGACTATGCCAGCATGATCCTGGAGCGGCGCCTGGGCCTGCCGATCGTGCATGCCGAGTGCGACTTCCTGATCCCAAGCCGGATGGGCGACACCCTGACGCTGGGGGTGCTGCTGGAGCGGCTGGGCCGCAGCTCGCTGCAACTGCGCATCAACGGCGAGCATGAGGGGCAGGTGCGGCTGTCGGGCAGCCTGACGCTGGTCACCACCTCGCTGGACGATTTCGCCGCCGTGCCGATCCCCGACGACATCCGCGCCGCGATGGACCGCTACAGGGCCGGCTGCGAGGTGTGAGCTTGCGGGCGGTCATGGCCTCCCGTGCCCGCCGTCCTTGATGTGCCGGTGTGCCGGCAGCCTCAGGATGCCGCGGTCGCCGGCTGCTTGGCGCGCGCCGGTTCTGCTTCGGCTTCGGCTGGGCGGATGGTCGGCGGGCCGCCGGCGGCGGTGACGAGGCGGTCGCTCGCGGCCTCCAGCCGGTCTTCCAACTCGCGCATCGCCTCGGCGCGGGGACGGCCGGGAGGGATCGGCGGCAGGAACTCCACCACCACGGTGCCCGGGCGCTTCAGGAAGCTGTGGCGCGGCCAGTAGAGGCCGGCGTTCAGCGCCATCGGCACGATGGGAATTTTCAGGCTTTCATAGAGGACGCCGACGCCGATCCGGTAGGGCTTGTAGGTGCCGGGGGCGACACGGGTGCCCTGGGGGAAGATCACGATGGGGCGCCCCTCGTCCCGCACCGGGCGGGAGTTGCGGATCAGCGACTTGATCGCCGCCCCGCCGGCGCCACGGTCTACCGGGATCATCTTCGCCTTGGCGGCGTACCAGCCCCAGATCGGGATCCACATCAGCTCGCGCTTCAGGATGATCGCCGGATCCTGGACCAGCAGGTGGAGCTTCATCGTCTCCCACGCCGACTGGTGCTTGGCTGCCAGCAGATAGGGCCCGTCGGGCAGGTGCTCGCGCCCGCGCACCTCGTAGCGGATGCCGGCGAGCGTGCGTTCCAGCCAGCCGACGCTGCGCAGGTACCACACGACGACCGCTATCATCCGCGGCCGCGGCAGCAGCAGCATCCACAGCAGGGCGAAGCACATCAGCGCGGTCCAGAGATGGAACGCGATGTTGAAGGCGAGGGACCGGATCCAGATCATGGGCGGCAACTTGTCAGGTCTTTGCCGACTTCTCAAGTATTCCGCGCGGCCGGAGGTGACCGGCGGCCGCGGGGCGGCACAGGCATAGGCAGCGGGGCAGGGTGGACTCCGTCCGGCCGCGGGTGCATTGTCCCCGGCGTGGAGGGATGGCGAGGCTGTGGTGGGACCGTGATTCGTTTCGAGAATGTCGGCTTGCGGTACGGCAGCGAGGCGGAAGTGCTGCGCGACATCAGCTTCACCCTGCTGCCCGGATCCTTCCATTTCCTGACCGGCGCCAGCGGGGCGGGCAAGTCGTCGCTGCTGAAGCTGATGTATCTCGCCCATCGTCCCTCTCGCGGTCTGGTCACCCTGTTCGGCCGCGACATGGCGCTGGCGACCCGCCGCGACCTGCCGGAACTGCGGCGGCAGATCGGGGTGGTGTTCCAGGACTTCGCGCTGCTCGACCATCTGTCGGCGCTGGACAATGTGGCGCTGCCGCTGCGCATGGCCGGCACGCCGGAGGCCGACGTCGTTGCCCACTGCACCGAGATCCTGCGCTGGGTGGGGCTGGGCAATCACCTGCATGCCCTGCCCTCCACCCTGTCGGGCGGGCAGCAGCAGCGCGTGGCCATCGCCCGGTCGGTGATCAACCGGCCGCGGCTGCTGTTGGCCGACGAGCCGACCGGCAATGTCGACGACGGCATCGGCATGCGCCTGCTCTATCTGTTCGAGGAGTTGTACAAGCTGGGGACGACCGTGGTGATCGCCACCCACAACGAGGCGCTGATCCGCCGTTTCGACCACCCGCGCCTGCATCTCGACAACGGCCGGCTGCTGGTGCTGCCGTCGCGCGGCAGCCGGGCGCACGAGACGCGCCCCCCCGGTGGGGAGTAGCGGCATGGCGCTGCGCCCGGTCCGTCCCCGGTCCGACCTGCCGCTGGCGGTCGATCCCTCCTCGCGCTTCCTCGGCTGGATCACCGCGCTGATGGTGTTCCTGGCCGTGCTGGCACTGGCCGGCGCAATGCTGGTGTCGGACATGGCGCGGCGCTGGGACAGCGGGCTGGCCGGCGGGCTGACCGTCCAGGTGGCGCCGATGCCGGGTGCTCCCGTCGCCCCGCTGGACGAGCGGGTGGAGGCGGCGCTGACCGTGCTGCGTGCCTTCCCGGGCATCCGGTCGGCGACCGTGCTGGGCGGCGGCGAGATTGCCCGGCTGCTGGAACCCTGGCTGGGGGTGGGGGCGGCGGATCCGCTGCTGCCGATGCCGCGGCTGGTCGACGTCGCCACCGACGGGCCGGTCGACATCGCGGCCTTGAGGCTGCGGCTGACCTCCGCTGCGCCGGGGGCGACGCTGGACGACCATGCGGTGTGGCTCGCCGACCTGCGCTCCTTCGCCGGGGCGGTGCGGCTGGCGGCGCTGGGAGTGGTGGTGATGATCGGCGGAGCGGCAGTGATGACCGTGGTCTTCGCCGTGCGCACCGGCCTCGCCATCCATCGGCCGGTCGTGGAGTTGCTGCACCTGATGGGAGCCACCGACCGCTATGTCTCGCGCCAGTTCGAGCGGCATGTGGTGGGCCTGAGCCTGCGCGGCGGCGGGATCGGGCTGCTGCTGGCCGGTGGCACGCTGTTCGGGCTGCACCGAGCGTCGCAGGGGCTAAGGGCCAGCCTGCTGCCGGATCTGGCGCTGATGCCCTGGCAATGGGCGGTGCTGCTGCTGGTGCCGGGGGCGCTGGCCCTGCTGGCCCTGGCGACCGCGCGCTGGACCGTGCTGCGGACGCTGGAGTCCATGCCATGAGAGTATGGGCCATGATGGGATGGTCCGCGAGGGCCCCGCGATGAGACCGGTGCATCGGCGGCGCGACGGCGGAACGATGGCCCGGGCGGTCGGGAATCTGCTGGCCGGAGCGGTGGTGCTGGCGGTGCTGTGGCTGGCCGGCCTGATCTGGTATGCCGCCGACGTGCCGCGCATCTCCCCCGTCATCGGCCCCGATGCGGGACGAACGACCGACGCCATCGTCGTGCTGACCGGCGGCAGCAACCGGCTGGGGACCGGCCTGGAGCTTCTGGCCGCAGGGCGGGCGCGCAAGCTGTTTGTCTCCGGCGTCTATGACGGGGTGGAGGTGCAGGAACTGCTGAAGCTGTCGCGCCACTCCCCGACCGAGATGGAGTGCTGCATCACGTTGGGCTATTCCGCCGACAGCACCATCGGCAACGCCTATGAGACGGCGGACTGGATGCGTGACCAGGGATTCCGGTCGCTGCGGGTGGTGACGGCCAACTACCACATGCGCCGCAGCCTGCTGGAACTGTCGATGGCGATGCCAGACATGGAACTGGTTCCCCACCCGGTGGTCGCCCCCACCGTCCATTTGGACGAGTGGTGGCTGTGGCCGGGCACCGCCAACCTGCTGGTCAACGAGTACAACAAGCTGCTGGTGGCGAGCCTGCGCTGGCTGGTCCACCGCGCGGTGGAGGGCTGACTGGGAGCGTCAGCCGCCCGCGGCCGCCATGAGAATCGCGACGGCCGCTGCGAGGCACAGAGCCGCGAGCGCCAGTTGCAGGCGCAGCCCCCGCGGGCTGGCCAGCGTCGGCGGCTGGTCCAAATCCTCGGTTGCGCCGAGGCTGTCCAGCGCCTCGCGCCGGAACATGCGGCCGCCCCCCTGCGGCTCCGGTGCAGTGGATGTCATCGGTTTTCCCTGTTGCTTTCGCCAGCAGGCGTTGGCGAGGAAGAAATTAAATT
This sequence comes from Azospirillum thiophilum, assembly GCF_001305595.1. NCBI lineage: Bacteria > Pseudomonadati > Pseudomonadota > Alphaproteobacteria > Rhodospirillales > Azospirillaceae > Azospirillum > Azospirillum thiophilum. Next base: position 96,573 of record NZ_CP012404.1, read on the forward strand.
GTCATTCTGAAACAAGTTTATGTCCATTCCGACACGCGTTCTTTCTTGCCACCTTTTTGAGCATACGCATAATAGTTGCTGTATGGAGCGCGTTGCCAGCATTCGCTGCTGATCGGCCGCCTGTTTCGGGAGAACTCATGGACGGGATCGATCGTGTTGGGCTGGCCATCGCCCCATCGGCCGTCGCTCGTCTCGATATCGCCGTGCTGGCCGGGAACGCCGCCGCCTTCGCACCGCTGGGATTCCCGCGGCTGGCCCCGGTGCTGGCCCGGCTGTCGCCGCCATGGCTGGCGGTCGGAGCCCGGGTGGGAGGAGTGCCGGCCGGGCTGGCGCTGGGGCAGATCCACGACGGCGAGGCGACCCTGCTGTCGCTGACGGTCGCGCGCAGCCTGCGCCGCCGCGGCATCGGCCGGCTGCTGGCGGCGGGGTGGGAGGAGGCTGCGGTCGCCGCCGGCGCCGTCCGCCTGCGCGCCGGATTCTCCGAACATCTGCCGGGCCGGGCCGCGCTGGCCGCGACCCTGTCGGCCGTCGGCTGGACGCCGCCGCGGCTGGCCCAGGTCTGGGCGATCGGGGAGACGGCGCCGATGGTGGAGGCGGTCGGTCGCTGGCCGTCGGTCGCCGGGCGGCTGCGCGATCCGGACGGCTTCGCCTTTGAGGCGTGGCGGACGCCGGACGCGGCCGACCGCGCCGCCATCGCCGCGCTGGCCGCCGAGCCGGAGCATCTGCCCCACATGCATCCCGACATCCGCGCCGACCATGTCGTGCCCGCCTGCTCCGTCGCGGTGCGGCGGCATGGCGCACTGGTCGGCTGGGTGCTGGGCGAACGGGCGGAGCGGGTTCCGCTCGACGGCTGCCGCGACCGCCCGGCGATCCATTACCGCAGCGCCTATCTGGCGCGGCGGCTCTGGCACACCGGCATGCTGGTCGGCGCCTATTGGCACGCCTATGCCCGGCAGGCCGAGGCCTTCGGGCCGGCCTCCATCGCCATGTTCGCCACCGTTTTCCCCCGGATGATGGCGTTGGTCCGGCGGCGCTTCGCCCCGATCTCGCTGCGGGTGGACGAAACCTTCGAGATGACCCGCAGCCCTTTTTCAACCATGGGAGCCTTTCCGAGATGAGCACCACCGACCTGAAGAGCCTGTTCGGCCTTGACGCCATCGCCGCGGTGGCCGAGCGGCTGAAGACCGACGACGCCTTCCGCGCCGAGGCTGAAACCGACCTAAACGCCGCGATCAAGCGTCACTACGATGTGGATCTGCCGGTCCCGCTTCGCCTGGCCGTGGTGGATGGCGAATTCACCGCGGTCCCGGCCGAGGACGCCCATGCCGAGTTGAGCGACGAGGAGCTGGATCTGGTCGCCGGCGGCATTCCCATGATGCCGCAATCAAAGAAGAGCGGTGGGCACGTCGCTTTCGAGTGAGTGCGGCCATCGAACGACCGTCGAGGCGGCGGCATCCGGGCAGATGCCGCCGCCCGCAGCCTTGCAGCCTTCGAGCGAGGGCCGGAGCGGCGTATCCTTCCCTGGAAAGTCCACAGCCATTCCGGCCATCCTGAAACACTGGCGCCGGCGCAGCGTCTCCGACTTGCGGGATGTGCTGTGCCGCCGGGCGGCGACTCCCGAACTGCGCCAGGGCGAGACCACCGAATGCGGGCTGGCCGCGCTCGCCATCATGCTGGCCCATCATGGCCGGCCGGTCCCGCTGGAGCGGTTGCGGGCCGAGGCCGGATCGACCCGGCTGGGCGTCACCGCCCGCACGCTCATCCAGATCGCCCGCCGGCACGGCATGGTGGCCCGCGCCTTCCGCAAGGAGCCGGAGGGGCTGGCGGCGCTCGGTTTCCCGCTGATCATCCATTGCCGGTTCATCCATTTCGTGGTCGTCGAGGCGGCGACCGCCGAAGGACTTCTGGTCAACGACCCGGCCTGCGGCCCGCTGGTCATGGGCTGGGACGAGGTGGCGGACTCCTTCACCGGCATCGCCATCACCGTCCAGCCACCGGCCTTCGACGTCCAGGCCGCACCCTCCGGCCGGCGCCCGCCGACGCCGGTGCGGATGCTGGTGCAAAGGCTGGCGCCGCAGCGGCGGCTGGTTGCCGCCATTGCCGGGCTTGCCATCACGATGCGGGTCGCGGCGGTCGCGGCGGCATTTGCTGCGGGGGCCTGGGTGGATGGCCGGTCCGGTTTCCTTCCATTGGGTTCGGCGCTCGCCGCCACTGTTCTGGCTGGCTGGGCGCGCGACCGGGCGACGGCGCTGCTCGGCGGCCGGCTGGCAGATGCGACCGCCGCCGCCGCTTTCGACCGTCTGCGACGGCTGCCTCCCGGCTGGTTCGCCCGCCGGTCGGGCGCGCAGGTGCTGGCGGCCCCTCTGGCGGGCGGTACGCTCCAGCGCCGGATCGGCGCGGTCGCGGGTTTGGCCGAACTTCCCCTCCCGGTCCTGCCATTGACGGCGGTGCTGTGGATCGACGTCCAGGCCGGGGCGGCAGTGGGCCTGACGCTGCTGGCGGCGCTGGCGGCGCTCAGCCTGGTGCATGGCCGGCGCGGCGGCGTGGTGGCACGGCTGGGCGCCGCGGCTGCGGTACCGCTGGTGCCGGACGAGGGGACGGTCGCGGCGCTCGGCTGCCACAAGGCCGGCGGGCGGGAAGGGGAGTTGATCGCCCGGCTCGCCGGCCGCCACGCCGGGCTCACCGTGGTGGCGCAGAAGGCCGCCGCCGGCCATGCCGGCCTGACCGGACTGCGCGCCGGTCTCGCCGGTCTTGGATTTGGATTGGCGTTGGTGCTGGGGCTGGCCGGTCTGGCTGCCGGACGGCTTCTTCCGGGCGAGGTGCTGACGCTGGCCGCCTTGGCGCTGGCCGTTCACCGGCCGCTCGGCCGGCTGGACCGGGCAGGGCCGGCACTTCAATCGATAAAGGACGCCCTGTACCGGCTGGACGACGCCGAGTCGGCCACGGCCGGGCCCGATCCATCGCCTGTCGTCTTGAAGTCCGCGAGGCCGCCGGCCGCCGGCCTGTCCTTCGAGGATGCCGGTTTCCAACCCTCACCGCAGGCGCCGCCGCTGTTGTCCGGCATCACGCTGCGGCTGGAACCGGGCGAGCGGCTGGCGATCCTCGGCCCTTCCGGTTCCGGCAAGTCGGTGTTGGCCAAGCTCGCCTGCGGCCTGCTGGAGTGTTCGGCTGGTTCCATATCGCTGGCCGGGGAGCCGGTGGCGGCGGTGGCGCAGCGTTGTCCCGGCGCGGTGGTGCTGGTCGACCGCGCCAGCCCGGTCACCGGCGGCACGGTGGCCGGGAACTTGCGGGCAGGCGACGAGCGGTTGGCGGACGCGTCGCTGGTGGCGGCACTGGAACTGGTGGAGCTGTGGACGGACCTGGAGCCGCGTGGCGGCCTGTCCTTGGCGCTGAGCCGCGGCGGTACGGAGTTGAGCGGCGGCCAGCGGCGCCGGCTGGCGTTGGCGCGGGCGTTGCTGCGCGACCCGGTGCTGCTGGTGATCGACGAAGCCCTCGATGCGCTGGAACCGGCGCTGGCCGCCAGGATTCTTGACCGTCTGCACCGGCCGGACCGCATCCTTCTGGTGGTCGGCCGCCGACCGGAGACACTGGAGGGCTGCGAGCGCCATCTGCTGCTCGGCGTGGCGGAGGCGGCATCGTGACGGGCGGCGATCTTGCCGTTGTGTTACGCCGCCTGATCCTTGAGGCGGATGGCGGCGAAGCGGCGTTGCGTGCGGCGGCCCCCTCTTTGGGGCTGCGTCTGCGCCGTGTCCGCCTGCGGCCCGGCCACAAGGGGACCGAGCCATGGTGGCGGTGCGACCATGGCCCGTTGCTGGGCTTCCGTCGCGCCGACGGCAGCCCGGTGCTTCTGCTGCCCGACGGCAGCGGCGGCTATCGTCTGGAGGGGGCCGGCGATGAGGTCCACCCGGTGGACGCCGCGCTGGCCGTTACGCTGTCCGCGGAAGCCTGTGCACCGGTGGTCGGCGGCGGGGCCGGGGCGCTGACGCCGGCAGGCTGGCACAGTCGCGCCAGGGCCGGGGGGACCGGCCAGGGGCTGGCGCTGCCGGCGGCGCTGGGCGGCGGGATCGCGATGGCGCTGCCGGGGGCGGCGCTGCAGGCCGTGGGAGAGCGGGCGCTGGCTGGCGATGGGACGGCGATCGGCGCACTGGCGGCGGTCCTGCCGCTGGCAGCGCTGGCCGCCGGCCTGTGCGAGCGGGTGCGGCGAGTGGCATCGGCGCGGGAGGCGGCGCCGGCCGACCTCCGCCTGCATGCCGTGCTGTGGGAACGGCTGCTCGCCGTTCCGCTGGGACTCGTGCAGGCGGTGCCGGCCGCCGTCCAGGTGGAGCGGCTGCGGGACGGCGTCACAGCGATGCAGCGCGCCGTTGCCCGACGCCGGTCGGCCGTCCAGGCCCTGGCGGCGCTGGGTCCGGTGCTGGCGGTAATGGGGTGGGCGGCGCCCGGGCCGGCACTGGCGGGCGGCGGGCTGATGGTTGCGGGGGGGCTGGCGCGCGGCTGGCTGCTGCGCCGGTCCGACGCGGCACGGCGGGCCGGGGCCATGGCCATGGCGGTATCCTGGCACCGGCTGGAACTGGCGGCGTTTGGCCTGCCGCAACTGCGGTTGCTGGGAGCGGCGCCCTGGGTGGCGGATCTTGCGGTTTCGGCTCTGCGCGGTTCCGCCGCGCAGGTGCGCCGGGCGGCGGAGCGCGAGGCCGACGCCGATGCGCTGGGCCATGCGCTGGCGCTGGGGGCGCCGCTGCTCGTCGCCGGCTTGGCGCTGGGTGAGGGGCTTGGGGTGCCCAATGCTGCCGGCGCGGCCCTGGCCACACTGCCGGCGGCAAGGGCGGTGTTGCGGCTGGCGACCGCCTTCGGGCATTTGCCGGATCGGGAACGCCTGGAGCCGTTACGCCCTTTGCTGGAGGCGCCTCCAGACAGCCCGCCCGGCGCTCCCGACCCCGGCCCGGTCGAGCGGCTGGAACTGTGCGGTGTCAGCTTCACCCATCCCGGCGCTTCCTCGCCCTGTCTGCGCGCTGTCTCGCTCAGCCTTGCACGGGGGGAGGTGGTTGCGGTCGCCGGGCCGTCGGGCAGCGGGAAATCGACGCTGATTTCCCTGGCGCTCGGCTTGCTACGGCCGGAAACGGGCGTGGTGCGGGTCAACGGCCGCGACCTTGCCACGCTGGATGCCGCCGCCTACCGGGCCCGGATCGGCACCGTCCTGCAGGATGAGGAAATCGGGGTGGAGACGATCCGTTCCGTCATCCTGGGCATGTCGCCGCTACCGGCCGAACGCGCGTGGGAGGCGGCACGGCTGGCCCGGCTCGACGCCGACATCGCGGCGCTGCCGATGGGAATCCAGACCCTGGTGGCCGAGGGGGCCTTTCCGGCGGGAATGGTGCAGCGGCTGCTGATCGCCCGCGCGCTGGCCCGCGGATCCAACGGCCCCGTGCCCGATATCCTTGTGTTGGACGAGGCCACCGCCGCGCTGGACGAGGATGTCCAGGCCGCCCTGTTCGCCGACCTGCGCGCCCGCGGCGCCGCCGTGCTGGTGGCGAGCCACCGTCCGGCCACCCTGGCGCTGGCCGACCGGGTGCTGGACCTGTCGCCGCCAAGCAGATTCGAAGATCGCGCCGAAAGCGAATGAGAATGACTTGCAATTAGTTCCGGCTGCGGCTATCGTCCTTTTCAGGGTTCACGCCCGGGCATCGCCGACCGCACCGTCCGTCCAGCAAGAAAGACACGCCATGCACGACAGCGCCGTCTCCGCTCACGCTTCCTTCGTCGCCGCATCCCTGCCGGTGGTCGAATCCGCCCGCCTGATGTCGGGCAGCCGCGAGATCGTGATCCAGCACGCCGGGCAGAGCTACCGCCTGCGCGTGACCCGCGCCAACAAGCTCATCCTCACCAAATAAAACCTCTTCAAAGAACCTTCCGGGAAAAACGTCACCGGGAATGGGCGCCGGCCGCAATGGCCCGGCGCCCATTCCGTTTTTGAATGCCGCTTCGGATCCGGCGGTCTCTCACGCCTGCCCCTGCACCTCGTAGCCGGCATCCTCGATGGCTTGGCGGATGGCGGCTTCCTCGGCGGTTCCTTCGATGGACACCTCGCCGGCCTTCAAGTCGACCAGGGCACGGTCGACCGAGGGCAGCGCCTCCACGGCTCTGGTCACGGTCTGGGCACAATGGCCGCAGCTCATTCCGGATACTTTCAGCGTCAGCATGGGGCATTTCCCTTGAAGAGCGGTTGCGCACGATAGGGGAAGGCTGCAGCTTCCAGCGATAGGAAGGTCAAGCGGCTTTCCGCAGGCCTGCTCGACCTTCGGCATTCAGGCTCGCTCTCTCTGGCAGCAAGTCTCGAAAAAGAGATTGTGTCTCGAATAAAATACATTTCGTTCCGCACTATGTCTTTGAATCGAGACAGGCCGTGCTGCGGACAGTTCCTGGCGGCATCGCAATAACCAAGACTTACCAAATGGTTGGCTTGCGACATCCTGTCCTCGCAATCCTGGCATATGCCTTGCTCTGATCCATGCATGAATCCCGCCCCTGGGATCGGCAAAGAGTGAGCGCCGCGATGCCGCTGGTCACCTCCACCACCCTGCTGCCCGTTCCGGCGCGCCGCGTATGGCCGCTGGTGCGGTGGGACGGTGCAGTGGGCGACTGGTATCCAGGCGCCGTCTCGATGACCGTGGACGGAACGCAAAAGGGAGCGTTGCGGCGCCTGCGGCTCTATGACGGGTCGCCGGTGGTCCATCGGCTGGAGCATGTCAGCCGGATCGAGAACGCCTACACCTACGCTGTGATCGACGGGCCCTATCCGGTCGCCGACCTGCTGGCCCAGATCCGGCTGGGCGACGACGGGGACGGGCGCGCCGCCCTGCACTGGACCGCCACCTTCCATCCGCTCCATGACCCGGAGGCGGAGGCCGAACGGTTCGTCCGCGATCTCTACGATGCCGGCATGGCCCGGCTGCGCGGGCTGCTTCATCCGTGATGCCCGAAAACGACGCCCGAAACGACATCAGCGACGCCAAGCGTCCGACAAGAATAACCGAGGGAGCATCGTCCAAATGAGTTTCCTGATCTGCGTGGGAGCGCTCGCGTTCCTGATGCTGGTCGCCTATCGGGGCTTCAGCGTCATCCTCTTCGCGCCGGTCGCGGCGCTGGGGGCCGTGCTGCTGACCGACCCGTCGGCCGTACCGCCGATCTTCACCGGCCTGTTCATGGACAAGATGGTCGGCTTCGTGAAGCTGTACTTTCCGGTCTTCCTGCTGGGGGCGGTCTTCGGCAAGGTGATCGAGCTGTCCGGCTTCTCCAAGTCGATCGTCTCGGCCGTCATCAAGCTGGTCGGGCGCGAGCGTGCGGTGACCTCCATCGTCCTGGTCTGCCTGCTGCTGACCTATGGCGGCGTGTCGCTGTTCGTCGTGGTCTTCGCGGTCTATCCCTTCGCCGCCGAAATGTTCCGGCAAGGCGACATCCCCAAGCGCCTGATCCCCGGCGTGATCGCGCTCGGCGCCTTCACCGTCACCATGGACGCGCTGCCGGGCACGCCGCAGATCCAGAACATTATTCCCACCACCTTCTTCAAGACCGACGCCTATGCCGCCCCCTGGCTCGGCCTGATCGGCTCGGCCTTCATCCTGGCGCTGGGGCTGGTCTATCTGGAATGGCGCGTCCGCTCGGCCATCGCGCGGGGCGAGGGATACGGTAGCGGCCACAGCAACGAACCGGAGCCGGTGCCGGCGGAAGCGCTGCCCAACCCGATCCTGGCGCTGTCGCCGCTGGTCGCGGTCGGCGTGCTGAACAAGCTGTTCACGCTTGGCATCCCTAGCGTCTATGGGGCCACCAGCGAAGTGGCGCTGACCCCCGGCGCCAAGCCGCTGGTAACGCAGGTGTCGTCGGTCGCCGGCATCTGGGCGGTTGAAGGGGCGCTGCTCTGCGGCATCCTGATGGTGCTGGCCTTCGCCTGGAAGCCGGTGTCGCAGCGCTTCGCCGAAGGCACCAAGGCCGCCATCGGCGGGTCGCTGCTGGCCGCCATGAACACGGCGTCGGAATACGGCTTCGGTGCGGTCATCGCGGCGCTGCCGGGCTTCCTGATCATCCGCGACGCCCTGTCTGCCATCCCGAACCCGCTGGTCAACGAGGCGGTGACCGTCACCGCGCTGGCCGGCATCACCGGGTCGGCATCTGGCGGCATGAGCATCGCGCTGGCGGCGATGGCCGACCAGTTCATCACCGCGGCCAACGCCGCCGGCATCCCGATGGAGGTGCTGCACCGCGTCGCCTCCATGGCCAGCGGCGGCATGGACACCTTGCCGCACAACGGCGCCGTCATCACCTTGCTGGGTGTCACCGGCTTGACGCACCGGCAATCCTACGGCGACATCTTTGCCGTCACCTGTATCAAGACGCTGGCGGTCTTCTTCGTGATCGCCGTCTATTACCTGACCGGGATCGTCTGATCATGAAGAACAAGCTCATTTCCCTGGAAGACGCAGTCGCGCGCATTCCCGACGGTGCTTCCTTGCTGATCGGCGGCTTCATGGCCGTCGGCGGCCCCAACCGGCTGGTGGACGAGCTGATCCGCCAGGGCAAGCGCGACCTGACCATCATCGCCAACGACACCGCCCGGCCCGACAACGGGCTCGGCAAGCTGGTGGTGGAGAAGCTGGTGCGCCGGGTCGTCACCAGCCACATCGGGCTGAACCCCGAGACGCAGAAGCAGATGATCTCCGGCGCCATCGAGGTCGAGCTGGTGCCGCAGGGCACGCTGGCCGAGCGCATCCGCGCCGGCGGCGTCGGATTGGGCGGCGTGCTGACCCCCACCGGCGTCGGCACGACGGTGGAGGAGGGCAAGCGCACGGTCGAGATCGACGGCACGACCTATCTGCTGGAAATGCCGATCAAGGCCGATTTCGCGCTGGTCGCCGCCAAGCAGGCCGACCTGTACGGCAACCTCACCTATGCGTTGACCGCCCGCAACTTCAACCCGCTGATGGCGATGGCCGGCGCCACCGTGATCGCCGAGGCCGAGGACATCCTGCCGGTCGGCTGCATTCCGCCCGACGCGGTTATGACGCCGTCGGTGCTGGTCGACCACATCGTCACCGCCAAGCCGCGCTGATCGGGGAGTAGAAAGCCATGGATGAAAAGACCCTGATCGCCAAGCGCGTCGCGCTGGAGCTGTTGGACGGCGACCTCGTCAACCTGGGCATCGGCCTGCCGACCCTGGTCGCCCGCTACGTCCCCGCCGGACGGCATGTGTTCTTCCAGTCGGAGAACGGCATCGTCGGCATGTCCGGCCCGATCACCGGGGCGGAGAACCACGACCTGACCGATGCCGGCGGCTCGCCCATCTCGGCCCTGCCGGGGGCGGCGTCCTTCGACAGCGCCTTCTCCTTCGGGCTGATCCGCGGCGGCCATCTGGACGTCACCGTGCTCGGCGGCCTGCAGGTGGACCGCGAGGGGCGGCTCGCCAACTGGATGGTGCCGGGCAAGATGGTGCCGGGCATGGGCGGCGCCATGGATCTGGTCACCGGCGCCCGCCGGGTGATCGTCGCCATGCAGCACAGCGCCAAGGGCGAACCGAAGATCGTCGAGCGCTGCGCGCTGCCGCTGACCTCCGTCCGCCGGGTCGATCTGGTGGTGACCGACCTCGCCGTCATCGAGCCGACCGATGCCGGCCTCGTCTTGAAGGAAACCGCCCCCGGTGTCACGGTGGAGCAGGTGATCGCAAACACCGGGTGCGAGCTGATCGTCGCCCCGGATCTCCGTTCCATGTCGCTCTAAGGGTAAGAAGAATGACCAATCTGAAGGGGAAGGCCGCGCTCGTCACTGGGTCCACCAGCGGGATCGGCCTTGGAATCGCACGGCAATTGGCGGCGCAGGGCGCCGACCTGATGCTGAACGGCTTCGGCGACGCGTCCTACATCGCGGAGCTGTGCCAATCGCTGTCGGCGGAATTCGGCGTCCGTGTCGCCCACAACGGCGCCGACATGTCGAAGCCGGCGGAGATCGAGGCGATGGTCGCCGCGACCGAGACGGCCTATGGCCGGCTGGACGTGCTGGTCAACAATGCCGGCATCCAGCATGTGTCGCCTGTCGATGCCTTCCCGGTGGAACGGTGGGATGCGGTGATCGCCATCAACCTGTCGGCCGTCTTCCACGGTACCCGCGCAGCATTGCCGGGCATGAAGGCGCGCGGCTGGGGCCGCGTCATCAACATCGCTTCGGTCCACGGGCTGGTGGCATCGGTCAACAAGTCGGCCTACGTCGCCGCCAAGCATGGCGTGATCGGGCTGACCAAGGTTACGGCGCTGGAACTGGCGGAGACGGGCATCACCTGCAACGCCATCTGTCCGGGCTGGGTGCTGACACCTCTGGTGCAGAAGCAGATCGACGCGCTCGCCGCAAGCCGCGGCGTGTCGATCGAGGAGGCCGGGCGCGAACTCCTGAGCGAGAAGCAGCCGTCAAAGTCCTTCGTCACGCCGGAACAGCTGGGCGAACTGGCGGTGTTCCTGTGCTCCGACGCGGCCGGAAACATGCGCGGTGCGGCGCTGACCATGGATGGCGGCTGGACGGCGCAGTGAGGTCGTCGGGGGTGGGCCGCAAGGCCTGCCCCGCTTTTTCAGTTGCCGCTGGATGCGGGAATCGTGTCGAACGGGGTGGCGATGAAGGGACGGCCCTGACCATGACCGGCACGGGCGTGGCCGCGTTCCGTTGCCGCCTGTCGGTAATAGCCGACAACGAATACGCGCAGTGCGTTGGCGAGCGATACGCCGGATTGGGCGGTACGGCGACTCTGCTGTTCCATCCGTTCGCGGACATCGGCGCACAATTCGTCCACCGTCAGATCTTCTCGGTGACAAATTTCATCGAGCCCTTCCCAATAGGATGGCTCCAACCTGACCGTGAATTCACGCCCGGACAATCTCAGCGTGCGGGATGTCAATGAGGCGACGCCCATGGATTGACCAACGCAAGCAGAACTGTTCCCGTCGCTTGACATGCCGAAAAATCCTCGTACTACCTGTGCGATCTCCCCACCGCCCACACACTATAACGCGACCACAACCGGTTTTGGGAACAAAACTTTAGGCAGGTAAGGATTCCCCCTAAGGAGAACGTTCGGGATCTCCGGCCATGTCCTTGAGAAGAGACAGGTCGTTGATGACGATAAACCCTTTGGCATATGTCACTGCGCCTGTCTTGCGCAGGGCGCCCAGGCACTTGTTCACCATCTCGCGGGTGACGCCCAGCATGTTGGCGAGCGCTTCCTGCGACAGCGGCAGGGTCAGGCGCAGACCCGTCGGAGTCGCCTGCCCATAGCTCTCGGACAGCAGCAGCAGGCGGCGGGCAAGCCGGCGGGGTACATCGTGGAAAACAGCGTCCTCGATGTTCTCCGACACCCAGCGCAGCCGCTCGCACAGGACAACCATCATGCGGGTACACAGGCGCGGATGGCGTTCCAAGAAGGGGATGAAGTCGGCGCGGTCGATACGGTAGAGGTCGACCGGACGCAGGGCGACCGCGGCGGCCATCCGCTCCCGTCCGTCGATAAGCCCGATCTCGCCCAGGACGTCGCCGACCTCCAGGATGTTGAGCAGCATGGTCTTGCCGTCTGCCGAGGAGGTCCGTATGGCGATCTGCCCCTTCAGCACCGCAAAGAGGCAGTCGCCTGGATCACCCTTGTCGAAGATGATCTGCTCGGCGTCGAAGCGGGCGATGCGCCCCAGCCCCAGCAACTCCGCCATCTGTCCGGAATCGAGCTCTCCGAGCAGTCGGTTGCGCCGCAACACTGCCGCGATATCGATCGGCGCGTTCATTCGTCCGTCCAGACACCGTTTTGCCCCACAATGGCGGCATTCGCCACTGCAGCGCGATCAGTGTAGCCGATACGCTCTCACATCGCGAGCGATCCGGCGGGCGCGGTGGTGTCCCGGAGGGCCCGGTCCCACAGGACGGTGTGCTCGAAGTGGAAGCGGGCTTCCGGCATGGCGTCGTTGGCCGGCGCGCGGCCCAGCCGGCGCGCGATCTGGCGTAGCATCGCCTTGGCGTCATCCCGCTTCTGGTCGAAACGGCCTTGCGGTAGCCATGTCCGGAAGGCGGTCAATTCGGCAGCAGGCAGGCCGATGTCGCTCCCCAGCCGCAGCATTCGGCCATAGCCGCGTTCACGGTAGGGCAGTTCCTTGGCGATGGATTCGAGGCGCAATGCCGTTTCAGCGGTCACCACGCGCTCGGACACCGCGTCCGACAGGGTGCGGCGGATGTTGACCATCGCTTCCGACAGGGCGGTGTAACCCAATTCGGCGGGGCCATGGATCACCGCCACCTCGTCATCATCCTCCAGCCGCCCGTCGCGGTAGGCTTCGAAGACGGCGCCGACGCCGATCATGCCGAACGGATACAATTCGGCTGCGCGCAACGCCCCCATGCTGGAGGCGCCGAACACCGGGATGCCGGCATGGATGGCGTAGAGGATTTCCTTGTGCCAGACCGACGGCACGCTTTCGAAGAAGCCGTCGACGATCCCGATGGCAGCCGGCTTTTCCGCGCACAGCCGCAGCACGTCGCCTTGGGCGACCGGCGGCAGGTAGGTGGCGTCGAGAAGCGCCGCCGCGTCCTCGTGCGGCAGGGTGGGGCCGAGAAAAACATAGACGCCGCTCATGCCGCCTTCTCCATCGAATGGGAGCCGAGCGCACGCAGGCCGCGGTCACCCAGCAGGTAATCGGGGGATTCGTCGGCACCCTCCAGTCCCGGGACGACGACGCGCACGACGGGGATGCCGAATTCGGGCTTGGTCAGGTCGATGGCCACGGCCTCCTCGATGCCAGCGGCGCGCAACCGGTCCAACTGGTGGGCCAGGTCGGCCTCGATGGTGGGGGCGGTGCGGGTCGGGCAGTCTGAGAAGGAGCGCCGGCCGGTGCCGCCGGTGATGGCGGCCTTCCAGCGGGCATGATGGACAGGGTCGAGGTGACGTTCGTATTCGGCGCGCGGCATGTCGTCGCGGGCGCCTGCGATGAAGGTCAGGCGGCTCTGCGCCGCCTCGGTCAGGGCACGGGACAGGGCGATCTCGCGTGCGGCGTGGCATCCCATGCCGGTGGCTGGGCGGATGGAGTGCTGTGGCAACTCCTCACGCTCGACGATGCGGCAGAGGAAGGCCGGTAGGCCGATGTCGCTGGTGGTCTCCCACACGCCGACGGCGACGCCGGCCGTCTCGAACCGGTCGATCAACGAACGGCAGACCGGGTCGTCGATGCTGTCCAGGTCGATGCGCGTCGCCGTCTGGGTTGCGGGGCCGGCCAGACGCCACAGGGTGGTTGCGTCGCGCTCCACCAACTCGGTGATGGCATGGCTGATTGCCTCCATCTTGTGGTTGCCTGAGGCCAGCCCGTTGGACCCTGCCAGGAAAGCACCGTTGCCGGGAGCCATCGGCACTGTGAAATTCAGGTGGACCATCTCGAACGGTACCCATTTCGGGCCACCGTTCAGCAGATCCTGCCCCTCGATCCACAGGATGGGGCTATGCGGATTGAAGCTGCTCGTCGACAGCCGGGGCAGGCGGTCGACGTCCACCACCGGATGGGTCCAGCGCAGCTCCTCGAAGCTGGCGAACTTCAGTGGCAGGGTGATGCGTTCGGCATGGTAGCTCTCGATCGATTCCATGACCCCCGATGCCTTGGCGGCGGCGAGCGTCACCCCCTTGCCCTGCGACACCGAAACGGAGCGCGAATTTGGTCGCGTCACCATCACCACCGGTATGCCGATGGCATCCAGCCCGGTGACGTTGGCGACCCGGGTGATCCCCATGATCGGCAGGAACGGGGTGACCCGCGCCAGGGTCCGTTCGGGCGCCATGACCCGGTGGGTGCCGACCGTGTGGGCCTTCACCGCATCCGAGACCGAGGCTTTGACATCGAGCAGATCGAAGGGCATCGCGGCTTGTCCGGGGCGGAGGAATATCGAAGGGGGCATCCCGTTCCCGGGTCCGTGGCCGGTCAGCGCCTTGCCGGTGCTGGTGGCCACGGTCCGAAGAACAGAAACCGGGAACCTGATCAGGCGCCCGGGGCGATCATGGTGCGAGCGGCTTCATGGTCGGCGGTTTCGAAGCCGGCGCGGTCGCCCGAACGGATATGGGTACGGGCCGTGGCGATGGCGGTGTCGGCGATTTCCGAGACGCCGTGCGCGGTTACGGAATAGAGACGGCCATCGGCGCCACGGATCATCGAAGCCTGGGAGATCGAAACGTTCATTGAACTTTTCCTTGGGAAGTTTGATGACGGGAAAACTCTTCGCATTCGAAGGGGTGGGCGGCTGTGAAGAACTTCACAGTGCGGGGGACGGGGTCGGTGTAGATAGCCCCTCTACTTTCTCATTCCGTTCGGTACCGGAGAGCGGCCCGATGCAGCTTCAAAAGAAATCCTTCGAAGACATGGCGTACGGCCCCGATCTGCGTAGCCTCATGGTGTGGCCGTCGGTGGCTTCGCGCACGATCCCGTTGACCGACCGGCGTGCGAAGCTCCGTCTGGAAATGGCGATCTGGAGCGGACTGGACGAGATTTCTAAGAAAGAGGAACGGCCGGTCCGTGATCTTTGCCAGGAGGTCGATTCCTCGCGGCCGTCGACGATCCCGTTGACCAGTGCGATTCGCAGCTATGTGCTGGATTATTTCAGGCAGACGGGCGCCCGCTAAGCAGATTTCACCAAGCCTATGGCCCGCTGGAGAAATTTTCCTTACGTCCGCCCGGCCATTGAACGATGAATGATCGGTGCCGGGTGCTGGCCGGGTGAGCAGGCGCGTAGCTCGGCGCATCTCGCTGCGACCCGGGCCAGGGATAGGCGGCGTGCATTCTGCTCAGCACGCAGCAGAGCCTGATCGGCGTCTTCCGTACCGTCGCGCATAATGGACGCCGCCTCGGCGTCCAGGGCCTGCGCCTTCGCCAGGTAACCGATCCGACCCGACGCACAGGCTAGCTGCCGAACGAGTTGCGTCCGCTGTCGTGCATTCGCGACGTCGCCGACCAGAAGGTAGGTCTCGGCGAGCCAGAGATGCACTTGGTTGATGTAGGCGTTGACCCGCTCCTGT
This sequence comes from Azospirillum thiophilum, assembly GCF_001305595.1. NCBI lineage: Bacteria > Pseudomonadati > Pseudomonadota > Alphaproteobacteria > Rhodospirillales > Azospirillaceae > Azospirillum > Azospirillum thiophilum. The sequence goes on from NZ_CP012404.1 coordinate 111,631, forward strand.
TCGGCGATGGCCAGCCCCCGCTTGAAGAGCCGCAGTCCATCTTGGACCTTGCCTGTGCAAGCCCGGGCATACGCGGTTGCCCCCAACAGGAAAGGCTTGTGGAGCTTTGAATCGATCGAATCGCACAGCTCGAGTGCCGTTTCGAGGTAGGGGATCGATTTCTCCGGTTCCGCAAGCAGGAGGTAGGTCCAGCCCATATGCTCATACGCGTAGAGCCGTGAGAAGTTGTGCTGGCTGGCATCCGCAGCTTCGACGGCATCCCGTGCCGTGCTGACGGCTTCACTTTCGTGGCCGATCTCCGCGCAGTTCCGTGCCAGGTTGGCGCAAATCCCGACCTCGCCGACCACCGCCAGTCCGAAACGTTCGCGCAGGCTGTTGGTGGGCAACATGTGCCGTGCCGACCGCAGCACGCTGCATCCTTCCGGATAGTGCCCTTTCTCCGCCAAAATTCCGCCAAGCCGCCCGAGCAGCTGAATCTGCGTCTTGCGGTCGAAGCTGCCGTCGTTGGCCTGCAATCCCTCGCGACTGAACTGGATGGCCCGGTCGATGTTGCCGTTCGACCACTCCACTGCGGCCAGCATCGAAGAGGCGCGCGCATAACGTCGCGGATCGCCAACGGCAAGAGACAGATCCCGGACATGTTCCAGCAGATGGCATGTGTCGGTGAAGCCGCGCGGCATCCTTGCCCGCGCGAGCGCGATGGACGTGTCGATCCTTTGCAGCGGCTTGCGGGGCAGGTCCGGACACCGATCCAGCGCGTCCAGGGCATTTCGGTAATGCCGGCCCGCGTCCTCAAGCCGGGAGCGAAGTTCCGACCTTACGCCGGCCCGGCGGCCGAACAGATGGGCAGCCGGCCAGTTCTCAGCCATGAAAGCATGGTGGGCCAGCAGATCCAGACGATTGGGCAGGTCGTGGTCGCGGCGGTGGCGCAATGCCTCCAACACGCGGGCGTGCAGAGCACGGCGATCCGCCTTGGTCAGGGTGGCATAGGCGACCTCCTGGACCAGCGCATGCTTGAAGGAATATTCCAGGTTGGGCAGCAGGCGGGTGCGCAGCACGAAGCCTGCGCGCTCGAGATAGGCGAGGCAGTCGGTCAGCTTCGGCATCGGCAGGCCGGTCAATGCCTGGAGCAGCCCGACATCGAAGGTGATGCCGATCACCGCCGCGTTCATCAGCAGCCGACGGCGTTCCAGCGTCATCAGGTCCATGCGTTCGGCCAGCAGCGCATGCAGCGTGCGCGGCAGCTTGTTCACCACCAGCGGATCGACCAGCCGGTAGGCACCGGGCGCGCCTTCGATGGCGTTGGATGCCTCCAGTGTGCGCAGCACCTCTTCCAGATAGAGCGGAACGCCCTGGCAGCGGGCGGCGACCTGGGTTTTCAACTCGACCAGCGACCAGTCGGATCCCAGCCAGTGGGACAGGAAAGCCTGGACCTGCTCCGTCGACAGCATGCCCAGATCGATGCGGCGTCCGCCCGGCCGGCCGTTCCAGCCCTGGTCCTGGGACTCGGGCCCCAGCGGAGGCGGCCGCCGGGTGGCGAGCAGCAGCAGACGGGAGTCGCTGCCCGGCAGCGATCCGACAAGCCGGTCGAGCAGGCGCACCATCACCGGCCGCGCCCAGTGCCCATCCTCCACCAATACCAGCAGAGGCCGCCCCAGCGCACCGGAACCGCCCCCGGCGGCGGCCTTGGGCGAAGCGAGTTCCAGGACCGCGCCCACCAGCCCCTCGATTCCCAGCGACAGGCGCTGTGCCGGATCCAGCCCGATCCACAGCGGATCGGCGGCCGGTCGGCCGAACAGTGCGCGCACGGCATCGCCGGCCAGCGTTCCTGTCCGGCGGTTGGCGGCATCGCAAACCCAGCCTATACCCTCCTCGCTGGCACAGCCGGCAACCTGTTCGGCGAGGCTCAGCGCCACCGCTTCCAGGTCGTCGGGATCGGCCAGCCGGCGGATCGGCATCTGCGGCCATTGCAGCAGAGTCCAGCGCCGGCTGCGCGGATCGCGCAGGAATTCACCGACCAGCCGCGACTTGCCGATCCCGGCCTCGCCCTGCAGCAGGAGTTGGGCCGGTCTCCCAGCCTCCACCGAATCCGCGATCGCGAACAGGGCTGCCACCTCTTTTTCCCGCCCAACATAAGGAGCGTCGGTGGCCGACAGCAGGTCGGTTGCGGTGCGGCGCACGGCGCGGGCGCCATCGAGCAGGAAGGCCGGCATCGGCTCTACCTCTTCGGACAGGCGGAGGCTTCCCATCGGACGCACAGCCACCCCCACCGGGATGAGGTCCAGCGTGTCGCGGCTGAGCTGGGCGCTGTCGGCGGCGGCACGCTGCTGAAGCTTGGCGGCCATGTGCACGCATTCGCCCACTGCGCGGTAGTCGGTCCACAGGCCGTTTGTCACCACATGGGCCACCGCATCGCCGGAACTGATGCCGATGCGGATCTGGAAGATGGGCCGGCCCTGCTCGTCGCGGGTGGAGCTCAGTATGTCCTGGGCGGCCAGGCAGGCGCGGAGCGCATGGTCTTCCTTGGCGCCGGGCGCACCGAAGGTCGCCAGGAAGCCGTCGCCCAGCATCTGGGTCACCGTGCCCTCGAAGCGTGGCACCGCCTCCGTTATCCGGGTCAGGATCGACAGCAGCAGGTCGTCGGCATCCTCCGGGTCGCGGCCGGCCACCATTGCGGAGGAACGGACGATATCCACGAACATCGCCGTGACCACCTTGCGTTCGCGCGGCTTCTCACCCGGCAGACGTGAGGCGTCCTGCCAGGGGCGACTGCCGTCCGTCGCTGCGCTCCACAGTGTGTCCGCCATGTCCGCCCCCCTCGCGGAATTCGCGTTGACATATTAGAGCATGCATTTTGAATTTTGCGAACATCCGAGCGATGCATCCACCCAAGATTTTCGTGCAGGTGGAATGTGACATACCTTAGTATGTTGCCTTTGGCAAAAAAAGCGCCGCAACTTGCGCGGCGCTTCTATAATTACTTGTGATATGTGCCGGATATGCCTGCCCCGTCGTGGAAGCGGGGCGGGCTCACCGGCGAACAGCGATGTTTTCGACCTGCGTCACATCGCGCACGGCACCGCGATCCGCGCTGGTCGTCAGAGCGGCATAGGCGCGCAGGGCCGGTGACACCATGCGCTCGCGGCCGACCGGCTTCCAGGCATCGACGCCCGTGGCATTCATCGCGTCGCGGCGGCGTTGCATCTCCTCGTTGCCGACGGCGAGCCGGATGATGCGGTTGGGAATGTCGATCTCGATGCGGTCGCCGTTCTCGACCAGGCCGATGGCGCCGCCCTGCGCCGCTTCCGGCGAGACATGGCCGATCGACAGGCCCGAGGTGCCGCCGGAGAACCGCCCGTCGGTGACCAGGGCGCAGGCCTTGCCCAGCCCCTTCGACTTCAGGTAGCTGGTCGGGTACAGCATCTCCTGCATGCCGGGGCCGCCGCGCGGACCCTCATAGCGGATCACCACGACCTCGCCGGCCTTCACCACGTCGCCCAGGATGCCGGCGACGGCATCGTCCTGGCTTTCGAACACGCGGGCCGGCCCGGCGAAGACGAGGTTGGAGGCGTCGACGCCTGCCGTCTTCACGATGCAGCCGTTCTCCGCGATGTTGCCGTACAGCACGGCCAGACCGCCGTCCTGGCTGAAGGCCTTCTCCGACTTGCGGATGACGCCCTTCTCGCGGTCGAGGTCCAGGTCCGGCCAGCGGCGCTCCTGGCTGAAGGGCACGACGGTGGGGATGCCGCCGGGGGCGGCCTTGTAGAGGGTATGGACGGCCGGGTCCTGGGTGCGCATCACGTCCCAGCGGTCGATCGCGTCGCCCAGGGTCTGCGCGTGGACGGTCGGAGCCGTGCGGTTCAGCAGACCGGCGCGGTCCAACTCGCCCAGGATGCCGAAGATGCCGCCGGCGCGGTGCACGTCCTCGATATGGACGTCGCCGACGGCCGGGGCGACCTTGCAGACGTTGGGAACGTTGCGCGACAGCCGGTCGATGTCGGCCATGGTGAAGTCGACCTCGCCTTCCTGCGCCGCGGCCAGGATGTGCAGCACGGTGTTGGTCGAGCCGCCCATGGCGATGTCCAGCGTCATCGCATTCTCGAAGGCCGCCTTGGTGGCGATGCCGCGCGGCAGGGCGGTGGCGTCCTCCTCCTGGTACCAGCGGCGGCAGAGGTCGACGGCGAGGCGGCCGGCGGCCAGGAACAGCTCCTTGCGGTCGGCATGGGTGGCGAGGATGGTGCCGTTGCCGGGCAGCGACAGGCCGAGCGCCTCGGTCAGGCAGTTCATCGAGTTGGCGGTGAACATGCCGGAGCAGGAACCGCAGGTCGGGCAGGACCCGCGCTCCATCTCAGCCGCCTCCTCGTCGGAGACGGTCGGGTCGGCGGCGGCAACCATGGCGTCGATCAAGTCGACCGCCTTGGTCTTGCCGCGCCACTTGACCTTGCCGGCCTCCATCGGGCCGCCCGAGACGAAGATCGCCGGGATGTTCAACCGCATCGCCGCCATCAGCATGCCGGGCGTGATCTTATCGCAGTTGGAGATGCAGACCAGCGCATCGGCGCAGTGGGCGTTCGCCATGTATTCGACCGCATCGGCGATCAGCTCGCGCGAGGGCAGGCTGTAGAGCATGCCGCCATGGCCCATGGCGATGCCGTCGTCAACCGCGATGGTGTTGAACTCCTTCGCGACGCCGCCGGCCTTCTCGATCTCTCGCGCGACCAATTGGCCCAGATCCTTCAGGTGGACGTGGCCGGGCACGAACTGGGTGAAGGAATTGGCGATGGCGATGATCGGCTTGCCGAAATCGCCGTCCTTCATGCCGGTCGCCCGCCACAGGCCGCGCGCGCCCGCCATGTTGCGGCCGTGGGTTGAGGTGCGGGAGCGGTAGTGCGGCATGGATCGGTCCTCAGCTGGTCGATTCGGGCGAGTTGGCGAAAGGAATGGAACGAAACGGGTGGGCACCTTAGCAATCTCCTGTCGCGGATGCCAGAGGCGCGACAGCGGCGTGGCCCTGCCATGCACGCCGCGAGGATTGCCGATGATAAGCTAGCTTATTAGATCTTCCGAAGTGATAAGCAAGCTTGTGAATGCCCGATGTCCTCCGCCGCGAATCCCCAGTCCACCAATCTCCATTCCATGACTCTGGGCGCCGTCCTGAACGACACGGCGCGGCTGATGCGCGTCCGCTTCGACCAGCGCGCGCGCCATCTCGGGCTTACCCGCGCCCAATGGTCGGTGATCGCCACGCTGGCCCGGAACGAGGGGATCAGGCAGACGGCCCTGGCCGACCTGCTGGAGATCGAGCCGATCACCTTGTGCCGGCAGATCGACCGCATGGAGGAGGGCGGCTGGATCGAGCGGCATCCCGACCCCAGCGACCGGCGGGCACGGCTGCCGCGCCTGACGCCGAAAGCGCATGCGGTGCTGGAGCGGGGGAGGGCGGTGGCCACCGGCATCTATGCGGAGGCGCTGTCCGGTCTGCCGCCCGATGCCGAGGCGCAGCTGGTGGAGATGCTGGCGCACATGCGCGCCAACCTGTCCGACCGCCGGGCCGATTCGGCCGAAAAAGCCGCCGCGAAATCCTGACCCACGCTGTTTTCTCTTCGGGACCAGACCGCAATGACCGCCGTATCCGATCCTGTGACCGACCGTGACGCCGCAAACCGCCCCGCGGCCGGCACCCCCGCCCGCCGGCCGCGCTGGCGCCGCTGGCTGCTGATGGCCGCCCTGCCGCTGCTGGTGGCGATCGGCGGCGGCTATGAGTATGTGGTGGGCGGGCGCTATGTCTCGACCGACAACGCCTATGTCCAGCAGGACAAGGTGACGATCAGCCCCGACATCTCCGGCCGCATCGTCGAGGTGGCGGTTGGCGAGAACCAGCCGGTCCATCGCGGCGACCTGCTGTTCCGCATCGACGACGAGCCATATCGGCTGGCCTTGCGGCAGGCCGACGCCGCTCTGGCTTCGGCCCGCCTGAAGGTGGAACAACTGCGCGCCGACCTGGGCGAGGAGCTGGCCAAGCAGGCCGCCGCCGAGGAGAAGGTCTCCTTCGAGCAGCGCGAGTTCCAGCGCCAGCAGGATCTGCTGAAGACCGGCGTTGCCGCGCGTGCCACCTACGATTCCGTGCGCCACGACCTGCAGGCGGCGCAGCAGGATCTGAACACGGCAAAGCAGGCGGTGGTCAGCGCCCGTGCCGCCCTGGGCGGCGATCCCGACATTCCCACCGACCGCCACCCGACGGTGCTGGAGGCGCTGGCGAAGAAGGCGACCGCCCAGCGCGACCTGGACCACACGGTGGTGACGGCGCCGGCCGATGGCGTGGTCAGCCAGACCGACCGGCTCCTGGCCGGGCAATACGCAACGGTCGGCCTGTCGATGGTCAGCCTGGTGATGAGCGGGTCGAGTTGGGTCGAGGCCAACTTCAAGGAAACCGACCTGACCCACATGGCGGTCGGCCAGAGCGCGACCGTGGTGCTGGATGCCTATTCCAGCCACACCCTGTCCGCCCATGTCGAAAGCATCGGTGCCGGCACCGGGTCGGAATTCTCGGTCCTGCCCGCCCAGAACGCCACCGGCAACTGGGTGAAGGTGGTGCAGCGCGTGCCTGTCCGCCTGCGCATCGACGGGAGCCGGGACGCGGATCCCGCCGCCGCGGTGCCGCTGCGCACCGGCCTGAGCGCCGAGGTGGAGGTCGACACGCATTACAGCCGGCCGCTGCCGGGTGCGATCGGCAACGCGGTCGCGGCGATCCGGTAATCGCTTGTCGGAGAGTTCCCATGGCTGCCGCCCAATCCTCCGCACAGACCTCCGGCGCTCCGCATGAGGTCAAGCATCGCGGCATGATCACCGTCTCGATCATGCTGGCGACCATCATGCAGGTGCTCGACACCACCATCGCCAACGTCGCCCTGCCCAGCATGCAGGGCAGCCTGGGGGCGGCGCAGGACAGCATCACCTGGGTGCTGACCTCCTATATCGTGGCGGCGGCTATCGCGACCCCGGCCACCGGTTGGATGGCCGACCGGTTCGGGCGCAAGCGGCTGTTCCTGATCGCGGTGGCCGGCTTCACCGCGGCGTCGGTGCTGTGCGGGCTGGCCGGCAGCCTGACGCAGATGGTGGCCTTCCGGCTGGTGCAGGGCGTCTTCGGCGCCGCGCTGGTCCCGCTGTCGCAGTCGGTGCTGCTGGACATCAACCCGAAGGAGCGGCACGGGCAGGCCATGGCGCTGTGGGGCGCCGGCATCATGGTCGGCCCGATCGCCGGGCCGACGCTCGGCGGCTGGCTGACAGACGGCTTCAGCTGGCGCTGGGTCTTCTACATCAACCTGCCGGTCGGGCTGCTGGCCTTCGCCGGCATGGCGATCTTCCTGCACGAGACCAGGGGCCGTCAGCGGAGCTTCGACTTCTTCGGCTTCGCCATGCTCGGGCTGGCGGTCGGCGCCTTCCAGATGCTGCTGGACCGCGGCGAGCAGCTGGACTGGTTCGGAGCGACCGAGATTTGGATCGAGACGGCGCTTGCCGCCTGCGCCTTCTGGATCTTCGCCGTCCACATCGCCACCGCCCATGGCAGCACCCGGACGGAACCCTTCATCGACCCGGCGCTGCTGCGCGACCGCAACTTCGTCACCGGGCTGGTGCTGATCTTCGTGATCGGGGTGATCCTGCTGGCGACCATGGCGCTGCTGCCGCCGATGCTGCAGAACCTGCTGGGCTACCCGACGGTCACCACCGGGCTGGTGCTGGCGCCGCGCGGCGTCGGCACGATGATCTCGATGCTGGTGGTCGGCCGGCTGGTGCGCAAGGTGGACGCGCGGCTGCTGATCCTGGCCGGCGTGCTGACGACGAGCTGGTCGCTGTGGTCGATGACCGGCTTCACCATCGTGATGGACCGCAGCCCGATCATCGTCAGCGGCGTGGTGCAGGGCCTCGGCCTCGGGCTCGTCTTCGTGCCGCTCAGCACCATCGCCTTCGCCACGCTGGAGCCGCGGCTGCGCACCGACGCCGCCAGCCTGTTCAGCCTGGTGCGCAACCTGGGCAGCAGCGTCGGCATCTCGGTGGTGATGACGCTGCTGTCGCAGAACACCCAGATCAATCACGCCAGCCTGGCCGGGCACCTGACGCCCTTCTCCCAGACGCTGACGGAACAGGTGACCGCCTCGCCCGCGGCGCTGGCGATGCTGAACGCCCAGGTCACGCAGCAGGCGGCGATGATCGCCTACATCGACGACTTCAAGCTGATGATGTATGTCGCGCTGCTGGTGATCCCGATGCTGCTGCTGCTCCGGCGGCCGAAGGCGGGGGCTCCGGCGCCGGACGAGGCGGCGGTGATGGAATAGTCAGCCGGGCGACGCGGTCTTGCCGCCGTTCTTCTTCGCGGCGCGGGCGGATTTGGCAGGGGGGGCGGCCTTTTCCGGCCTTGCCGGCTCTGACTTCGGCGCTTCGGATTTGGCACCCTCCGCCGGGGTTCCGGCGACTTCCGACAGGGATTCGGCGGCGGCGCGGGTGCTCTTGCCCGTCGCCTTGGGAGCGGCCGCCTTCCTGCGTGAGCCGGCCACCTTTTCGGTCGGCGCCACGGCGCCGGCACCGCGGATTTCCGCTTCGGCCTGGGCCCAATGGTCGGCATCGCGGCCTTGCGGGTGGCCTTCGCTTTCCCACAGCTCATGGGCGCGGCGTCGGATACGCTCCTGGATGTCGTCGGTATCGGCCATCAAGTCCCCCATTCCACTGCCCATTCCACTGCCGAGCGGGCCTGCCATACCGTATTTTGTGGCAGCGTCCCGCCAACGTTGCAAAGCCACTCCTGCGAGGCACCACGGAAGAGGCGGAGACTCGCGGCTCCGCCATCGCATGGCGGCAACAGCAGGGAACGGCAGGTGGTTCCCAACCGGCGCATTCCATGCCACAAGGCGCCGGCCGACCCGAACCGTGAGCGCAGCATCCATGACGCCCGCCGCCCCAGCCACCCGTCCGTCCGTCCTCGACCGCGTCGCGGCGGCACCCTGGTGGCTGCTGTGCGCCGGGCTGGCCGCGGCGATGGCGCTGTCGGTGCTGCTGGTCGGGTTCCGGCTGCCCTATTGGGTCCATGCCGACCAGGATCTGGTGCTGGCCTATCACGGGCTGCTGTTCGGCGACGGGCTGCCGCAGGAGTATTTCGACCATCCCGGCTACGGCTATTTCCTGGTGATCGACCTCTGGTACCGGCTGCTGCATGCGGTCGGGCTGCTGCCGGTCGCCACCCTGTCGGCGCTGCCGCCGGGGACCGACGTCGCGGCGACGCAGGCGGTATGGCAGTCGCTGGTCCAGGCCGGGCGGGCGCTGTCGATCCTGCTGACCGCCGGCCTTGCCGTCGCCTACACCACGCTGCTGCGCGGGCTGGTGACGGACCGGCGGGTGGCGCTGCTGGCCGGCATCCTGCTGGCCTTCGGCGTCGGGCTGACGGCGCAGGGGCGGCAGATGCGCACCGACCTGCTGTCGGCCGGCTTCGTCGTGCTGGGTCTGCTGCTGGTGCTGCGGGCGGTGCGGCCGGCCGAGGGCCGGCAGTGCGGCGGCGCGTCGCTGCTGCAACTGGCGCTGGCCGGGCTGCTGGTCGGGCTGGCCATGGTGACCAAGGTGCAGGCGGTGTTCCTGGCGATGGGGCTGCCGGTGGCGGCGATCCTGTTCGGGCGCCGGCCGGCGGCGGGGGCCTCCTGGGGGGTGGCTGCGCTGGTCGGGTTGGCGGCGGCCGTGGCGGCGGTGCCGGCCTATGGGCTGATCGCGGCCGGGCTGGCCGGCTGGGGCCGGGCGGTCTACCCCTACACCCCCGTCGGCGGCGGGCTGTCGGGCGGCGGCTACCAGGCCATCGTCGCCGGCTGGGTGCTGGTCGGCATGCTGGTCCATGCGGCGGTCCACCGGGTGCCGGCGGCAAGGGCCGTGGCCGGGGCGGCGGCGGTGGCGTTGGGGCTGGCGGTCGGGCTGCTGGCGCTCGACATCCGCTGGAACGAGCAGAACGCCATCGCCGTGGCGAACTTCGTCGAGCATATGTTCGTCTTCTCCACCTGGCGCCACGGGGCGGCGCTGCAGGGGCAGGGACAGGTGGTGGGGGAGGGGACGCTGGCGCTGCTGCTGGCCGGCATCGGCCGCACGCTGGCGATCCGCACCATCGTCCTGCATCCCGACAACATCCCGCAGACCATCGTCGTGGAGTGGTTCGCCATCGCCGGGGCGCTCGTGCTGTGGCGGCGGGGGCGGCGGCTGGCGGCGGTGCAGGCGCTGTTCCTGCTGCTGGTCGCCTGGGGGCTGGAGGCGCTGTTCTCGCTGCGCGGCTTCCAGCGCGCCTATGCCGCCTACACCGACCCGCTGGCCATCCTGTCGGCCGCCTGGGTGCTGGCGCGGATGCCGGAGCTGCTCGACCGGGCCAGGCCGCGGCGCTGGATCCTGGGCGGCGTGGCGCTGGTGGTGGTCGCGGCCCATGCCTGGCCGCTGATCGAGACCCGCAGGCTGCCCAACCCGGTCACCCATTGCGAGTGGATCCCGATCTACATGCCCAAGATGGCGCCGTTTCCCTTCTGCCGTTAGCCCCCCTCCCCGCGCGCCCGGTCCAGAGCCTCCAGGACGCCGGTGCTGTCGATGTCGGCGAAGTCGGGGCGGTGGTGGATCAGCGCGCGCGGGCCGGTGCTGTGGATCGGGTTGGAGGCGTCGGAGAAGACCACCACGGTCGGGCAGCCGACCGACGCGATCAGGTGGGTCGGGCCGGTGTCGTTGCCGACCGCCCCCCAGGCCCGCCGCGCCAGCCCGCCCAGTTCCGGCACGCCGGTGCGGTCGGTCAGGTCGACCGCCTGCGGGCAGGTCTCGGCGATGGCGCGGGCGAGGTCGCGCTCGCTGCCGGTGCCGACCACCACCGGGACGATGCCGCGCCCGGCCAGCGCCGCCGCCACCTCGGCATAGCGGCGGACCGGCCAGCGCTTGTCCGGCCGTCCGGCCGAGGATCCCGGAACCAGCAGGGCGAAGCGCTCCGGCAGGCCGAAGCCGGAGATGTCGGCATCCAGCCAGGACAGGTCCGGCGCCGCGTCCGGCACGATGCCGAAGGGGGCGAGCTGGCGGACGTAGCGCTCGCGCACCGGCACCTTGCGCCGCCCCTCGTAACGGTCGGGGTGGGAGGCGCCGCTGGCGGTGCCCGACCATTCCGGCCAGGGGCCGGGGAACAGCAGCCGGTGGTAGAGGTCGGTGCGCGTCTGCGCCTGGAGGTCGTAGACCCGGTCGAACCGGTGGGCGCGCAACGTCTTGCGGATCGCCAGATAGGCCGACAGCGAGCGGTCCCGCGGATCCTCCAGCACCTCGTCGAACAGGCCGCTCATGCGGGCGAGCGGGGCCAGCGACGGCAGGGTCAGCAGGGTCAGCCGGTCGCCGGCATGGTGGCGACGGATCGCGGCGAAGGTGGTCTGGGCCAGGAAGAAGTCGCCGAAGGCGCCCAGCTTGATGACCAGGATGCGGAGCGGGCGCTTGCTCATCGTGTCTGTTCCCCGATACGGGCCGCCAGCCGCAGCATCAGCGCGGCGGCGAGGAATCCCGCCATCCACCAGGGCTGCCAGATGCCGTAGGCGGTGCTGCCCATCGCCAGCGCGGTGGCGTAGAGCGCCAGCGCGAAGGGCTGGGCCCGGCGGTCGAGCCGCGCGGTGGCGGCCAGCAGCATCAGCAGGACGGCCAGCGCCAGCGCCGCGCCGGCCGCCCCGGTTTCCAGCCAGACCTGGAGGAAGGCGTTGTGCGGGTGCAGCGGCAGCAGGCTGTCGCCGATGGGCGAGAAGTCCGACACCGCCCCTTCCGGCGGCAGCGAGCGCGAGGCGTCGATGCCCTGGCCGAGGACCGGCGTGCGCAGGGCGCGCTCCGCCGCATGGCCCCAGATTTCGACCCGGTGCTGGGCCGAGCGGAACAGCAGCGCCGAATGGTCGAGGTCGAGTGGCCCGGCGAACAGCAGGGCTGCCGGCAGCACCAGCAGGAAGGCGGCGGTCAGGCCGGCGGCGAACAGCCGGCGGGTCCAACGGGCCGAGGCGCGCGCCGCCGCCAGCGTGACCAGCCCGGCGCCGATGCCCAGCATGGCCGAGCGGCTGGTCAGCGGCAGGCAGGCCAGCGCATAGCCCACCGGCACCAGCAGGGCCGCCGCCCGGCGCCCGAAGCGGTCGACCGCCAGCGCCGCCGGCCAGACCAGCAGGCAGAGCAGCGCCGCAGTTCGCTTTGGCACGTTGCCGTTCAGCAGGTTGGGCAGCTGGTCGTCGGGGACGGCGTTCCACCAGCGGTTCAGCGGGAAGTCGAGCGCCGCCTCGACCGCGAACAGCAGCCCGCCGGCCAGCCCGCCGGCCAGGAACAGCCGGGCCAGCCGCCGCACGTCCGCCGCCGGCATTCCCGCCACCCAGGCGCCGCCGGCCAGCGCGCCGAGCGCGATGTAGGCGATCTCCCCCACCGTCGCCGCGGCGCGGTCGGACGGGCTCCACAGGCAGGATGCCAGGGCCAGCGCCAGAAAGGCGGCGACCGCAGCGACCGGCGGCGTCACCCGCAGGATGCGGCCGAAGGCGCCGCGCCGCGCCAGTCCGGCCAGCGCCAGGGCCAAGACGGCGACCGCCCACACCGGCATCCCGCGAGGGGCGAGCGCCGCCAGCGGCCCGAGGACCAGGGCGGCGGCGGCGGCGAGGTGCCGGAGCACGGCATCGGGCCGGCCGGTGGTGGGGCGGTCGGCGGCGGGACTGGAGGAAGTGGGGCGCGACGCGGTGACGTCCATGAACTCGGCGGGAAATTGCGGAAACCGGCGGGGACTTAACCGCACTCCCGCCGCGAAAGCAACGGCGCGCGGTCCGGAGCCGCGGCCATCGCATGCCGCGCGGTCTTCCGGGGTGGATGGAACAGGTGGAACAGGATGAAACAGGAAGTCGGACCTGTTCCATGTTCCATCCTCCGGCCGGACGGCGGGCACGTCCCGGACCTGGGACCGTGCCGCTTGCGGTCCGCAGCCGTGGGCATCGCATGCCGCCCAGTGTTCCGGGGTGGATGGAACAGGTGGAACAGGATGAAACAGGAAGTCGGACCTGTTCCATGTTCCATCCTCCGGCCGGACGGCGGGCACGTCCCGGATCTGGGACCGTGCCGCTTGCGGTCCGCAGCCGTGGGCATCGCATGCCGCCCGGTGTTCCGGGGTGGATGGAACAGGTGGAACAGGATGAAACAGGAAGTCGGACCTGTTCCATGTTCCATCCTCCGGCCGGACGGCGGGCACGTCCCGGACCTGGGACCGTGCCGCTTGCGGTCCGCAGCCGTGGGCATCGCGTGCCGCCCGGTGTTCCGGGGCGGATGGAACAGGATGAAACAGGAATTCAGACCTGTTCCATGTTCCATCCGCCAGCCCGACCGCGGGCACGCCCCGGACGTGGAACCGTGCTTTGATCAAATGGGTCCGGAGGTTTTCAGACGTCGGGGGTGGCACGGAGTCTCCCTGGCGGCAATACCAGGCATCGCCTGGGACGAGCCAATAATTCCTATCATGGTCGCCGGGGAGGGGAAAGGGCGGGTGGAAAATCCCTCCTTGCAGACGCGCCGTCCGGATTGTGCAGCCGTAAGGCCGGACGTTACGCTGGTCCCCTGCCGGCGGCCGGCAAGAGGACGGCCCGCAAGATGGAGAGGGGCGGAGATGGACCTGATGGGGCAACAGGCGGGGCAACAGGCGGCGGGCCGGGAGACGGAGGGCTATCGCGTTCGCATGATGAGCCGGGCCGAGCTGGATCTGGCGGTGGACTGGGCGCGGGAGGAGGGCTGGAACCCCGGCCTGCAGGATGCGGGCGCGTTCCACGCCGCCGATCCCGCCGGTTTCCTGACCGGGCTGCTGGACGGCCGGCCGGTGGCGTCGCTGTCGGTCGTCCGCTATCCGGGGAAGTTCGGCTTCCTCGGCTTCTACATCGTGCGGCCGGAGGTGCGCGGGCGCGGCTATGGCTGGCACTTGTGGCAGGCGGGGCTGCGCCATCTGAAGGGCTGCACCGTCGGCCTCGACGGGGTGGTCGCCCAGCAGGAGAATTACCGGAAATCCGGCTTCGCCCCGGCCCACCGCAACATCCGGTTCGGCGGTCGGCTGCCGGATGGCGGCGGGGAGGCGGCGTCCGTCGCCGTGGTGGATGCGCGGACGATTCCGTTCGACAGGCTGATGGCGCTGGATGCCGGCCTGTTCCCGGCGCCGCGCCCCGGGTTCCTCGCCAACTGGATCGCCCTGCCGGGCGCCACCGCGCTGGCCGCCGTCGAGGACGGCAGACTGCGCGGCTTCGGCGTCGTCCGCCCGTGCCATCAGGGGTGGAAAATCGGGCCGCTCTACGCCGACGGCGGCGCCGTCGCGCGTGATCTGCTGCTGGCGCTGGGGCGGGCGGCTGGTGAGGGGCCGCTGTTCCTCGACGTGCCGGAACCGAACGGCGCGGCGGTGCGTCTGGCCGGGGAACTGGGGCTGTCGCCGCAGTTCGAGACGGCGCGGATGTATCGGGGGCCGGCGCCTGCGGTCGATCTGGCGCGGCTGTTCGGGATCACCAGCTTCGAGCTGGGGTGAGGCAGCTGCTTGCGTGGCTGGAGCCTGTTGGGACGGGACAGCGACAAGGCGCTGGATCCGGCGGGGCGCTTGGGGGAAAACAGCGTCTTCGGCATCTTTGCGGCGCCGCGGCCAGCGATCGGAACCCATCGGTCGGGCCGGGGCGCCATTCATGGAGAAAGCATGTTCACTGCCGCCAGCTTCCGCGTCGGCGACCGCGTCACCATCCGCACCGGCCAGTCCATTCCGCAATCCATCGCCACGGTGGAGCGCTACACCGAAGGCGGCCGCTGCATGGTGCTGTCAGACGGCAGCGAGTGGCGCGCCGACGGGCGGCGCCAGTGGGGCTTCCGCGGCGGCTATTACAAGGGGCCGGTGGTGGAGCCCTTCGAGCCGGGCGACGACGAGTTCGTCACCCGCCGCCGCACCATCGGCGCGCTGCGCAAGTTCGCCGACGGGCTGACCATGGACTCGCCGCTCGGCACCGAGGCGCTGCAGCGGATCCTGGAAGCGGTGGACAAGGAGAAGGCGGCGGCGAAGGGGGGCTGATCGCCCCGCTCCGCGGATGACAGCAAAAAAAGCCGGCGGTCCTGGGAGGGACCGCCGGCTTTTCTGTTACGTCCTCCTTACTCCGCCGCTTCCATCGCCGCCGGGCGCGATTCCTCGACCGGGACGGTGCGGATCAGGTGGTCGAAGGCCGACAGCGCCGCCTTGGCGCCCTCGCCCATGGCGATGACGATCTGCTTGTAAGGCACCGTCGTCGCGTCGCCGGCAGCGAAGACGCCGGGGATGGAGGTCTGGCCGCGGGCGTCCACCTCGATCTCGCCGCGCGGGGTCAGGGCGATGGAGCCCTTCAGCCATTCGGTGTTGGGCACCAGACCGATCTGCACGAAGATGCCTTCCAGATCGATCCGCTTCTGCTCGCCGCTGGTCCGGTCCTTGTAGGACAGGCCGACGGCCTTGCTGCCGTCGCCATGCACCTCGGTGGTCTGGCCCGAGACGATGACGTCGACGTTCGGCAGGCTGTGCAGCTTGCGCTGGAGCACCGCGTCGGCGCGCAGCTGGCTGTCGAACTCGATCAGGGTGACATGCGCCACCAGTCCGGCGAGGTCGATCGCCGCCTCGACGCCGGAATTGCCGCCGCCGATCACCGCCACGCGCTTGCCCTTGAACAGCGGACCGTCGCAGTGCGGGCAGTAGGCCACGCCCTTGTTGCGGTACTCGGCCTCGCCCGGGACGTTCATCGAGCGCCAGCGGGCGCCGGTCGACAGCACCACCGTGCGCGACTTCAGCGAGGCGCCGCTGGCCAGCTTCACCTCGATCAGCCCGCCTTCCTGCGTCGGCGGCACCAGGGCGGTGGCGGTCTGCAGGTTCATGATGTCGACGTCATAGTCCTTGACGTGCTGCTCCAGCGCCGCCGCCAGCTTCGGCCCCTCGGTGTGGGAGACCGAGATGAAGTTCTCGATCGCCATGGTGTCGAGCACCTGGCCGCCGAACCGCTCGGCCGCGACGCCGGTGCTGATGCCCTTGCGGGCGGCATAGACCGCGGCGGCTGCGCCGGCCGGGCCGCCGCCGATCACCAGCACCTCGAACGGCGCCTTGGCCTTGATCTTTTCGGCGGCGCGGGCCACCGCGCCGGTGTCGAGCTTGGCGACGATCTGCGCCACGTCCATCCGGCCCTGGGCGAAGGGCTCGCCGTTCAGGTAGACGGTCGGCACGGCCATCACCTGCCGCTGCTCGACCTCCTGCTGGAACAGCGCGCCGTCGATGGCGACATGCTTGATCCGCGGGTTCAGCGCGCTCATCAGGTTCAGCGCCTGCACCACGTCCGGGCAGTTCTGGCAGGTCAGCGAGAAGTAGGTCTCGAAGCGGAAATCGCCGTCGAGGTTGCGGATCTGTTCCAGCAGCTCGGCCGATTCCTTCGACGGATGGCCGCCGACCTGGAGCAGCGCCAGCACCAGCGAGTTGAATTCATGGCCCATCGGCAGGCCGGCGAAGGTGACGCCGATGTCGCTGCCGACCCGGTTGATCGCGAAGGAGGGCCGGCGCTCGTCCTTGCCGTCGCGGACCAGCGTGATCTTGTCCGACAGCGAGGCGATGTCCTCCAGCAGGCCCAGCATCTCCTGCGCCTTCGGCCCGCCGTCGAGCGACGCGACCAGTTCGATCGGCTGGGTGATGCGCTCCAGATAGGCCTTCAACTGCGTCTTCAGATTGGCGTCCAGCATGGCTTTCGTTCCCAACGTCTTCGTGTCCGGGGCGGATCGCCTGCGTCTGCGGCGGTCCGGGCGGAGAATGGGGGCCCCTTTCGGGGGAGGAGGGGGGCAGAGGGGAGGCGGTCCGGGAAGGCCGGTCCGGTTCTGGAAACAGTGAAGAGTTCGAAGCCTCATCGTCCTCCCCGCGCAGGCGGGGATCCAGGTCCGGGAAAAGACTGCGACAAACTGCGCGTCTGGGTCCCCGCCTTCGCGGGGATGGGGAAACCGATGAGGAACCGATCGCGAACCGATCACGGGCGGCGGCGGAACTGGCCGGCCGCGGGATATCCTGCCGCAAGGCAGGCGGGACATTCATGCCGCGAGGCACAGGTCCGGGGAGATGCTGCATCCAAGCCCGCCGCGGAGCGGGCGGGGTGGGGACCGGCCGAAGCCGGCCCCCGATCCGAGGGTTTCCGGGGAAACCCCCGGAAAACCTTAGATCTTGCCGACCAGGTCGAGCGACGGGGCGAGGGTCTTCTCGCCTTCCTGCCACTTGGCCGGGCAGACCTCGCCCGGGTGGGAGGCGACGTACTGGACGGCCTTGATCTTGCGCAGCAGCTCCTTGGCGTCGCGGCCGACGCCGCCGGCGGTGATCTCGACGATCTGGATCTTGCCGTCCGGGTCGACGACGAAGGTGCCGCGGTCGGCCAGGCCGACTTCCTCGATCAGGACCTCGAAGTTGCGGCTGATCGCCAGCGTCGGGTCGCCGATCATGGTGTAGCCGATCTTGCCGATGGCCGGCGAGGTGTCGTGCCAGGCCTTGTGGCAGAAGTGGGTGTCGGTGGAGACGCTGTAGATCTCGACGCCCAGCTTCTCGAATTCAGCGTAGTTGTCGGCCAGATCCTCAAGCTCCGTCGGGCAGACGAAGGTGAAGTCGGCCGGATAGAAGAACACGACCGACCACTTGCCCTTCAGGTCGGCGTCGGTCACGTCGATGAACTTGCCGTTCTTGTACGCGGTTGCCTTGAAGGGCTTAATCTCGCTGTTGATCAAGGACATAAGTGTTCTCCGATGGAGTGCGATGATTGGGTTCGCCCCATCCCCGGCCTTCGGCCGTGGCGTGTCCGACTTAGTGCGGCGCACCCTGTCGAACAAGGGGCCGCCTGAAGGTGGCCGGGGTGGGGCGGTGTTCCGTGTCCGGTTGACCCGAGGAGGAATACGGGAAATCTGTGATCAAGAGAAGTAGAAAATACCAATTGAATTGATCGATAAATCCGATTACATAACCGGGCATGAAACCGCTCCCCACCCTGCGCCAGCTCCGCTACCTCGTCGCCGTCGTCGACCGCTGCCATTTCGGGCAGGCGGCGGAAGCCTGTCTGGTCAGCCAGTCGACGCTGAGCGCCGGCATCCAGGAGCTGGAGGAGCTGCTGGGCGCCACGCTGCTGGAACGCACCCGCCGCTCGGTGCTGCCGACCCCGCTCGGCCGCGAGATCGCCGAGCGGGCGCGCCAGCTGCTGAAGGGGGCGGAGGAGCTGGTGGACATCACCCGCTCGGCCGCCGACCCGATGTCGGGCTCGCTGCATCTGGGGGTGATCCCGACCATCGGTCCCTTCCTGATCCCCCGCGTCATGCCGGCCCTGCGCGAGGCCTTCCCGCGCCTGCGGCTCTACCTGCGCGAGGACCAGACGGCGCGGCTGCTCGGCCAGCTGAACGCCGGCAAGCTGGACGCCGCACTGCTGGCGCTGCCCTATCCGATGGGCGACCTGGAGACCGAGGACATCGCCGAGGACCATTTCTCCTTCGTCTGCCCGACCGGCCACCGGCTGAGCGCCGGCGATCCGGCCCTGCCGGTCACGGTGCCGTCGGAGGATCTGCTGCTGCTGGAGGACGGCCACTGCCTGCGCGACCATGCCATGGCCGCCTGCGCGCTGGACGCCACCCCGCACAACACCGCCTTCCAGGGCACCAGCCTGCACACGCTGGTGCAGATGGTGGCGAACGGGCTGGGGGTGACGCTGCTGCCGCAGATGGCTGTCGATTCGGGCATCCTGCGCGGGTTGGACCTGTCGGTGCGGCCGCTGGCCGGGGGCAGCCCGGGCCGCCGGATCGCGCTCGCCTGGCGCCGCACCTCGGGCCGGAAGGAGACCTGCCAGCGACTGGCGGCGGCGCTGCGCCAGGAGATGACGGGGGCGGGGTAGAGGGCGCCATGCCGGAAGAGCCGTTTCCCCATCCCCGGCCGTGGCCTAGCATGTGGGGCATGCCGCATTGCCGAGGAAACGGCCTTGGACCAGGGCACCATCCCTGACGGGTTCCAGGATCGACCGCTCGCCGACCTGCTCGCCGCATTGGACACGACCTCCGCCGGGCTGAGCCGGGCCGAGGCGGATGGCCGCCGCCGGCGCTACGGCCCCAACCGGCCCTCGGCGCACCGCCGCCGGCCGCTGTGGCTGGAGTTCCTCGCCCGCTTCCTCAACCCGCTGGTGCTGATCCTGCTGTTCGCCAGCGGCCTGTCGGCGGCGACCGGCAACGTCGCCAGCTTCGTCATCGTCATCGCCATGGTGGTGCTCAGCGTCACCCTGGACTTCGTCCAGGAGATGCGGGCCGAGACCGCAGTCGAGGCGCTGCGCCGCACCGTCGCCGTGCGTGCGCAGGTCCGGCGCGACGGCGTCGAGGTTTCGGAACCGGTGGACCAGCTGGTTCCCGGCGACGTGGTCCGTCTGGCCGCCGGGGATCTGGTGCCGGCCGACTGCCGCCTGATCGAAGCCCGCGACCTGTTCGTCAACCAGGCCATGCTGACCGGCGAACCCTATCCGGTGGAAAAGCATGCCGACACCCCGGCGGCCCCGGCTCCGGCCGGGGATCGCGGCGAGGCGCCGGGCACCGTCCTCATGGGCACCTCGGTGATCAGCGGCAGCGCCATCGCCGTGGTCTGCCGCACCGGCGACGCCACGGCGTTCGGCCGGCTGAGCGGCACCCTGCAGGCGCCGCCGCCGACCACCGCCTTCGAGCTGGGCATCCGCCGGTTCGGCTTCCTCATCCTGCGGCTGACCATCTTCCTGGTGCTGTTCGTGCTGACGGTGAACGTGCTGTTCCACCGGCCCTGGCTCGACTCGCTGATGTTCGCCCTGGCGCTGGCGGTCGGGCTGACGCCGGAGCTGCTGCCGATGATCGTCACCGTCACGCTGGCGCGCGGCGCGATGCGGCTGGCCGAGCGCCGGGTCATCGTCAAGCGGCTGGCCGCCATGCACAACATCGGCGCCATGGACGTGCTGTGCACCGACAAGACCGGGACGCTGACCGAAGCGGCGATCCACATGGTCCGCCACCTGGATGCCCGCGGCGGGGAGAGCGACCGGGTCTTCCGGCTGGCCTACCTCAACAGCCGTTTCGAGAGCGGCATCAAGAGCCCGCTGGACGAGGCGATCCTCGCCTTCCGCAGCCTGGACCTGTCCGGCTGGCGCAAGATCGACGAGGTGCCGTTCGATTTCGAGCGGCGGCGCGTCTCCGTCCTCGTCACCGATGGCGCCGAACGGCTGCTGGTGGTCAAGGGCGCGCCGGAGGACGTGCTGCGCCAGTCCACCCACTACGAAGGAGAGGGGGGTGTCGAGCTGCCGCTCGACCCGGCGGCGCGGGCGCGGCTGGGCGCCCAGTTCGAGGCGCTGGGCGAGGACGGCTTCCGGGTGCTCGCGATCGCCTCCAGGGCGATGGGGCCGGAGCATGTCTCCGCCGCGCTGGGGGACGAGAGCGAGCTGTCCTTCGCCGGCTACGCCGTCTTCCTCGACCCGCCCAAGGCGAGCGCCATGGCGGCGATCCGCGCCCTGACCGGGGCCGGGGTGGCGGTGCGCATCCTGACCGGCGACAACGAGCGGGTGACCCGCCATGTCTGCGCCGAGCTCGGCCTGCCCGTCACCGGGCTGATCACCGGGGACGAGCTGCAGGCGATGGGCGAGGAGGCGTTGCGCGCCCGCCTCGCCGACGTCAACGTGTTCTGCCGGGTGACGCCGGCGCAGAAGGAGCGCGTGCTGCTGGCCTGCAAGCGGTCCGGCCGGGTGGTCGGCTACCTCGGCGACGGGATCAACGACGCCTCGGCCATCCATGCCGCCGACGTCGGCATCTCGGTCGACAGCGCCGCCGACGTCGCCAAGGAGGCGGCCGGCATCATCCTGCTCGACCAGGATCTGTCGGTGGTGCACGAGGCGGTGATGGAAGGGCGCCGGACGGTGCAGAACGTCACCAAATACATCCTGATGGGCAGCAGCTCCAACTTCGGCAACATGTTCAGCATGGCCGGGGCCTCGCTGTTCCTGCCCTTCCTGCCGATGCTGCCGACCCAGGTGCTGCTCAACAACCTGCTGTACGACGCGTCGGAGGCCGGGGTTCCGCTCGACGAGGTCGAGGCCGAGGCGCTCGCCCGGCCGGTGCAGTGGGACCTGCGGCTGATCCAGCGCTTCATGCTGGTGCTGGGGCCGGTCAGCTCGCTGTTCGACTTCCTGACCTTCTACGCCCTGCTCCACCTGTTCGACGCCGGCGAGGCGCTGTTCCAGACCGGATGGTTCGTGGAGAGCCTCGCCACCCAGGTGCTGGTCATCTTCGTCATCCGCACCCGCCGCAGCCCGTGGAGCAGCCGGCCCAATCCGGTCCTCGCCGCGCTGACGCTGGGAGCAGCCGCCATCGGCGCGCTGCTGCCGCTGACGCCGCTCGCCCCCTTCTTCGGTTTCGTGGCGCCGCCGCCGTCCTTCTATCTGTTCCTGGCGGCGGCCGTCGTCACCTATCTGGCCCTGGTGGAGACGGTGAAGCGGGTGTTCTTCCGCCACATCGCGCCGCGGCCGGACGCCGGACGGCGGGCCCTGCGCCATTGACCGCCTCGCCGCCGGAAAGAATCGCTTGGTCCGGCCGGGGCGAGATGGTTTAAACGGAGCGGTTTTTTCCGCAGTCCACCCCGTTTCCGGGACACCCTGATCATGCCTCCCGCCATGCCCCCCGCCGGGTCTTCCGCCGTGACCGACACCGCCCTCCTGTTCGACCGCGTCGCCATCGTCGGCATCGGTCTGATCGGCTCCTCGCTGGCGCGGGCGCTGACGGAGTATGGCATCGCCCGCAAGGTCGTCTGCGCCGACCGCAGCGCGGATGCCTGCGCCAAGGCGCTGGAGCTGGGCATCGTGGCCGAGGCGACCACCGATCTGGCGGCGGCGCTGGCCGGGGCGGATCTCGTGGTGCTGGCGACCCCGGTCGGCAGCTTCGCCGCGGTGGGCGAGGCCATCGGGCCGCTGCTGAAAAAGGGGACCATCGTCACCGACGTCGGCTCGGTCAAGCAGGCGACTCTGCGCGACATCGGGCCGCACCTGCCGGACGGCGTCCACCTGATCCCCGGCCATCCGGTGGCCGGCACCGAGCATTCGGGGCCGGAGGCCGGGTTCGCCAGCCTGTTCCAGGGCCGCTGGTGCATCCTGACCCCGCCGCCCGGCGCCGACCGCCACGCGCTGGAGCGGGTGACGGAGATGTGGCGCCGCGCCGGCTCCACCGTCGAGATCATGGATGCCAACCACCATGACCGGGTGCTGGCCATCACCTCCCACCTGCCGCACCTGATCGCCTACACCATCGTCGGCACCGCATCCGACCTGGAGGAGGACACCAAGTCCGAGGTCATCAAGTTCTCGGCCGGCGGCTTCCGCGACTTCACCCGCATCGCCGCCAGCGATCCGGTGATGTGGCGCGACGTGTTTCTCAACAACCGCGAGGCGGTGCTGGAGATCCTGCAGCGCTTCACCGAGGATCTGACCGCGCTCCAGCGCGCCATCCGCTGGGGCGAGGGCGAGCAGCTGCAGGACCATTTCACCAAGACCCGCGCGATCCGGCGGGGGATCATCGACGCCAAGCAGGCGTGAGGGAGGTGGGGGTGAAAGTTGGGCTGCGTTAGACCCCCACCCTGACCCTCCCCCGCTGGGCGGGGGAGGGGATAAGTGCTTGATCAGAAAAGCGGCGGCAGTCCCTCCCCCGCAGGCGGACCATAGGTCCGCCGAGAGCGGGGGAGGACAGGTGGGGGTCCAACCCCTACGATGCCCGCAGCGCCGACAGGAAGCCGTCCACCTCCTGCCGCATGCGGCCGGCATCGGCGGTGACGGTGCCGACCGAGCGCACCATCACGCCGCTCGCCTGTTCGGCCGATGCGGCGGCGGCGGTGACGGCGGCGATGTTGTCGGAAACGGCGCGGGTGCCGTCGGCGGCGTCCTGGATGTTGGCGGCGATCTCGCCCACCGCGGCGGTCTGCTGCTCCACCGCCGCGGCGACCTCGGCGGCGATCTCGTTCAGCCGGGCGATGGTGCGGGTGACGGCGCCGATGCTGTCGACCGCGGTGCCGGACGCGGCCTGGATCTCGGAGATGCGCGCCTGGATCTCGCCGGTCGCCTTGGCGGTCTGTCCGGCGAGCTGCTTGACCTCCGACGCGACGACGGCAAAGCCCTTCCCCGCTTCACCCGCCCGGGCGGCCTCGATGGTGGCGTTCAGCGCCAGCAGGTTGGTCTGGCCGGCGATGCCGGAAATCATGTCGACGACCTTGCCGATCTCGGCCGCCGCCGCGGCCAGGCTGCCCATGACCGACGTGCTGCGCTCGGCGTCGCGGGTGGCGTCGGCGGCGATGCCGGCGGTCGAGGCGACCAGCCCGGCGATGCCGCCGAAGCTGGCCGACAGTTCGGCGGTGGCTGCGGCGACGCTGTCGACGTTGGTCGAGGCGCGGCCGGCGGCGGACGATACCGCGTCGGAGTGGCTCGCCGTCTCGCCCGCGCCTTGCGCCATGGCGGTGGAGGCGGCGGCCATCTCGGTGGTGGAGGCGGCCAGCGCCTCGACCAGCCGCTTCACCGTCGCCTCGAAACCGTCGGCATGCCGGCGCAGCTCCTGGCGGCGCTCCTCGGCGGCGGCGGCCTTCAGCCGTTCCTGTTCCTGCTGGAGCCGCTCCGCGTCGAGCATGCCGTCGCGGAACACGCGGGCGGCCCTGGCCATCCGGCCGATCTCGTCGCGGCGGCCCTCTTCGGAGCCGAAATCGGCGGAGAAATCACGGGCGGCCAGCCGTTCCAGCGCGGTGGCGACGTCGAGGATCGGGCGGGAGATGCCGCGCACCAGCGCCGCGCCGAAGCCGAGCGCCAGCAGGGTGCAGAGCGTCACCCCGCCCAGCACCATGGCGTGGGCGCTGCGGTAGACCTCCGCCCCCTGGTCGGCGACCGCGCCGGCATCGACCATCGTGCCGTCGACCAGCGCGTCCAGCGCCTCCTGCACGCGGGTGAAGGCGACGGCGCTCGGGCGTTTGAAGACGCTGACGGCCGACTGGGCGTTGCCGTCGCGGGCGAGGCCGCGCACCCGCCCGGCCGCGGACGCATAGGCGGTCCACGCCTCGTCGAAGGCGGCGAGCCGTGCCGCCCCCTCGCCGCCGCTGAAGCGGGTGCCGGCGGCCTCGCGCCGGGTCGTGACCTCCGCCGCCGCCTCGGTCCAGCCCTTTTCCGCCTGGTTGACCTGCATCTCGTTGGTGGCGAGCGCATAGGCCGCCTCGGCGATGCGGTGGCCCTGCGCCGCGGCGGCGAGCTGGCCGGCCAGCTGGGTCGCCGGCAGCGAGCGGCTGCGCATGGTCTCGGCGGCATTGTTTAGTATTTCAAGCCGGCTCAGCGTGAACAGGCCGAAGGCGCCGGCCATGACCACGGTGCCCAGCACCGCAGAGATGATCTTGGTCCGGATGGTGAGGCGCCCGAATGCACGAATTCCAGCCATTTTGCCCATCCTTCCACCAATCCGCCGACAACAGGACGCCTTGGCCGACAGAATTGTTCGACACTCAACGTTACTAATATGAATGTTTAAAATAATCAACGCGGAAGATGAGTGATTTCCTGCAGGATCCGGCATTGGTCACAGGCGCCAAAACGAAACGGCCGCCGCACCCGAGGGTGCGGCGGCCGTTTCGGGGCCGGCTGAGGATGGAGGTCAGGCGGCCTTGCGAACCGAACCCAGCTCGGAGAACAGCTTGACGACGGCTTCGACGAACTCGTTCAGCTGGTCCTGGCCCAGCGCCGAGACCGTGACGT
Source organism: Azospirillum thiophilum (assembly GCF_001305595.1). Taxonomy (NCBI): domain Bacteria; kingdom Pseudomonadati; phylum Pseudomonadota; class Alphaproteobacteria; order Rhodospirillales; family Azospirillaceae; genus Azospirillum; species Azospirillum thiophilum. The sequence goes on from NZ_CP012404.1 coordinate 136,422, forward strand.
CGTCGACGACCAGCGCGTCCTCGCTGATCCGGCCGCCGGCGGCGGTCAGGTCGGCGCGGTAGGCCTCCGGGGCGGCCAGCAAACGGCCGCGCAGCTTGCCGGGGATCGCCAGCAGCTGGATGCCCTGGTCGATGGCGGCGATCGGCTTGCCGGCATCGAGGAAATGGCCGACGATGCGGCGGGTGTGGGCCGACTGCTGCAGCTTCGCCACGCTGCGCTCACCGCCCGGCAGCAGCAGCATGTCGAAGTCGGCGCCCAGCGCCTCGCTCAGATGCTTGTCCACCGGGAAGTAATGGCCCCAGGATTTGCCGTGCCAGCCGTTGACCAGACCCGTCTCGGTGGAGATGGTGCGCAGCGTCGCCCCGGTCTTGATCAGGGCGCGTTGCGGCTCGGTCATCTCCGCTTCTTCGAAGCCGTTGGAGACGAGGATGGCGATCGACTTTCCTGCGAGCGTATGATCCATACTGTCATGTCCTTTCATCGTTTCACCAAGGACGCCGGAACATCTCCGATGCGAGCATCTCCACGAGAGGAGATTCTGCCGGGGGGAGAACCCGCCGGGGCAGAGGCGGTTTGGAAACGGCCATCGCCGCGCAACAGGGATGCGCGGCAGCCGGTTCCGCCCGCCGGTGGCCCGAGGTCGGGTGCCGGCGTGTGGGACCTTTACGTCCCGGATCGGTTTGTTTTCAGCATGCGGACTTAATTGGTCCCGATGAGGCCCCAAGTCAACAAGGGATTCCGCGGCGCACCCAAGGCTGTCGCGGGCCGCAGCCGGCCGCAACCACCGGGGGACGGTGGTATCCACGGTGATTTTCCAGCCCCGTTCAAGACTTTCGGCCAAGCCGGGCGGCACCACGGGTTGATGCCGCGCAAGGCTGCCATACCATGGGGGCGTGGCTGCGTCGACGGATTATTCCCAAAGAACCGGCTGCCCTGCCGGGCGGGGGAAAATCGGCCCGATGGCCGGGCAAAAAAAAGCGGCCGGGGGGAAGGCCCCCGGCCGTCGGCAAGTCAAAGCATCAGCCGTTCGAAAAGATCCGGCTCGCACACCGGATCACGGACCAATCCCCTTGATCGGAACCTGCGATCAATGGAACTGGTCAGCCTCGGTGCTGTCCTTGTACGCGGTGGTCGAGGAGGTGCCGCCGGAGATCGCCGTGGCGACCGCGTCGAAGTAGCCGGTGCCGACTTCGCGCTGGTGCTTGGTGGCGGTGTAGCCGTCCTTCTCGGCCGCGAACTCGGCCTGCTGCAGTTCGGAATAGGCGGCCATGCCGCGCTCGGCGTAGCCCTTGGCGAGCGTGAAGGCCGAGTAGTTCAGGCTGTGGAAGCCGGCCAGCGTGACGAACTGGAACTTGTAGCCCATCGCGCCCAGCTCGCGCTGGTACTTGGCGATGGTGGCGTCGTCCAGGTTGGCCTTCCAGTTGAAGGAGGGCGAGCAGTTGTAGGCCAGCATCTTGCCCGGGAACTGCTTGTGCACGGCCTCGGCGAAGCGGCGTGCCTCGTCCAGGTTCGGCTTGGAGGTCTCCCACCACATCAGGTCCGAATATGGCGCATAGGACAGGCCGCGGGCGATGCAATGCTCGACACCCAGGCCCTTCTTCAGGCGGTAGAAGCCCTCGGTGGTGCGGCCGCTGTCGAAGTCGATGAAGGGATGGTCGCGCTCGTCGATGTCCGAGGTGATGAGCTGCGCCGATTCGGCATCGGTGCGGGCGATCACCAGGGTCGAGGTGCCGCAGACGTCGGCGGCCAGACGGGCGGCGTTCAGCGTGCGGATGTGCTGCTGGGTCGGGATCAGCACCTTGCCGCCGAGATGGCCGCACTTCTTTTCAGAAGCGAGCTGGTCTTCCCAGTGGACGCCGGCGGCGCCGGCCTTGATCATCGCCTTCATCAGCTCGAAGGCGTTCAGCGGGCCGCCGAAGCCGGCCTCGGCGTCGGCGATGATCGGCGCGAACCAGTAGGTGTCGCCCTTGCCCTCGGAGGTCTGGATCTCGTCGGCGCGCTTGAAGGTGTTGTTGATGCGCTCGACCACCGCCGGGACCGAGTTGACCGGATACAGGCTCTGGTCCGGGTACATCTGGCCCGCGGTGTTGGCGTCGCCGGCGACCTGCCAGCCCGACAGGTAGATCGCCTTCAGGCCGGCCTTGACCGCCTGCATCGCCTGGTTGCCGGTCAGCGCGCCCAGCGTGTTGATGTAGGGCTCGGTGTTCAGCAGCTCCCACAGGCGGCGCGCACCCAGCTCGGCCAGCGTGTACTCGATCTTGACCGAGCCGCTCAGACGCTTGACGTCGTCCATGGTGAAGTCGCGGCGGATGCCCTCGTAACGGGCGGCGTGGATGGCGGTCTTGGTCTTTTCGTCGAGCGACATGGGTCAGGTTCCTTTTGTCCGGTGCGCCCGGTCGATCGGGGCGGAACTGGGGTCTCGGGGCGGGCCTTTTGTCGGTCCCCCGCGGCCTGGATGCAGCGGCGTTTCCTCCCGCCGTCTTCTGCTGCCTCTGGCCGTCTTCGGGGCCGCTTGCGCTTTACAGCGCGGCCGTGGACCAAGAGTTAAACCGGGCCCGAGTGCGTTGCAATAAGCCCTTGTTTGTAAAAAGGTCCGTTTGTAAACTGCCGTTTCACAAAGCCTGTAAATCGGTAAATCTTGTAAAGCCGAAATCGGGGCGGGGGCCAGGAGGGCCGGCGGTGGCGACCATGGAAAAGAAGGCGATGCTGGGTCCGAAGGTGCGCCGCCTGCGCCGCGACCGCGGGCTGACCCAGGCGCAGATGGCCGAGCAGCTGGCCATCTCCCCCAGCTACCTGAACCTGATCGAGCACAACCAGCGCCCGGTCACCGTACCGCTGCTGCTGAAGCTGGGCCAGCAGTTCGGCGTCGACCTCCAGGCCTTCGCCGAGGATGAGGAAAGCCGGCTGGTGGCGGGGCTGCGCGAGGTGTTCGCCGACCCGCTGTTCGCCGGCTCCGACATCAAGAACCAGGATTTCCGCGAGCTGGCGGCGGTGGCGCCGACGCTGGGGCAGGCGGTGGTGGCGCTCTACCGCGGCTTCCGCGGCGCGCGCGACGACCTCCAGGCGCTGGCGGAGCGGGTGGCCGACCGCGAGAAGCTGCATCTGGTGCAGAACACCGGCTTCCCGCAGGACGAGGTGCGCGACCTGTTCCAGGCCCACTCCAACCATTTCCCCGAGCTGGAGGCGGCGGCCGAGGCGCTGTGGCAGGACGGCAGGCTGGAGCGCGGCGACCTCTACCGCGGGCTGGCCGACTGGCTGAACACCCAGCACAGCGTCCGCGTCCGCCTGCTGCCGTCGGAGGTGATGGGCTATGCCGTGCGCCGTTTCGACCGCCACAGCCGGCGCATCCTGCTGTCGGAGATGCTGGCGCCGTCGGGCCGCACCTTCCAGCTCGCCTGCCAGATCGCGCTGCTGCGCCACCGCGACCTGCTGAACGGCATCGTCGACGCCGCCGCCCTGTCGGGGGACGAGGCGCGGCGGCTGGCCCGCATCGGGCTGGCCAATTACTTCGCCGCGGCGGTGCTGATGCCCTATGCCCGCTTCCACGAGGCGGCGACCCAGCTCCGCTACGACATCGAGATCCTGCGGCGGCGCTTCGACGCCTCCTTCGAGCAGGTCTGCCACCGGCTGACCACGCTGCACCGGCCGGGGGCCAAGGGCGTGCCCTTCTTCTTCATGCGGGTCGACAGCGCCGGCAACGTGTCGAAGCGCTTTTCCGGCGGCGGCTTCCATCTGGCGCGCTTCGGCGGCGGCTGCCCGCGCTGGATCGTCTACGAGGCGTTCCGCACGCCGGGCAAGATCCACAGCCAGGTGGCGGAGATGCCGGACGGCACCGCCTATTTCTCCATCGCCCGCACGGTGGTGAAGGCCGGCGGCGGCCACCGCAGCCCGCCCCAGCAATTCGCCGTCGCGCTTGGCTGCGACGTCCAGCATGCGGCGCAAGTCACCTATGCGGACGGTTTCGACCTGTCCAACACCGAGGCGGCGACGCCGATCGGGGTGAATTGCCGGCTCTGCCCGCGGCTGGACTGTTCGCAGCGGGCGTTCCCGCCGCTGAATCATCGGCTTATCGTCGACGAGAACCTGCGCGGCCTCTCCCCCTACCTGTTCGCCCCGCCCAGTGCCGAATAGGCGGCGGATTGACCGGGATCAATGTTGTACGGCAAAGACTGTGTTGTTTGCCGGAAAGCCCGTCAAATGACTGGTATAAACCCATGGCCTTCGGCCGGCTTTGTTGATAGGGTCCGGCCGTTGCGTCGCGGCAGCTCCGCTTGTCACCCGTGCATCGGCCACCTGAACGCAGCGTCCCGGACATCGGCATTTAACGCCGCCAAGATCGACTTGGCACTGCAGGTTTTGGAACGCCCCCATGAGCAACTTGATCAAAGAACGCGTGCTGACCGTTCACCACTGGACCGACACGCTGTTCAGCTTCACCACCACGCGCGATCCGTCCTTCCGCTTCCTGCCGGGGCAGTTCACCATGATCGGGCTGGAGGTCAACGGCCGGCCCCTGCTGCGCGCCTACAGCCTGGTCAGCGCCCATTACGAGGAGACGCTGGAGTTCTTCAGCATCAAGGTGCAGGACGGCCCGCTGACCTCGCGCCTGCAGCACCTGAAGGAAGGCGACACGCTGCTGGTGAACCGCAAGGCGACCGGCACGCTGATCACCGACAACCTGCTTCCCGGGCGGAACCTGTATCTGCTGAGCACCGGCACCGGCCTGGCGCCGTTCCTCAGCATCATCAAGGACCCGGAGATGTACGAGAAGTTCGACCGGGTGATCCTGACCCACGGCACCCGCACGGTGGCCGAGCTGGCCTATGACGAGCTGATCCACAACGCCCTGCCGGAGAACGAGTTCTTCGGCGAGCAGGTGAAGGAGAAGCTGCTGTACTACCCGACCGTGACGCGCGAGCCCTTCCGCAACCAGGGCCGGCTGACCACGCTGATGGAGACCGGCCAGCTGTACAGCGACCTGGGCCTGCCGGAGCTCGATGCCGAGAAGGACCGGGTGATGATCTGCGGCAGCCCGGCCATGCTGGCCGAGACCACCGCAATGATGGAGCGCCGCGGCTTCTTCATGGGCACCAACGGCGAGCCGGGCGGCTTCGTCATCGAGAAGGCGTTCGTCGAGCGGTGAGGGTGGAGGGGGGTGTCGGCTGACGATGCCCCCTCCCTGACCCTCCCCCGCTTTGCGGGAGAGGGAACTCCGCTGCACCTTCGCAAAAATCCTGCCCCCTCTCCCGCGATCGGACCGGCCTTCGGCCGGCCGAGAGCGGGGGAGGGATGGGGAGGGGGCACGCGGGCGTCCACATAATGTCACGGCCCTTTCCGGAATAATCCCCGCTTCCGCACGTTTACCGCTCTGTGACGAAGGCACGTCACTCAATCCTTGACCGACTGGCGGGCGCGCCTCCTTTGGGGGGCGCGCCCATTTTCATGGCGGGGCCGGTGAATAAAAACGCCGTCCGGCCTGTTGGTGCGACCGTCGCCGTTCAAACCGCCGAGCCTTTGGTGTAGACATCCCGCCCATGCGCCCGATCCTCATCCTTGCCGCGATCCTCGTCGCCGGCCTCGCGAATCTCGCCGTCTGGTCCCTGCCGAACCGGCCGGTGCCGCTCGATCCGCCGCCGGGCGGCAAGCTGCGCAGCGTGTCCTTCGCCCCCTTCCGCGACGGCCAGAGCCCGCTGACCCAGGTCTTCCCGACCACCGCCCAGATCGAGGAGGATCTGGCGGCGCTGGCGCCGCAGGTCGCCGGTGTGCGCACCTACACCTCGCTGGAAGGCTTGCAGGTGGTGCCGGAACTGGCGCGCAAGCATGGCATCCAGGTCACCATGGGGGCGTGGCTGTCCTCCAAGACCGAGAAGAACGAGGCGGAGATCGCCTCGCTGATCGACCTCGCCAACCGCTATCCCGACGTCATCACCCGCGTCATCGTCGGCAACGAGGTGCTGCTGCGGCGCGAGCTGACGCCGGAGCAGGTCACCGGCTACATCGACCGGGTCAAGGCGGCGGTGAAACAGCCGGTGTCCTATGCCGACGTGTGGGAGTGGTGGCTGAAATACCCGCAGATCGCGGATCACGTCGACTACCTGACCATCCATCTGCTGCCCTATTGGGAGGATGTGCCGGCCGGCGTCGAGGGCGCGACCGAGCGCATCCGCCACAGCTACCGCATCATCGCCCAGCGCTTTCCCGGCAAACCGATCCTGGTCGGCGAGACCGGCTGGCCGACCGCGGGGCGGTCGCGCGGCGCCGCGGTGCCCGGGCTGGTCAACAAGGCTACCTTCGTCAACGCCTTCGTCCGCATGGCCGAGCAGGAGGGCTTCGACTACAACGTCATCGAGGCCTTCGACCAGGAATGGAAGGCCAAGCTCGAGGGCACCGTCGGCGGCCATTGGGGCCTCTACAATGCCGACCGCTCGCCGAAATTCTCGCTGGCTGGGCCGGTGGTCGGCAATGTGGCGTGGCCCTGGCTGTTCGCGGTCTCCAGCGGGCTGGCGCTGGTGCTGCTGGGCGGGCTGGCGCTGTTGCGCCGCCACCTGCCGGGCACCGGCTGGGCCGTGCTGATCCTGCTGGCCCAGGCGCTGTCCACTCTTTATGTCCGCGCCGCCTTCGTCGCCGCCCACGGCAAGCATTACTGGCAGGACACGACGCTGGCCATCGCCATGCTGGCGCTGACCGCGGCGCTGGCGCTGGCGGTGCTGCTGACCGCCCATCGCACGCTGGCGAGCGGCGGTCTGGCGCGCGAGCCGCTGGTCGGCCTGCGCCACGCCCGCCCTGCCCTGACCCGCACCGAGCGGGTGGGGCGGTGGAGCGCCGTGGCGCTGGGCGCGGTGGCGCTGGTCTGGTCGCTGCTGATCGTCTATGACGGCCGTTACCGCGACTTCCCCAACCCCTACCTGCTGATCCCGGCGCTGGCCCTGCCGGCGCTTGGGCTGGTCCGCGCCGCCCGCCGGCCGGTGGGGACCGGGGTCCGAGATGCGCTCGGCATCGCCGGCCTGTTCCGCCCGGCGGTGCCCGCCGCCGCCACCGACGACGATGGCGGGCCGCGCGGCCTGTGCGGCGCCGTCCGCCGCCTGCCGGTCGAAGCGGCGCTGGCCTTCGGCCTGCTGCTGGCCGCGCTGCTGACCGTGCTTGCCGAAGGCTTCGTGCCGCTCGAATCGCTGATCTACGGCCAGCTGCCCTTCATGGAGGCCCTGCACGAGGTCGATTGGAGCCGCCCGAACTGGGAGGCGCTGGGCTGGGCCGGCCTGCAGGTCCTGCTGGCGCTGCCCTTCCTGGCCGGGCTGTGGAGTGCCCGGCGACCACTGCGGCGGATTTGATCGCACTCCCCAGTTGCATGGGGCGGGCTGCTGTGGATTGATGGGCGGGTCTTTGCCGAACTGGAGACCCGCCCGATGTCGCCCGAACTGTGGCTCGCCTTTGCCGCCGCCTCCGCCGTCATGCTGATGATCCCCGGCCCGACGGTGCTGATCGTCGTTTCCTACGCGCTGGGCCATGGCCGGCGCTCGGCCATGGCGACGGTGGCCGGGGTGGCGCTCGGCGACTTCACCGCCATGACCGCCTCGATGCTTGGGCTGGGCGTGCTGCTGTCGACCTCGGCGGCGCTGTTCACCCTGCTGAAATGGGCGGGGGCGGCCTATCTGGTCTATCTCGGCCTCAAGCTGTGGCGGGCGCCGGTCGGGACCGGCGAGGCGGTGGCCGACGATCAGCCGGTGCGGCCCTGGCGCATGATGCTGCACACCTACGCCGTCACCGCGCTGAACCCGAAGAGCATCGTCTTCTTCGTCGCCTTCCTGCCGCAGTTCCTCGACACCGGCCGGCCGCTGGCTGGGCAGATGGTGGTGATGGAGGCGACCTTCCTGGTGCTGGCGACGCTGAACGCCGCCGGCTATGCCCTGCTGGCCTCGGCGGCACGCCGCGCGGTGCGGACGCCGTCGGTGCAGCGCACCGTCAACCGGGTCGGCGGGTCGCTGCTGATGGGCGCCGGCCTGCTGACCGTCGCCTGGAAACGGACGGCGTGACGCGAGGCTTTTGCGTGCCGGGGGGGCATACCAGTACCGGAAAGTTCCGACCTTTGGTCGGCACTTTCCGGCCCCTCAGACGCCGGGCGGCCCACGTCCGCGGGCCTTGGCTTCGCGGGCATGGGCCCGCGCGGCCGCCGTCGCGGCCGATACCAGGGTCAGAAGCCAGAACTTTCTGACCCTGGTATCAGACCCCCAGCACGTTCCGCATGGTATAGAGGCCCGGCGTCTTGTCCTGGGCCCACAGGGCGGCGCGGACGGCGCCCTTGGCGTAGATCTGGCGGCCGGACGCCTTGTGGGTCAGCTCGATCCGCTCGCCGTCGCCGGCGAACATCACGGTGTGGTCGCCGATCACGTCGCCGCCGCGCAGTGTGGCGAAGCCGATCTCGCCGGCCGGGCGGGCGCCGGTGTGGCCGTCGCGGACCTTCTGCCAGACATCCTCCAGCGCGACGCCGCGCCCGGCTGCCGCCGCCCGGCCGAGGCCGAGCGCGGTGCCCGAGGGCGCATCCACCTTGCGGCGGTGGTGCATCTCCAGGATGTCGATGTCGAAATCGTCGCCCAGCGTGTGGGCCACCTGTTCGACCAGCGCCAGCAGCAGGTTGACGCCGAGCGACATGTTCGGCGACTGGACGATGGCGGTGTGGGTGGCGGCGGTGGCGACGGCCGCCTGCTGCGACGGGTTCAGGCCGGTGGTGCCGACGACCAGCACGGTTTCCGACTGGGCGGCGAGCGCAGCATGGAGTTCGGTCGCGTCGGGGCTGGTGAAGTCGATCACCGCGTCCGACTGGGCGAACAGCGCGACCGGATCGTCGATGGCGGCGACGCCCAGCGGGTCGATGCCGGCCAGCAGGCCCAGATCCTTGCCCAGCGCCGGGCCGCCCGTCCGTTCGGTCCCGCCGGCCAGCGTGCAGCCCGCGGTGGCCGCGATCTCGCGCACCAGCATCTGCCCCATGCGCCCCGCGCAGCCGACGATACCGATCTTCATGACGCACATCCCTTGTTCGAGCATCCGGAACCGGGCTTCCCCGCTGCCAGCGGTTTAGCACAGGCTCCGCCCCGGCTTAAGCGCCAAGGCAGCCGCGCAGCGATGCGGCGAGGTTGCGCAGCAGGGTGGGGTAGAGCGCCACGCCCTCCGCCAGATCGGCCCCTTCGGGGTCGAGCACGCCGGTCTTGGCCTTGGTGCCCTCGACCACGGTCTGGACCAGCGCCGGCTCGAACTGCGGCTCGGCGAAGACGCAGGCGGCGCCCAGCCCGCCGATCTTGGCGCGGATCGCCGACAGCCGCTTGGCTGAAGGACGGCGGTCCGGGCTGACGGTGATCGAGCCAACCGCCGACAGGTCGTAGCGCGCCTCGAAATACTGGTAGGCGTCGTGGAAGACGACGAAGGGCTTGTCCTTCAGCGGCGCCAGCGTCGCCTTCAACTCGGCGTCCAGCGCGTCGAGCGCCTGGAGCGTGCGGTCGGCGTTGGTGCGGTAGGCCTCGGCATCGGCGGGATCGCGGGCGGCGAGCGCCTCCGCCGTCGCGACGACGATGGCGCGGGCATTGGCGGGATCGAGCCAGATGTGGCTGTTCAGCTCCTCATGCTCGTCACCGTGGTCATGGTCCTTGTGGTCATGCGCCTTGTGGTCGTGGCCCTTATGGTCGTGGCTCTCATGGCCATGGTCGTGGGCCTCCCACGCCCCGCCCTCGCGGCTTTCCAGCAGGGTCAGCCCCTTCAGCTCCATCAGGGTCAGCAGCCTGGCCTTCGGGGCGTTGGCCTTCAGCGGCTTTTCCAGGAAACTTTCCAGCTCCGGCCCGACCCAGACGACGAGGTCCGCGGCCGACAGCGCCTTGGCGTCCGATGGCTTCATCGCGTAGCTGTGCGGCGAGGCGCCGCCGCGCACCAGCAGCGCCGGTTCGCCGACGCCCTGCATGACCGCGGCGACCAGCGAATGGATCGGCTTGATCGACACCACCACTTTCGGCGCATCGGCCAATGCCGGCAGCGCCGGGGAGACGAACAGGGCGGACAGGAGGGCGGCGGACAGCGCGTTGAGGCGCATGGGAGGGATCCTCTCGACTTGCTGGACAGGCTGCTGGATTTCAGCGCATAGGGAAGCCATGCTCAACTGGTGTCACGTTATAACGTAACATGTCAATATCCAGCCCGCAGCGCGATAAATCCGACCAGCTCGACAGCGACCTGTTTGCCGGCCCGCTCGCCTGGACCGAGGACCTGACCGTCCGCTTCGGCCGCCGCACCGTGCTGGACCGCGTCAACGTCGCCGTCCAGCCGGGGGAGGTGGTGACGCTGATCGGTCCCAACGGCGCCGGCAAGACGACGCTGGTGCGCGCGGTGCTGGGGCTGGTGGCGCCCGGCGGCGGGCGGGTGCTGCGGCGTCCGGGGCTGCGCGTCGGCTACATGCCGCAGAAGCTGGCGGTGGACCAGACGCTGCCGCTGACCGTGCGCCGGTTCCTGGCGCTGTGGCGGCCGGTGACCGCCGAGCGGGTGGAGGCGGCGCTGGAGGAGGCCGGGGTGGCGCGGCTCGCCGATTCGGCCGTGCAGACCATCTCCGGCGGCGAGATGCAGCGGGTGCTGCTGGCCCGCGCCCTGCTGGGCGAGCCTGACCTGCTGGTGCTGGACGAGCCGGACCAGGCGGTCGACGTCCATGGGCAGGCCGAGCTGTTCCACCGCATCGCCCAGGTGCGGCAGCGCCGCGGCTGCGGCGTCCTGCTGGTCAGCCACGACCTGCACACGGTGATGGCGCGCACCGACCGGGTGATTTGCCTGAACGGGCATGTCTGCTGTTCCGGCCGGCCGGAGGATGTCAGCCGGCATCCGGAATACCATGCCCTGTTCGGCGGCCATGCCGCCGATCTCGCTGTCTACCTGCACCACCACGACCACGCCCATGCCGAGGACGGCAAGGTCGTGCATGACCATGACGGGGGCTGCTGCCATGGATGATTTCGTGGTTCGCGCGCTGCTGGCCGGCGGCGGCATCGCCCTGCTGGCCGGGCCGCTTGGCTCCTTCGTGGTGTGGCGGCGGATGGCCTATTTCGGCGACACGCTGGCCCATTCGGCCCTGCTGGGGGTGACGCTGGGCTTCCTGCTGGGCGTCAACCCGATGGTGGGGGTGATGGCGGTGTGCGTGGCGCTGGCCTTGGCACTGGTCGCCCTGCAGCGGCGGCGCACGCTCGCGGCCGACACGCTGCTGGGGATCCTGTCGCACGGGTCGCTGTCGCTGGGGCTGGTGACGCTGGCCTTCCTGGAGACGCTGCGCATCGACCTGATGGCCTATCTGTTCGGCGACATCCTGTCGGTGACCGGCAGCGACCTGATGGCGATCTATGGCGGCGGGGCGGTGGCGCTGGGTGGGCTGGCGCTGTTGTGGCGCCGGCTGCTGGCGGTGACGGTCGACGAGGATCTGGCGCGGGTGGAGGGCATGCCGGTCGACGCCCTGCGGCTGGCCTTCATGCTGCTGATCGCGCTGGTGATCGCCATCGCCATGAAGATCGTCGGCATCCTGCTGATCACGTCGTTGCTGATCATTCCGGCGGCGGCGGCCCGCCGCTTCGCCCGCACGCCGGAAACGATGGCGGCGCTGGCTTCGGTCATCGGCGTGGCGGCGGTCGTGGCCGGGCTGCTGGCCTCGCTGAACTGGGATTTGCCGGCCGGGCCGAGCGTGGTGGTGGCCGCGGCGGCGCTGTTCCTGCTGGGATCGCTGGTGCCCTTGCGGCGCTGACGGCGCCGCTTGCAATCAGGAAAAGAATAAATCCGTATGAATTTCCCGTTTTCGGGCGTTTCCGCCTGCGCCATAGTGCGCGGGCGGACGCGATGGCGGGAGGGCCGCCATCGCCGCCGCACGAACGGAGGGTTTGAGGATGGAACGCTTCCTCACTCTCCTGATCCTGGTGCTGGAGATCGTCAAGCGGCTGCTTGACCTTCTGATGCACTAAGATCGGGCGGGCGGACCGGGGAATTGCAGTCCCCGGCCCGCCTACCCCCGATATTGGTGCCGCACCCCGCCGCTGTCAACGGGCCGGGAAAAAACACTCACTCATCGATGTTGCGGGCCAGAACCTCGCGTTTGCCGGAGTGGTTGGGCTTGCTGACCACCCCTTCGGTCTCCATCCGCTCGATCAGGCGGGCGGCGGAGTTGTAGCCGATGCGCAGCTGGCGCTGGATGAAGCTGGTCGACGCCTTGCGCTCGCGGCAGACCACCGCCACCGCCTTGTCGTAGAGGTCGTCGCCCGAGCCGCCGCCGGAGCCCGGCAGGCCGCCGTCGTCGACGGACTCGCCGCCCTCCTCGTCCTCCAGGATGGCGTCGACATAGTTGGGCTCGCCCTGCGCCTTGAGGAAGCGGACGATCTGCTCGACCTCGTGGTCGGAGACGAAGGGGCCGTGGACGCGGGTGATGCGGCCGCCGCCGGCCATGTAGAGCATGTCGCCCTGGCCGAGAAGCTGTTCGGCGCCCTGTTCGCCCAGGATGGTGCGGCTGTCGATCTTCGACGTCACCTGGAAGCTGATGCGGGTCGGGAAGTTGGCCTTGATGGTGCCGGTGATGACGTCGACCGAGGGACGTTGCGTCGCCATGATCAGGTGGATGCCGGCGGCGCGCGCCATCTGGGCGAGGCGCTGGATCGCCGCCTCGATGTCCTTGCCGGCCACCAGCATCAGGTCGGCCATCTCGTCGACGATGACGACGATGTAGGGCAGCTCGGTGAGGTCGAGCGGCTGTTCCTCGAACAGCGGCTTGCCGGTGTCGGGGTCGAAGCCGGTCTGGACGCGGCGGGTCAGCGATTCGCCGCCCTCGCGCGCCTCGCGCAGGCGGGCGTTGTAGCCCTCGATGTTGCGCACCCCCAGCTTGGACATGTTGCGGTAGCGGTCCTCCATCTCCCGCACCGTCCATTTCAGCGCGACCACCGCCTTCTTGGGGTCGGTGACGACGGGGGTCAGCAGATGGGGGATGCCCTCGTAGACCGACAGTTCCAGCATCTTGGGGTCGATCATGATGAAGCGGCAGCGCTCCGGCGGCAGCCGGTAGAGCAGCGACAGGATCATGGTGTTGATCGCCACCGACTTGCCCGAGCCGGTGGTGCCGGCGACCAGCAGATGGGGGAAGCGGGCGAGGTCGGCGACCACCGGCTGGCCGCCGATGTCCTTGCCGAGCGCCAGCGCCAGCTTGCCGCCATGCTTGTCGAAGCCGTCCGCCGCCATCAGCTCGCGCAGCAGCACGGTCTCGCGCTTTGCGTTCGGCAGCTCGATGCCGATGACGTTGCGGCCGGGCACCACGGCGACGCGGACCGACACCGCGCTCATCGAGCGGGCGATGTCGTCGGCCAGGCCGATGACGCGCGAGGATTTGGTGCCGGGCGCCGGCTCCAGCTCGTACAGGGTGACGACCGGGCCGGGATGGACCTTCTGGATCTCGCCGCGCACGCCGAAATCGCCGAGCACCCCTTCGAGCTGGCCGGCGTTGCGTTGCAGCGCCGTCTCGTCGAGCTGTTCGCCGCGGATGCCGGCGGGCGGTACCTGCAGCAGGTCGAGCGGCGGCAGCTCGTAGCCCGGCGGGCCGTCCTCCTCGCCCAGCGGCAGCCGAGGCTGGCGCGGGTCGGTCCTTGCGGCCTCGCGTTCGGACGCGGTGGATTTCGGCGGGGCGATGACCGGGATCGGGCGCAGCGGCCGGTTGTCGGTGCCCTGCCCGGCGGAGGCCGGGCCGGCCGACGGAGGGGGCGACGGGGGTGGACTTGCATCGAGGCCGGCGGGGGGGAGCGGGTCGACGCGCACGGCATCGTCGAAGCGGGGCCGGTCGCGCTTGGGGGCGCCGTCGCCGCGCAGCGCGTCGTCCACGGCGATCGAGGCGGTCTGCACCGCGGCCTGCGCCGCGTTGCGCCCATGGCGGTGCAGGGCGTCGATGCCGTTGCGGGTTCCCTGGCGGATCAGGCGGACGCCGTTCACGCTGCCGCGGCCGAGCGCGCGGAAGCTGGCGATCCATTCGCCGATCGACAGGCCGGCGGCCAGGAACAGCACCAGCCCGGCACCGACCGCGGCGGCGGTCGCCACCATCGGTTCCGCCCCGAACAGGTTGCCGACGCCGCGCAGCAGGACCTGGCCGATGCTGCCGCCGGGCAGCGGGGCCAGCGGGTCGGTCGAGGCGTCGGTCAGGCCGGCCAGCGCCATCGATCCCAGGATCACGCCCCACAGCGCCAGCACGGTGCGGAACAGCGGGTTGCCCAGCCGGCGCTGCGCCCCCAGGCGCCAGCCCCAGAACATCGGCACCAGCGCGATGACGAAGGAGGCCCAGCCCAGCGACTGGATCAGCAGGTCGGCGACATAGGCGCCGGGGGTGCCGAACAGATTGTGCGTGCCCCCCGATGCGGCGGGGACCGAGTTCAGCGAAGCGTCCTGCGGGTCGTAGCTGCCCAGCAGCACCATCAGCAGCAGGCCGAACAGCCCCAGCACGAACCCCATCGCCTCGCGGGCGCGGGCGACGACGAAGGCGCGCATGGCCGGGGAGAAGAAGGGGGGCTTCTCCGCCCGGCCGCGGCCGGCGCGCAGGCGGTCCCGACCCGGATCCTTGCCCGTCTCCTTACCAGCCTCCTTGCCGCCGTCGCGGGACCCGCCCTTGCGTGGGCCGGCGGCGGTCCGCCCCAGGCTGGGCCGGGGGCGCGCGGAGGAAGGGCCGGCGGGTCGGGCCATGGGACGGAACCTCGTGCTGCAGAAACCGTGGAGACGGGCGGAAAACCGGGCGGGCCGGTCAATCGGACTTGGGCCAACCTGGATCGGGTCAGCCGAGAATGCGGACGATCGAGGCGCAGGCCTGGGCGACGGTATCGGCGCTCTCGACCAGCGCCACGCGGATATAGGCGTCGCCGGGGTTCGGCTCGCCCGGATTGCTGCGCGACAGGTAGGCGCCGGGCAGCACGCGGACCGCCCCCTCCGCCCACAGCCGCTTGGCCGCCTCCTCGCCGTTGCCGACGTCAAGCCACAGGAAGAAGCCGCCGGCCGGGCGGTAATAGCCGTAGCGGCCGCCCAGCTCGGCCTCCGCCGCCGCGAACTTGGCGCGATAGGCGGCGCGGTTCTCCTCCACATGCGCCTCGTCGCGCCACAGCGCGGTGCTGGCCGCCAGGATCGGCAGCGGCATGCCGGCGCAGCCGTAGCTGCGCAGGCGGGAGAAGCGCCCGATCAGCGCCGGGTCGCCGGCGACGAAGCCGGAGCGCATGCCGGCCGCGCTCGACCGCTTGGACAGGGAGTGGAAGACCAGCAGGTTGGCCCAGGGCTTGCCGTCCTGCTGCGGCATGCCGGCCGCGACCTGGAGCGCGCCGACCGGCGGGGCGTCCAGCCAGATCTCGGCATAGCATTCGTCGACCGCCAGCACGAAGCCGTACTGCCGCGCCAGCCCGATCGCCTTGGCGAGATAGGCCGGCGTGGCCGCCGCCCCCTGCGGATTGCCGGGCGTGCACAGGTAGAACAGCGCCGTGCGCTCCAGCAGCTCCGGCGCCAGGGCGTCGAGGTCGGGCAGGAAACCGGTCTCGCGCGTCGCGGCCAGGAATACCGGCTCCGCCCCCGCCATCACCGCCGCCCCCTCGTAGGGCGCATAGAAGGGGTTGGGCATCAGCACCGCCGGCTGCCGCCCGGCCTTCTGCGTCGGCACCGCCAGCAGGGCCAGCATGAACAGCGCCTCGCGCGTGCCGGACAGCGGCAGGATCGAGCTGTCGGCATGCAGCAGCCCGGCAGGCAGTTCGTAGCGGCGGGTCAGCCAGTCGCCGGCCGCTGCGCGGAATTCCGGCGTGCCGCCGACCGGCGGGTATTTGCCCCAGCCGGCGCTGTTGGCGCGCAGCGTCTCGTCGATGATCGCCGGCGGGGTGTGCTGCGGCTCGCCCACCGTCAGCAGGATCGGGGCGACGTTGGCCCGCGGCGTGATCGGCGCCAGCAGGTTGGCCAGCCGGGTGAAGGGATAATCGGTCAGCCGGTCGAGCCGGTCGTTCCCGATCGCCTCGGTGAAGACGGCACCGCTGTTGACGCTGAAATCGGCAAGGACCATGACGACCGGAACCCTCTTCCCACCCCGGATGCCGCGCCCCGGCCAATCGGGGAGCGGCCGCATCTCATGCGCGGCCGATCCTATCGGCGCCGCCCGGGGGGCACAAGCACCCAGAACCCGGCGGGCGGGACCGGTGGCCGAACGGTCACAGGCCGCGGCCGGCAGGGCGGCTTATTTTATCCGGGTGATATTGACTCCCGGTTTTCATCCGGGTAAAAAGACGGCGTCACAACCGGAGGCCAGCCCATGTCCGTCACCGCCGAAACCCCTTGCACCGCCTTCCGCGGCGACCGTCGCCTTGCCGCCGGAGATGCGCCGTCCGTCGCGCGGGCGCTGCGGACGGCGCTTGCCGCGGAGCCGGACGGGCCGCTGGTCCTGGTCTTCGACGACGCGACCGGGCGGGCCGTCGATCTGGATTTGCGGGAAACCGGCGGGGAGCTTGCTGCTCCGCATACGCCGCGCGGGCCGGGACGGCCGAAGCTGGGGGTGGTGGCGCGGGAGGTGACGCTGCTGCCGCGGCATTGGGATTGGCTGAACGCCCAGCCCGGCGGGGCGTCGGTGGCGCTGCGCAAGCTGGTGGACGAGGCGCGCAAGGAGGGGGAGGCGAAGGACCGCATGCGCCGCGCGCAGGAGGCCGCCTATTGCGTGATGTCGGCCCTGGCCGGCGACCGGCCGGGCTATGAGGAGGCGGTGCGGGCGCTCTATGCGGCCGATCGCTTGCTGTTCGATGGTCTGACGGCGGACTGGCCGGCGGATGTGCGCGATTATGCCCGCGCGCTGGCGGCGGATGCCTTTGCCGTTCCCGGTGCCGTTTCAGGCGATCCGGCCGCGGCGGGCTGACCCCAGCGGGCTGACCCTGGACGGCGGGCGCGCGGATGCGCGCCGGCCGGGTCCGTCCCCGCCCGGATGAGGAGCGGACCCGCCGTCGCCGTCGGCCTTACAGCGCCTCGGAGTTGGTTTCTCCGGTGCGGATGCGCACGGCCTGCGCGATCTCCAGGACGAAGATCTTGCCGTCGCCGATGCGGCCGGTGTTGGCGGCCTTCTGGATCGCCTCGACCACCTGCTCGTACTGGTCGTCGGAGACGGCGACCTCCACCTTCACCTTGGGCAGGAAGCTCACCGAATATTCGGCGCCGCGGTAGATTTCCGTCTGGCCCTTCTGGCGGCCGAAGCCCTTGACCTCGCTGACGGTCAGGCCCTGGATCCCGAGCGAAGTCAGCGCCTCGCGCACTTCGTCCAGCTTGAACGGCTTGATGATGGCCATAACCAGTTTCATGTGGCTTCCCCTTAAAGCGTTGTTCCGGCCGCGGATGAGGCTGTGGCCGCCCCGTTGCGGTTCCGGTCCGGCCAAACGCCGTCCCGTCCTCCCGCCGATGGCCAAGCCTGTTCGCGTCGACCGCAAAAAGCAATGACTACAAGAATCGTGCCGGTTGAAATCCGCCGCGGCAACCGGGATGTGCCTGCTGATTGGGCGCTCAAAAAGCCATCATGTGCCTAAAATACGACCATTTATGATCCATCCGGCCGCCAGTCGGGCATGGCCGGCCCGGGTTGCCGGGGCGGCGCCCGGACAGGACACTGGACAGGACGCCGCCATGGGACAATTGTTTGATCGCGCGCGGCGCCGCCCGGTCCGGACCCGTCCGGTTTTCGGGACCGGTTGACTGCCGCGCCATGCAGAGGCGAGAGGGCAACGAGCATCATGGCCGTATCTGGCACCGAATCGGGCAAAGCGTCCGTCCCCCCGCAGGGCGGCGACATCACCACCGAGGTCGTGGTGCTGGGCGGCGGTCTGGCCGGGCTGACCATGGCGGCGGCGCTCGCCAGCGCCGGCGTGCCGGTGGTCTGCATCGACCAGGACAGCCCCGAGCGCATGGAGAGCCACGGCTTCGACATCCGCACCACCGCGATCTCCTACGCCTCGAAGATGGTGCTGGAGTCGGCGGGGGTCTGGCACCACATGGCCGAGCGGGCCGGGCCGATGCTGGACATCCGCATCGCCGACCAGTTCTCGCCGCTGTTCATCCACTATGACCACACCGAACTGGCGATGGAGGGCACGCACCAGCCCTTCGGCTGGATCCTGGACAACAAGGACATCCGCAGCGCCCTGTTCACCCGCTCGGCCGAGCTGCCGGGGCTGGTCCATCTGGCGCCGGCCAAGGCGATCACGGTGGAGCGCACGCGGACCGGCGTGTCGGTGCGGCTGGCCGACGGGCGCACGGTGCGCGGCCGGCTGCTGGTCGGCGCCGACGGCCGGCGGTCGCTGGCGCGCGACAGCGCCGGGATCAAGGTGAGGCGCTGGTCCTACGACCAGAGCGCCATCATCTGCACCATCCGCCATTCCGAGCCGAACAAGGGCGTCGCGGTCGAGCATTTCCTGCCCAACGGCCCCTTCGCCGTGCTGCCGATGACCGACAACCGCTGTTCCATCGTGTGGAGCGAGAAGACCTCGCTGGTCGACACCTACCTGAAGCTGCCCGAGGACCAGTTCATCGACGAACTGACCCGGCGGTCCGGCGGCTATCTCGGCGAGATCTCGCTGCTGACCCGGCGCGAGGCGTGGCCGCTGTCGGTGCTGCTGGCCGAGCGCTTCGTCGCCGACCGGCTGGCGCTGGTGGGCGAGGCCGCCCATGCCATCCACCCGATCGCCGGGCAGGGGCTGAACCTCGGCATGCGCGACGTGGCGGCGCTGGCCGAGGTGGTGGTCGACGCCTACCGGCTGGGGCTGGATGTCGGCGGGCCGGAGGTGCTGGCGCGCTTCCAGCGCTGGCGCCGCTTCGACACCGTGCTGCTGGCCGCGGTGTGCGACGGGCTGGTCCATCTGTTCTCCAACAGCATCCCGCCGGTGAAGCTGGCGCGCGACCTGGGGATGGCGGTGATCAACCGGCTGCCGCCGGTCAAGCGCTTCTTCATGAAGCACGCCATGGGGGTGGTGGGCGACCTGCCGCGGATGATCCGCGGGCTGCCGCTCTGATCCTTCCTTCCCCGGCTCATCTCCGTCGGTGGTCCTTGGCAGCGGGGGGCGGACGCCTTATGTCCGCCTCGTCGCCCAATGGGATCCGGGCGCCGAACGACCGAAGCTCCTGAAAGACCGAGGATGAAGACCGTGCTTCGCCGCCTTTCCGCCGCCCTGCTGTCCGCCGCGCTGCTGGCCCCTCTTGCGGCCACGCTTCCGGCCGTGTTCGCCGCCTCCGCCGCGATCGCCGCGCCGGCGGTCCCCGTCGCGCTGACGGCGCAGGACGAGGCCACCGTCGCCAAGGTGGAGGAGTATCTGAACGGGATCGTCAATCTCCAGTCGAAGTTCCTGCAGGTGGCTCCCAACGGCCGGCAGGCGACCGGCACCTTCTATCTGTCGCGGCCGGGAAAGATGCGGCTGGAGTATGACCGGCCGCTGAAGGATTTCATCGTCGCCGACGGCAGCTTCGTCTTCTATTGGGACGGCGAGATGCGCCAGCAGTCGAGCGCGCCCATCGGTTCGACGCTCGCCGACTTCATCCTGCGCAAGACCATCCGCCTGTCGGGCGACGTCACCGTCACCGAGGTCTTCCAGGCCCCCGGCGTGATCGAGGTCAGCCTGCTGGAAACCAAGGATCCCGGCAAGGGCACCCTGACGCTGGTGTTCGAGGACCGCCCCTTCCAGCTGCGCAAATGGCGGGTGCTGGATGCCCAGGGACTGACCACCGAGGTGGCGCTGCTCAACCCGCGCACCGACGTCACCTTCGACCGGGACATGTTCTATTTCAAGGAGCCGGCGCGCGGGTCCGACTTCGGCCGCAACAACTGATACCAGCGGCACGCCCATCCCGGAATCGTAGGCATATCGTACAATTCACGACCTGAGCGGTCTCTGGCAGGCTTGAGAACGGCATGATGTTTGCTGCGTTGCGGCAAACCGGCTGCGAGAGGCTGTGTCATGACGCCGCACCGACCGAAGATTGGGCAGACTGCCGACCGCCGCACAGGAACTGTGCAGCACAACATCCTGGCCGCGGCGGCTTGCGGGGTTTCCGGCTTCATCGCCGCGCAGGGCGGCTGCGCCGACCGGGTGTTCCTGCGCGCCGGGGTGGAGGAGCGGGCGCTGGGCCAGCCGACGCTGGCGCTCGACCTCGGCGCCTATGTGGCGATGATGGAGGAGGCGGCGGCGGAAACCGGCAACGACAATTTCGGCCTGCTGTTCGGCCGCCAGTTCCAGCCGGAGATGCTGGGGCTGATCGGCTCCATCGCGCTGGCCGCGCCGACGCTGGGGGCGGCGTTGGAGCATCTGGCCCGGCTGTTTCCCTTCCACCAGCAGGCGACCGAGACCCGCTTCGTCCGCGAGGGCGAGCTGCTGCGGCTGGAATACCGCATCCTCGACGGCGGCATCGTCGAGCGGCGGCAGGATGCCGAGCTGACCATGGGCATGTTCGCCAATGTGGTGCGCGCCTGCCTCGGTCCCGGCTGGATGCCGGAGGAGGTGCATTTCG
This sequence comes from Azospirillum thiophilum, assembly GCF_001305595.1. Classification (NCBI taxonomy): domain Bacteria; kingdom Pseudomonadati; phylum Pseudomonadota; class Alphaproteobacteria; order Rhodospirillales; family Azospirillaceae; genus Azospirillum; species Azospirillum thiophilum. The sequence goes on from NZ_CP012404.1 coordinate 156,945, forward strand.
AGCACCCCAGGCCGGAGGGCTGGCGCCAGCACGAGGCGCTGTTCGACGCCCCGGCCCATTTCGGCCAGCGCACCAACGCCCTCCTGCTGCGCGACCGCCATCTCGACCGCCGCATGCCCGGCGGCGACATGGCCCGGCTGACCGGCCTGTGCGGCACCCTGGTCGACATCGCGCGTGGCACCGGCACGCCGCCGCTGCTCGACCGGGTGCGGGCGGAGGTGCGGGCCTGCCTGCCGGACGGCCCGCCCCATGTTGAGGACATCGCCGACCGGCTGGGCATCGCCCGCTGGACGCTGCAACGCCGGCTGGCCGACGAGGGGCTCAGCTTCTCCGATCTGGTGGAGAGGGTGCGGCGCGATCTGGCGGCGATCCATATCCGCCAGCGCCATGTCCCGATCGCCGACATCGGCGCCCTGCTGGGCTATTCGGAGGTCAGCGCCTTCAGCCGCGCCTTCCGGCGCTGGTTCGGGGTGTCGCCGGCCAGGATGCGCGCCTAGAATTTCGAGCCCGCCCATATGTCGGCGGAGTTCGGCCGAGTTCGGAAAAACCAGCTTGGCGGCGCGCATCCGACGGATCGTTGCACATGCAGCTTGACGAAGGCCGCAGGAGGCCCTGGACCCGCCAACGTACAAACAACACCATCCGTTTGTTTGGGATCATCAAGCCGATTGGCCGTCGATTGGCCGTTGAGCGTCCACGATTCAGGCGCTTGATTCCGCGTGGTTGCGCTACTTGGGATTACCACTTACGGTGGGTTATGGGTGCTTCGCTGCAGACCATAGCTATGCGGACGCAGTGGCCCCGTGAAAAATAATGGTAGTGGGGAAAATCCATGATAGCGAGCAGATTTCGTGCGGCGCTCTTGGCAGTAAGCACGCTGTTGTTGCTCAGTGCCTGTGCCAGTCCGCATATGCGGGATGCATCGGAACCGGTCGCGGCGACCAAACCCTCTGAAAACTCAGCGACACTTGTCCTGATGCGCCCGTCGATGTTCGGAGGAGCCATTCAATCGTCGGTCTATGACATAACGTCAGGAAAATCAGAGTTTATTGGTATCGTATCTGCCGGGAAGAAAATTGCTTACGAAACTCCCGCAGGCAAGCATCGCCTGATGGTTGTGGGGGAGTCGGCCGACTTCATGGACGCGGATTTAGCAACCGATCAAGTCTATTACGCTCGAATTGCTCCACGCTTCGGAATGTGGAAAGCCCGCTTTTCTCTGGAACCGGTTCCCGCTTCGTCCTCCGATCTCGAGAGCGACCTGAAAGCTTGCACATGGGTCGAAAACACCCCCGCTTCGCATGATTGGGCTCGGGCAAACATGCAGAGCGTGGATATGAAGAAGGCAGAGTACTTGGCCGATTGGGAGAAGGGAACGGATAAGCCATTCATTGCGCAAGATGCTGGAAAGAAAACGCGCCCATAATTGGCGTTTTCAGGAACGATCCGGTGCGCGCGAGCTGGGAAATCACGTATACCGCATAGCAAATTGAAGCAGGGGGGGGGACGCATCCGAACAATCAGATGCCGACCTCCACGGCGGCGTTCACCACATAGATCTGCTCGTTGCGGTCGTTCTTGTCGGCCAGGAAGATGCCGCTCGGCGCCAGCATGCCGCCGCTGGTGACATGGATGGTGACGGCGCCGTAGGGGAAGACCGCCTTGACCGCCTCCTGGTCCAGCCGGTCGGCGTCGGCCGGCACGGCGAGGTGGACGCGCACCTGCATCCGGCCGGTGTCGCCGTCCACCAGCGCCCGCATGCCGGGCATCGAGTTGCGTTCGATGGCGTTGCGCACGGCACGGACCGCCGCCTTGGTCACGTCCTGCCCGTGCAGGTCCACCCCCATGCCGAGTTCCACGAACATCACCTGCTTCATCGCGATAGCTTTCCCTCTGGCTGTCGGTCGGGGGACAGGATGACGCGGCAAGGGGGCGGATGCCAGTGGGCGGATGGGGATTTCCGGGCTGTGGAAGGGGCAGCCCGCACCTCCTCACTCCATCGGCAGGCCGACGTAATTCTCGGCCAGCGCGGTCATGGCGGCGCGGGAATGGACGAGATAATCAAGCTCGGCCAGATGCACGCGCTGCTCGAACGGCGAGTCCTGCTCGTTCCGGTGCAGCATGGTGGTCATGTACCAGGAGAAGCGCTCCGCCTTCCAGATGCGGCGCAGGCAGGTGGCGCTGTAGCCCTCCAGCCCTTCCATGCCGCCGGACTTGTAGTAGGCATCGATGGCGCGCGACAGCACCAGCACGTCGGCCACCGCCAGGTTCAGCCCCTTGGCGCCGGTGGGCGGCACGATGTGGGCGGCGTCGCCGGCAAGGAACAGCCGGCCATGCTGCATCGTCTCGCAGACGAAGCTGCGCATGGCGATGATGCCCTTCTGGAAGATCGCCCCCTCGGTCAGCGACCAGCCGGCATCCTCCTCCAGTCGGCGATGCAGTTCGGACCAGATTCGGTCGTCCGGCCAGTTGGCGATGTCGTCCCGGGGATCGACCTGGAGGTAGAGCCGCTGCACCTCCGGCGAGCGGGTGCTGAGCAGGGCGAAGCCGCGCTCGTGGTTGGCGTAGATCAGCTCGGGGTGGGATGGCGGTGCCGCGGTCAGGATGCCGAGCCAGCCGAAGGGGTAGACGATCTGGTATTCGGCGCGGGCGGCGGCGGGGATCGCCTGCCGCGCCGGGCCGTGGAAGCCGTCGCAGCCGGCGACGAAGTCGCAGCGCAGTTCCTCCGGCGGGGCGTCAGGGCCGCGGCGGAAACTCACGCGCGGCGCCTTGCCGTCGAGATCGTGGAACTGCACGTCCGACACACCGAACAGGATGCTGCCGCCATCCTCCAGCCGGGCGGAGACGAGGTCGCGGATCACCTCGTGCTGGGCATAGACGGTGACGCGCTTGCCGCCGGTCAGCTCCGCCATGTCGATGTGGTGGCTGCGGCGGTCGAAGCGCAGCGTGATGCCGGAATGGAAATGCCCCTCGCGCATCATGCGCCCGCCGAGCCCCATCCCGTTCATCAGGTCGACGACCCACTGCTCCAGCACGCCGGCGCGGATGGTGCCCTCGATCTCCTCGCGGGTCCGGTGCTCCAGGATCACCGACTCTATGCCCTGCCGGTGCAGCAGGTGGGACAGGAACAGCCCGGCCGGGCCGGCACCGACGATGGCGACCTGGGTCCGGGTCGCCTTGGTGGTCTGCATGTCTCTCGCCCTCCTCGGGGGAACTGTCGGGGACGTGGGATGGCGCTTTTGTTCGTTGCGCCAATCATTCGTAGTGATGCTAATCCATGGGGCGGAGGGCCGGACATAGACGAAGCGGCGAAAGCCTTGTACTTTTCATCGCCAGACCGCCGGAGCCCGTGCGATGTCCGCCCACAGCCTGCAAGCATCCGAACCCATTCCCCGCTATTGGCTGTATGGCGAGCCGCCGGCGGTGCCGGAGCTGCGCTTCGTCCATATCGAGACGATCCCGGAGCGGATGCGCTTGCACAATTGGGAGGTCAGGCCCCACCGGCACGATGGCCTCAGCCATGCCCTGCTGGTCAACGCCGGCGGCGGGCTGCTGACCGCGGACGGCACGGAAACGGCGTTCCGCGCCCCTGCCTTCATCCTGGTGCCGGCGCAGGTGGTGCACGGCTTCCGCTTCGATCCCGGCACCGACGGGCATGTGCTGACCATGTCGGAAGGGTTTTTGGCAGGATTGCTGGCCGCCGCGCCGGAGGCCGACCTGCGCGCCGCGCCGGCCTTGCCGCGGGCCTGGGACCTGGAGGAGGACACCGGCGAGGCGGCGGCGCTGGCCCGCGGCTTCGCCGACATCAGGGCGGAGTTCCGCGCCCACCATGCTGGCCGTGCCAGCGCCATCGCCGCCCATGTGACGCTGATGCTGGTCGCCGCCTTGCGGCTGGGGGCGGCGCGGTCGGCGGCCGAACGGGGGGTGGCCGAACGGGGGCGGGATGGTCAGGGGCCGTCGCCCGACCTGCGGCTGCTCGCCCGGCTGCGGCCGATGGTCGACGAGCATTTCCGCGACCATTGGCCGATGGAGCGCTATGCCGCCGCACTGGGGGTCACGCCCGGCCGGCTGAACGCCGCCTGCCGCCGCGTCACCGGCCTGTCGACCCTGCAGCTGGTCCATGCCCGGCTGATGCTGGAGGCCAAGCGCTCGCTGATCTATACCGGCCACGGCATGGCGGAGATCGGCTATGCGCTGGGCTTCGAGGATCCGGCCTATTTCTCCCGCTTCTTCAGCCGGCGCGAGGGCCGCTCGCCCCAGGCCTTCCGGCGGTCGCACGTCGAGGACGCCATGGGGGCCGGTGGAGCGGGGGGCAGCCTTGACGGCAATGGCCTTGACCGGACTGGGGGCTCCTCACCACAGTAGCAGCCGTCTGCCGGGGGTTGCGGGACGGGATGTTTCTGCTGGAAAGGGTGATGGCGATGGACAGCCTGGACGTCATGACGCGCGAACCGGCGGAGACGGTCGAACAGTCGCTGTGGCGCCGCCTGCGCGACGACGCCGTGCGCGTCGCGGCGGAGGAAAGCGGGCTGGCGCCCTTCCTCTACGACGCGATCCTGGCGCGCGACGGCTTCGGCCCGGCGCTGGCCGCCCTGCTGGTGCGCAAGCTGGCCGACCGCGCCATGCCGGAGGACCGGCTGGCAGCCGTGGTGCGCGACGCCATGGAGACCGACCCGGCCATCGTCGACGCAGCCGCCGCCGACCTCGCCGCCATCCTGGCGCGCGACCCGGCGGCCGACGGCTGCCTGACGCCCTTCCTCTACTTCAAGGGCTTCCACGCCCTGCAATGGCACCGCGTCGGCCATTGGCTGTGGCGGGGCGGGCGCCACGACCTCGCCCATTTCCTGCAGAGCCGGGTGTCGGAAGCCTTCGCCGTCGACATCCATCCGGCGGTGCCGGTCGGGCGCGGAGTCTTCATCGACCATGGCACCGGCGTGGTGATCGGTGAGACCGCGGTGATCGGCAACGATGTCTCGATCCTGCAGAACGTCACGCTGGGCGGCACCGGCAAGGAGCATGGCGACCGCCATCCCAAGGTCCGCGACGGCGTGCTGCTGGCGGCCGGCGCCAAGGTGCTGGGCAACATCACCATCGGCGCCCGCGCCAAGGTCGGCGCCGGCAGCGTCGTGCTGAAGGACGTCCCCGGCTGCGCCACGGTGGCCGGCGTGCCGGCCAAGGTCGTCGGCTGGTGCCGCGACGAGCCGGCCCCGGCCCTGACCATGGACCAGAGCCTGCAGCAGGGCGACTACAGCATCTGAACCGGCGAAGCGGCCCGGAAAAAATGCGGAACTCCCTACAACCGTGGCGGAGCCGATTTGGTTTCATGAGCGTGGATCATGGGCACCATCTCCGCCGGGGGACTGATCGGGGCTCCTTGACGCCTTAGTTTGCCTGGGAATGCGTCGGCGGCGGACGATGTCCGCCCCGGCCGACGGGATTTCCCGACAGACTTTCGACGAACAGGAGGGAGGCACGCGATGCATCATCCCGGCGACCTCGACGTGACGCGGCGTGGCCTGCTGATGGGCACGGCGGCAACGGCCGCCTTGACCGCGGGCGTCCTTCCGATGCCCGCCGGAGCGGCCGTCCCGCAAAAGGCCACGCCCCCCGACCTTGCGCCCGTGATCTCGACCGTATCCTTCACGGTGAACAGCGAGCCCCACGACCTGACCCTGGACACCCGGACGACCCTGCTGGACGCGCTGCGCGAACAGCTGCACGTGAACGGGCCGAAGAAGGGCTGCGACCATGGGCAGTGCGGTGCCTGCACCGTGCTGGTGGACGGGCGGCGGATCAATTCCTGCCTGTCGCTGGCGCTGATGCACCAGGGCGACAGCATCACCACCATCGAGGGGCTGGGCATGCCCGACAGCCTGCACCCGATGCAGGCCGCCTTCGTGAAGCATGACGGCTACCAGTGCGGTTATTGCACGCCCGGCCAGATCTGTTCGGCGGTCGCCGTGCTGAAGGAGATCGAGGCCGGCATCCCCAGCCATGTCAGCGCCGACCTGACCGCGGCGCCCCGGCTGACCGCCGACGAGCTGCGCGAGCGGATGAGCGGCAACATCTGCCGCTGCGGCGCCTATTCCAACATCGTCGACGCGATCACCGAGGTCGCCGGGAGGGAAGCATGAGGCCCTTCAGCTACGAGCGCGCCCGCGATCCGGCCGAGGCCGCTGCGGCGGCCGCCCGGACCCCCGGCGCCCGCTTCATCGCCGGCGGCACCAACCTGCTCGACCTGATGAAGCTGGAGATCGAGACGCCGGTCCATCTGATCGACGTGAACGGCCTGTCGCTCGACAGGGTGGAGGCGACGGCGGAGGGGGACTTGCGCATCGGCGCGCTGGTGCGCAACACCGACCTTGCCGCCGACGACCGGGTGCGGCGCGACTATGGCCTGCTGTCGCGGGCCTTGCTGGCCGGCGCGTCGGGCCAGCTGCGCAACAAGGCGACGACCGCCGGCAACCTGCTCCAGCGCACCCGCTGCCCCTATTTCTATGACACCGCCCAGCCCTGCAACAAGCGGCAGCCCGGCAGCGGCTGCGCCGCCATCGGCGGCTTCAGCCGGCAGCTGGCGGTGATCGGCGGCAGCGATGCCTGCATCGCCACCCATCCCAGCGACATGGCGGTGGCGATGCGGGCGCTGGACGCCACGGTCGAGACGGTGCGGCCCGACGGCGCCCGCCGCGGCATTCCCATCGCCGACTTCCACCGGCTGCCCGGCGACACCCCGCACATCGAGACGGCGCTGGAGCCGGGCGAGCTGATCACCGCGGTGACCCTGCCGCGGCCGGCCGGCGGCCGGCACATCTACCGCAAGGTGCGCGACCGCGCCTCCTACGCCTTCGCGCTGGTCTCCGTCGCCGCCATCGTGCAGCCCGACGGCAGCGGACGGGTTGCGCTGGGCGGCGTCGCGCACAGGCCGTGGCGGATCGAGGCGGCGGAGGCCGAGATGCCCAAGGGAGCGAAGGCCGTCGCCGCGCAGCTGCTGGCCGGCGCCAAGCCGACGCACGACAACGCCTTCAAGCTGCCGCTGGTCGAGCGCACGCTCGGCTCGGTGCTGGCCGAAGCGAAAGGCTGAGCCATGAAGTTCGACACCCCCGCCACCACCAATCCCATCGACCGGCTGACGGTGATCGGCAAGCCGACCAGCCGCATCGACGGGCCGCTGAAGACGACCGGCACCGCGCCCTACGCCTATGAACGCCACGACGTGGTGGCGGACCAGGCCTACGGCTATCCGGTCGGCGCCGGCATCGGCAAGGGGCGCATCGCCTCCCTGTCGGTGGAGGAAGCCGAGGCGGCCCCCGGCGTGCTGGCCGTCGTCACCCACCGGACCGCGGGCAAGCTCGGCAAGGCCGAACGCAATGCCGCCCCGCTGCTGGGCGGGCCGGAGATCGACCATTACCATCAGGCGGTCGCCCTGGTCGTGGCCGAGAGCTTCGAGCAGGCGCGGGCCGCGGCGCAGCGCATCCGCATCGAGTATGAGAGCGGCGGCGGCGCCTTCGATCTGGCGCATGCCAGGGAGGCCATGGGCGACTCCGCCGAACACAAGACGGAGGATTCGACCGTCGGCGATTTCGCCGGCGCCTTTGCGGCGGCGGCGGTCAAGCTGGACGAGACCTACACCACCCCCGACCAGAGCCACGCGATGATGGAGCCGCACGCGACCATCGCCGCCTGGAAGGGCGACCGGCTGACCGTGTGGACCTCCAACCAGATGATCGACTGGGCGGCGACCGATCTGGCAGAGACGCTGGAGATGCCGAAGGAGAAGGTCCGCGTGATCTCACCCTTCATCGGCGGCGGCTTTGGCGGCAAGCTGTTCCTGCGCGCCGACATCCTGCTGGCGGCGCTGGGCGCGCGGGCGGCCGGGCGGCCGGTCAAGGTGGCGCTGCCCCGGCCGATGATCGCGAACAACACCACCCACCGGCCGGCGACGATCCAGCGCATCCGCATCGGCGCCGGACGGGACGGAAAGATCCTGGCCATCGCCCATGAAAGCTGGTCCGGCAACCTGGAGGACGGCAAGCCGGAGACCGCGACCGACCAGACGCGCCTGCTCTATGCCGGCGCCAACCGGCTGACCGGCACGCGGCTTGCCCATCTCGACCTGCCGGAAGGCAACGCCATGCGGGCGCCGGGCGAGGCGTCGGGCCTGATGGCGCTGGAAATCGCCATGGACGAGATGGCGGAGCGGCTGAAGATCGACCCGGTGGAGTTCCGCATCCTCAACGACACCCAGGTCGACCCGGAGAAGCCGGAGCGCCCCTTCTCGCAGCGCCAGCTGGTGCAGTGCCTGCGCACCGGGGCCGAGCGCTTCGGCTGGAGCAAACGCAGCGGCGAGCCGGGACGGGTGCGCGACGGGCGCTGGCTGATAGGCATGGGCATGGCCGCCGCCTTCCGCAACAACCTGCTGACCAAATCGGCGGCGCGGGTGCGGCTGGACAGGCGCGGGGTGGTGACGGTCGAGACCGACATGACCGACATCGGCACCGGCAGCTACACCATCATCGCCCAGACCGCGGCGGAGATGATGGGCGTCGGGCTGGACAAGGTGCTGGTGCGGCTGGGCGATTCGAGCTTTCCGGTGTCGGCCGGGTCGGGCGGGCAGTGGGGCGCCAACAATTCGACCGCCGGCGTCTATGCCGCCTGCGTCACGCTGCGCGAGGCGGTGGCGCGGACGCTTGGCGTCAACTCGGCCGATGCGGAGTTCGCCGACGGCCTGGTGCGGTCGGGCAACCGCAGCGTGCCGCTGGCCCAGGCGGCGGGCGAAAGCGGGCTGTCGGCCGAGGACGCCATCGAGTATGGCGACCTCGCGAAGAAGGCCCAGCAATCGACCTTCGGCGCCCATTTCGTCGAGGTCGGCGTCGATGCCGCGACGGCGGAGGTCCGCGTCCGGCGGATGCTGGCCGTCTGCGCGGCGGGCCGCATCCTGAACCCGCTGTCGGCGCGCAGCCAGGTGATCGGCGCCATGACCATGGGCGTCGGCGCGGCGCTGATGGAGGAGCTGGCGGTGGATCCCCGGACCGGCTTCTTCGTCAACCACGACCTTGCCGGCTATGAAGTGCCGGTCCATGCCGACATCCCGCAACAGGAGGTGGTCTTCCTGGACGAGACCGACCCGATGTCCTCGCCGATGAAGGCGAAGGGGGTGGGAGAGCTCGGGCTGTGCGGCGTCGGCGCCGCCATCGCCAATGCGGTCCACAACGCAACCGGCATCCGCGTGCGCGACTACCCGGTCACGCTGGACAAGCTGATCGACCGCATGCCGCCGGTGGGGTGAGCGGCCGGCGGCGTGCCGGCGAGATCCGCTCGGGAGATCCGCTCCGGCGGTGGTAGCATGCGGCAGAGAGGCCGGACGGGGCGCATGGGGTGGTGAAGGTGCTGCTGGTTTGCCTGCTGACGCTGGTCCTGCTGCTCGCCGGGCCGGCCTTCGTCGTCGCGTCGGGAACCGTGTCGCTGGCGGTGGACTGGAGCCGGGCCGACCGCAGTCCGGTCGGCCTCGCCCCCGATCCGGCGACGACGCCCGAGGCGGTCGTCCAGGTCTATGCCGCCCGCGCCCTGTCCTGGCGCGGCGCCTTCGGCGTGCACCCCTGGTTCGCGGTGAAGCCGGCGGGCGAGCGGCGCTACACCGTCTACGAGGTGATCGGCTGGCGGGCCTACCGCGGCCTGCCGGCGGTGTCGGTCAGCAACCGCGACCCCGACGGCCGCTGGTTCGGCGCCCCGCCGGTGGTGCTGGCTGAGCTGCGCGGCGCGGCGGCGGCGGCGGCCATCCCGCGGATCGCCGAGGCCGCCGCCAGCTATCCCTTTGCCGGCGAGTACCGGGTCTGGCCCGGCCCCAACAGCAACACCTTCGCCGCCTGGGTGGCCCGCGCCGTGCCGGAGCTGCGGCTCGACCTGCCCTCAACGGCGCTCGGCAAGGATTATCTGGGCACCGGCCTGTTCGCGCGGGCGCCGAGCGGCACCGGCTGGCAGGTCAGCCTGTTCGGCCTTGCCGGCCTGCTGCTGGCGCGGGAGGAGGGGGTGGAGGTCAATCTGCTGGGGCTGACGGTCGGCATCGACCCGCTCGACCTCGCGGTCAAGCTTCCCGGCATCGGCCGGATCGCCCTGCTTGGAGACGGGCCGCCCTCCGTTCCGCCGCCCGCCATTTTGCCTCCCGGCCCTCCGGTGGGGCCGGGGTGAGAGTGGCGGATCGGGCCTGCCGGTGCCATAGTGGGGCGGGTTTGGCCGGCAAATGGGGATGGTCGCCGTGACGTTGGAAATCTGGATCGTTTACGTGATCGCGGCGGTCGGCCTGTCGGTGACGCCCGGGCCGAACGGGCTGCTGTCGCTGACCCATGGCGTGCGCTTCGGCTTCGCCCGCACCGTCTTCACCGTGCTGGGCGGCGTCTGCGGCTTCCTGGTGCTGGTGGCGGCGTCGCTGGCCGGAATGGGCGCGCTGCTGGCAACGTCGGAAACCGCCTTCACCATCGCCAAGTGGCTCGGCGCGGCCTATCTCGTCTATCTCGGTTTCCGCCTGTGGCGGGCACCGGCCGCTGCCGTGGGCACCGACGCCGGCGTTGAAGCCGGGGGCCGGACCGGTCCGCTGCGGCTGTTCGCCGAGGGCTTCCTGGTCGCGGTCTCCAATCCCAAGGCGCTGATCTTCTTCGCCGCCTTCCTGCCGCAGTTCATGGTGCCGGGCGCCTCCTTCTGGCTGCAGTTCGCGGTGCTGGGCGGCACCTTCGCCTTCACGGAATTCTGCTATGAGCTGGTGCTGGCCGGCACCGCCCAGCGCATCGCCCCCTGGCTCTCCCGCCATGGGCGCTGGTTCAACCGGGTGACCGGCGGAACCTTCGTCGGCATCGGCGGGCTGATGGCGACCGTCAGCCGCTGAGGCTCCGACCCGGGCGATCCGCCGCCGAGCCATGCCCGCTGCTCATCTCGCACCTGCGGAATTGGCGGCATGCGGCGGATTGCCTCATCATGCCCGCGGCAAATATCCTGACCTCGCCCCGGCCGCATTCCGTTCCCTTGTCCGCCGGGTCCCATCATCGAGCGGCGACAGCGGAGAAACGACCATGGCTTCGGCCGGCCATCACGGCAACACGCATGCACAGGAGCAGGCGGCGGGGCAGGGTGCGGCCACCCATCCGGGCCTGGTGCTCCTGGCGCTCGCCATGGGTGGTTTCGCCATCGGAACGACCGAGTTCGCGACGATGAGCCTGCTGCCCTATTTCGCCCGTGGCCTCGGCATCGACGAGCCGACCGCGGGCCATGTCATCAGCGCCTATGCGCTGGGCGTGGTGGTGGGGGCGCCGGTGATCGCGGTGCTGGCGGCGCGGCTGTCGCGGCGGACGCTGCTGATCGGGCTGATGGCGGTGTTCGCCGTCGCCAACGTGGCGAGCGCCTTTTCGCCGTCCTACGGCTGGATGCTGGTCTTCCGCTTCCTGAGCGGCCTGCCGCACGGCGCCTATTTCGGTGTCGCCGCCCTGGTCGCCGCCTCGCTGGTGCCGCCGCAGCGCCGCGCGCAGGCGGTGGCGCGGACCATGCTGGGGCTGACGGTGGCGACCGTGGTCGGCGTGCCGATGGCGAACTGGATCGGGCAGGCGCTGGGCTGGCGCTGGGGCTTCGGCGTCGTCGGGCTGCTGGCCCTGCTGACGGTGGCCCTGGTCTCAGCCTTCGCCCCCAAGGACCGGCCGCACCCGGACTCCAGCCCGCTGCGCGAACTGGGCGCCCTGAAGCGGCGGCAGGTCTGGCTGACGCTGGGCATCGGCGCCATCGGCTTCGGCGGGATGTTCGCCGTCTACACCTATGTCGCCTCGACCCTGATGGAGGTGACGCAGGTTTCCCCGGCGATGGTGCCGGTCGTGCTGGCGGTGTTCGGGTCCGGCATGACCGTCGGCACGCTGGTCAGCGCCTGGGCCGCCGACCGCGCCCTGATGCCGACCGTCGCCGCCGTGCTGCTGTGGAGCGCCGGGTCGCTGGCGCTCTACCCGTTCGCCGCCGGCAACATCTGGGCGGTGTCGGTGGTCGTCTTCATGATCGGCTGCGGCGGCGGGCTGGGCACCCCGCTGCAGGCCCGGCTGATGGACGTGGCGGAGGATGCGCAGACGCTGGCCGCGGCGCTGAACCACAGCGCCTTCAACGCCGCCAATGCGCTGGGGCCGTGGCTGGGCGGGATGGCGATCGCCGCCGGCTGGGGCTGGACCTCCACCGGCTGGGTCGGCGCCGCGCTGGCGCTGGGCGGGCTGGCGGTGTGGGCGGTGGCGATGCTGGACGACCGCATGACGGAAAACCGGCTGGCGGCGGCCTGCGCCGGAGGTTGAGAGGGCAAGCGATTGAGGGGTTACCGCCCCGACAGCTCCCAGGCGATGCGGGCCGGGTGCTCGCCGAGGTCGAGGGAGCCGATGACGATCTCCCCCCGGCCGGCCAGCGGAACCGTCTCCCCCTGTTTCAGCACCCGCTGGTCGCCGCCGCGCGGAGCCACGCGGGTGCCGTTGCGGCTGAGATCCTCCAGCACATAGTTCCCGCCCTGCATCCGCACCGCCGCGTGCCGGCGCGAGGCGGAGGCATGGTCGAGCACGATGGCGCAGTCGGCGGACCGGCCGATCACGACCTCGCCGCCGACATCCGGCAACGTCACCGTCCGCCCCTGGTAGCTCAGCGTCAGGCGGGGCATCGGCGGTGCGGGCGGCGCGTGGGCGTCGACCGTCATGTCCATCGGGCGTGGGGCGGTGCCGAGGGTGGTCCCGGTGGCCGGCCGCTGGCCCGCCAGTACGCCGCTGCCGGTGACCGACAGGCGCTGGTCGTCGGGGATGGCGGCGATCTTGGCGATCAGCCCGTCGGCCAGGGCCCGCGGGATGCCGGCGGCGCGCAGGCGGCGGCCCAGCCCGTCGCGCACCTCCTGCATCGAGACGCCGGGGGCGGCCAGCTCCGCCGCCGATTTCACGCGGCTGAGTTCTGTCGCCACATGCTGGATGACGGTGCTGACCTTGCTGCGGCCGTAGGGGCTGGCGCCGAGGTCGAGCAGATAGCCAAGCCGCCCGGCCGCGGTGCCGAAGCGCCCGGCCAGCCGCGTCATCGTCTCCTCGAAAGGCAGGTCTCGGCCGCCGGCCGCCCACACGATCTTGCCGCGGCGGGTCAGCGTTTCCGCCATCTCCGGGCCGCCCATGAAGCCGTCGAAGGCGATCATCCCGTCGACGACGGCGCCGAAGGCACGGGCGTCGCTGGCCGCCCCGGTGCGGGTCAGCGGGGTCAGCCCGTCCAGCCCGCCGCGGATCCGGTGCAGCACCGCCTCCCGCGTCCGGACGAAGCCGCCGCCGCCGACGGCGTTGGACAGGGCGAGCAGCGCGTCGGTGTGGGGCAGCCGGTCGTCCAGGTCGCCGCGCAGGGTCGCCAGCAGGGCGAGGATGGCGGAGCCTAGGTCGGGCGCATAGCCGATCAGCGCGCGGATCGGCTCGCGCCCGTCGACGATCTCCGCCGTGAACTCGTCGACCAGCCGGGTGGTCTCGCCGTCGTCCTCGCGGTGCAGGCGCAGCACCGTGGTCAGCTTGGCGCCCCACTCGCGGTGCGGCTCCAGCGCCGAGCCGACGGCATGGGTGACGATGCGGTCGCGCTCCTCCAGCGGCCGATCGACGGCGGCCAGCAGCAGCCCGGAGATCCCGCTGCGCATCAGCGCCTGATCGAAGGGTGCCAGCGTGTCCGACTGCTGGGCCAGTTCCTTCAGCGAGCCGAACAGGCGGATGATCTGGTCGTAGCGTTCGTGCGGCTTCAGCCCCAGCATCGGCGCCTGGATGCTGGCGAGCCGGCTGACCGCCGGGTTGAACAGCAGGGCCTCGCGCTCGAAGTAACGCAACGGGAAATAGCGGTGGAGCTGCTCCGTCGGGATGACGCCCTGGTCGTCCCAATAGCCGCGCAGCAGGCGCAGCAGGGTCATCCGGCTGTCGAATGAGAACACCTGCAGCACATCGGTGCAGAGGTTGGCGTTCTCGATCGGGGAGATCGTTGTCAGCTTGCCGCCGCCGGCGGATTTCTTCTGGAAGACCGTCTCTTCCCGTCCACTGCCGGTGACCTTGACCACGCGGACCACCGGGAATTTTGCGAGGCGTAGCAGATAGTTGGCGCGTTCCGTCGCCGCCTTCTCGTCATCGAAGACGCCGTCGATGTTGGGCTTTCCGCCCTGTTCGACCACCACCTCGAAGCGCGTCTCGCGCCGCTTGGACATCGCCATCCCGCCCCCCGCCCGGGCATCGCCCGGCTACGCCCCTGATCGCGATTTCCTGCATTTTTTCCCAGAATACTTTATCAAAGGCTCCTTCAGAAGCGGAAAGGGCCCGACCGCCCCCGCCAAGACAGGACACCCCGCCCGACGATGACCTGCCCTCCCGACAGCGATTCCGAAACAGCGCCCGGCGGCGATCCCGGCTCCGCGTCGCAATGGCCGCCGCAATGGCTGCCGCAAAGGGCGCCGCAAAGGGCGCCGATAGGACGCCGCCCGGTCCTTGGGCTGCTGGGGGCGCTTCTGGCGTCCTCCCTGCTGCCGGCCGCGGCCCTGCCGGCCCTGGCGGGGTCGGCGCCTGCAACCCCTGGTTTTGACGAAACCGCAGTCGGATACATCCTGTTCGATCCGGTCGGCGGGCAGGTGGTGGACGCGCGGGCGGCCGACACCCTCTTCATCCCGGCGTCGGTGGCGAAGATCCCGACGGTGGCGGCGGCGCTGGCCCTGCTGGGCCCGGACCACCGCTTCACCACCCGGCTGTTCGGCAGCGCGGCACCGCTCGACGGCATCTTGCGGGGTGACCTGATCCTGCAGGGCGGCGGCGATCCGGCTCTGGCGACGGAGGGCTTGGCACAGCTGGTCGACATGCTGCGCGCCGCCGGGCTGCGCCAGGTGCAGGGGCGGTTCCTCTATGATTGCGGGCTGCTGCCCGAACTGGGGGAGATCGATGCCGGCCAGCCCTGGGCGGCGGCCTACAACACCGGGATCGGCGCGCTGTCGCTGAACTACAACCGGGCCCTGCTGGCGTGGCGCCGCGGCGCCGACGGGCGTCCGGTGCCGGAGGTGCTGTCGGTCGCCTCCGCCGGGCGGCTGCCGCTGGACAGCGTCGCGGCGCTGCCGATGACGGCCGGCGGGCCCTTTGCCCTGCTGCCGGACGGCGCCGACCGCTGGCGCGTCGCACTGCCGGGCGGAGCCGATCCGCGACCGGTCTGGGTGCCGGTGGCACGGCCGGGGCTGGCCACGGCCACGCTGTTCCGCCGGATGGCCGCCGATGCCGGCCTTGCCCTGCCGCCGCCGCTGGCCGGCCGGGCGCCGGGCAATGCGGTGCCGCTGGCTGCGCTGGACAGCCTGCCGCTGTCGGAGTTGGCGCGCGGGCTGCTGCGTCATTCCAACAATCTGTCGGCCGAGGTGATCGGGCTGGCCGCCGCCCGCCGGCTGGATCCCGCCACTGCCGCCGGCTCCGGCCCCGCCACGCTGGAGCGGTCGGCGGCCCTGCTGCAGGGGTGGCTGACCCGGCAGCCGCTGGAGGGGGCGAACTGGCGCAGGCTGCGGCTGGCCAATCATTCGGGGCTGGGCACCGGATCGCGCGCCACGCCGCGGCAGATGGCGGCGCTGCTGCGGGCCGGCGGCCCGGCGCTGTGGGACCTGCTGCCGGGTGAGGAGGACGGCAAGGTGCTGCCCCCGGGCGTCCGGGCCAAATCGGGAACATTGGCCTATGTCAAGGGGGTGGCCGGCCTGTTGACGGCGGCCAGCGGCCGGCGGCTGGGCTTCGTCCTGTTTATTTCCGATCCCGGGCGCCGGGCGGCGTTGGATGCGGCGCTCGACCGGCGGGTGACGGCCACCCCGCCAGAGGCGCGGGCCTGGGCCGCCGGCGCGCGGGCGTTGCAGACCAGAATCCTGGAGCGGTGGATCACAACCTATTGACGACAACCGTCATAGTACGGAATATGACTAATATGTGAAAAATCAGACCAACGTTGAATGGACCAACGGTCCATCCGTCCTATATCTGCCCATAGCCCATGCCGGGAGCCCGCCACCTTCCATGACGTTCGCCCCCCATGATGCCCGCCCGATGACGAAGGACCGTCCCCGCAGCCCGGCCGCGCGCAGCGCCCTTCGCCGCAGGCTGGAACGGCAGGACGTCGCCGCCAACCGCTACCACGACCGGCGGCTGGGGGCGGAGGTGGTGAACATCGTCGTCGGCGGCTGCGTCGTCACCGACGACCCGAACGTCGTCATCACCACCACGCTGGGCTCCTGCGTCGCCGCCTGCCTGTATGATCCGGTGGCGGAGATCGGCGGCATGAACCATTTCCTGCTGCCCGATGCCGGGCTGGACGTGCTGTCGCTGTCGTCCCGCTACGGCGCCACGGCGATGGAGCATCTGATCAACCGGCTGCTGGCCGTCACCGGCCGGCGCGACCGGCTGCGCGCCAAGCTGTTCGGTGGGGCCAACGTCAATCTGAACACGCTGCGCACCGCCAACATCGGCCAGCGCAACGTCGATTTCGTCATGGAGTATCTGGCGACGGAGGGGATCCCCACCATCAGCTGGGACGTCGGCGGCGTCAGCCCGCGGGCGGTGCGTTTCTTCCCCACCAGCGGGCGCAGCCAGCGCCGGCTGATCGGCGACGAGTCGCTGCACGACATCGCCCGCAACGAATCCTCCTACATCGAGCATCTGCGCAAGTCGCGGATCGAAGGCGACGTCGAGCTGTTCTGATAGGCTCGACCGGCGGTACGCCGCCGCCTGCCGTCCTTCCGCGGAGCCCGCCATGGCCGAAACGCTGGTCCGGATCGCCACTTTCAATCTGGAGAACCTGGACGACGACACGGACGAGCCGCCCTTCGAGGCGCGGATCGCCACCCTGCGCCCGCAGTTGGAGCGGCTGGAGGCCGACATCCTCTGCCTGCAGGAGGTCGACGCCCAGCATCCGGTGAAGAGCGAGCCGCGCGTGCTGCGGGCGCTGTCCCGCCTGCTGGAGGGGACGCGCTATGCCGGCTACCACGTCACCGCCGGCGATGCCGGGTCGCCGGCCGACCGTCACAACCCGGTGATCGTCAGCCGCTGGCCCATCGCGGCGGCGCGGCTGCTGCGCCACCAGCTGGTGCCGCCGCCGCGGGTGATGCTCGCCACCGCCGACCCGGCGTCGGAGGAGGCGACGGAGGTCGGCTGGGACCGCCCGGTGCTCCATGCCGAGGTGGCGCTGCCCGGCGGGCGGACGCTGCATGTCTTCGACCTGCATCTGCGGGCGCCGATCGCCGCCCCGGTGCCGGGGCAGAAGGCGGATGCCTCAACCTGGAAGACGGCGGCCGGCTGGGCGGAGGGCTATTACCTCGCGTCGATCAAGCGGGCGGGGCAGGCGCTGGAGACGCGCATCGCGGTGGACCGGCTGTTCGACGCCGAGCCCGACGCGCTGATCGTCGTCGCCGGCGACTGCAACGCCGAGCTGGAACAGACCGCGGTGCGCATCATCCGTGCCGCTCCCGACTTCACCGGAAACCCCGCGTTGGCCGGCCGCGTGCTGGAGCCGCTGGAGGAGGCGATCCCGCAGGAGCGGCGCTACACCGTGCTGCATGCCGGCACGCCGGTGCTGCTCGACCATCTGCTGGCCTCGCCCCGCCTGACCGAGCGCCTGCGCGACGTCGCCATCCACAACGAGGATCTGACCGACGAGGTCGACCATCCCGACGGGCCGTCCCCCGTCAGCTACCATGCGCCGGTGGTGGCGAGCTTCGTGCTGCCGGAGGGATAGAGCCCTGGGGGTAGCGGCGGGTTATGCCAGCAGGTCGGTGTGCCGGCGGTTCCGCCGCATCCACAGGGCGGCGTAGCTGCAGAGCGGCACGATCTTCAGCCCCTCCGCCCGCGCCGCCTCCATCACGCCCTCCATCAGGCGGCCGGCTGCGCCGGTGCCGCGCAGCGAGGGCGGCGCCTCGACGTAGGAGATGACCAGGGTCGGGCCGTTGCGGCGATAGTCGGCGTAGACCGTCTGGCCGCCGACCGCCAGCTCGAACCGGCCCATGGCGCGGTTGTCGGTGACCGCCTGTTCGCCGCCCGCCTGCCCGCCGCCCGCCTGCCCGCCACCCGTTTGTCCGCCACCCGTTTGTCCGATCGCCTGTCCCATCCCGTGCGCTCCGTCCGTTGCTGGTGTCCTTCCCCTAACATTGGGGCGCGGCGGACATGACGGAAGCATCCCCTTTTGCGCAGCGCCGCTCACCCGCCCTGCCAGCCGCAGGCGGACAGGGCGTCCTGCATATGCGCCGGTGCCGGGGCGACGGCGTCGACCGCCGGGTATTCGAAGGCCATGCGGAAGGCGACGGAGCGGGCCAGCAGATGGAGATTGCCCGGTGGGATGCGCTCCGGGCCGTAGAAGGGCTCCCCCACCAGCGGGCAGCCGATGGCGGCGCAATGGAGGCGGATCTGGTGGGTGCGGCCGGTGCGCGGGCGCAGCTCCAGCCATGAGCGGCCGGCGGAGCCGCCGGGACCGGTACCGAGCACGCGGTATTCGGTGACCGCCGGCTGGCCGTCCGGGTGGGGCAGGATGGTCCAGGAGGAGCGGGCGGCTCCCGTCGCGGATTTGGGTTCGATCCGTTTCAGCAGCGGCAGGTCGATGACGCCGGACTCCGCCTCCGGGATGCCGTCGGCGACCGCCCAATAGGTCTTCTCCACATGGCCGGCGGCGAACATCTGGCCGAAGCGCTTCAATGCCCAGGGCGTGCGTCCCAGGATCAGGCAGCCGGCGGTGTCGCGGTCCAACCGGTGGCCGAGCTTCGGCGGCTCGCCGCCGGGCTCGGCCAGATGGGGCAGGTAGAGCTCCAGATGGTCGGTGATGCGTCCGGCCTTGTGGACGGCCAGACCGGCCGGCTTGTCGATGACGAAGCACAGTTCGTCCCGGTGGAGCACGCGGGCGTGCAGCGCCTCCGCATTCAGCAAGGGGGCGTTCAGCGGGAGGACATTCGGCGAGTCGGGGATCATGCCGCGCAGAATGGCTGCCGCACCCCCTCCGGTGCAAGCGTCGCGGATGCGGCGTCATACGGACGATGCGGTGCCGGAACGGCGGGGCGGAAGGGACAGCGGCACGGTGTCGCGCCAGCCGTTCCCAAGGGAAATCCAGGCCCCGGCGCCTATGAGAAAGGTCCGGGGCAGGATTCGACGGAACGGATAAAGTTCAGCCCCAACGAGGACATTAGGCCGTTTTTCATTCGATTTCTGCCCTGTGGGCTAGCCTTTTGCCCGGTCTCGGAAGGTTTGTTGCGCAGCCGCGGCAGGCGTGGCAGAAAGCGCGGACCACGGTCGCGCTCCCGCCGGCTCCGCTTGCGGTCGGGCGACCGTGCGACGATTTTGATTTCGACTTGCCTCAACCACAAGAGACGTCCAATGCGGAAACCCGTGCGCAAGGTGGTGTTCCCGGTCGCCGGTCTCGGCACGCGCTTCCTGCCGGCCACCAAGGCCATCCCGAAAGAGATGCTGCCCCTGGTCGACCGCCCCCTGCTGCAGCACGCCGTCGAAGAGGCGCGCGCCGCCGGCATCGAGGATTTCGTCTTCGTCACCGGCCGTTCCAAGCGCGCCATCGAGGACCATTTCGACGCCGACACCGAACTGAACCGCACGCTCGAGGAGCGCGGCAAGCTGGACGCGCTGGAGGAGGTCCGCCACAGCGAGATCGCGCCCGGCCGCTGCTTCTACACCCGCCAGCAGGTGCCGCTCGGCCTCGGCCACGCGGTGTGGTGCGCCCGCGCCCTGATCGGCAACGACCCGTTCGCCATCGTGCTGCCCGACGACTATGTCCAGGGCAAGACCCCCTGCCTGAAGCAGATGGTCGAGGCCTATGAGGAGGTCGGCGGCAACATCGTCGCGGTGGTGGACGTGCCGCGCGAGCGCACCAGCAGCTACGGCATCCTCGACGTCGAGAAGGACGACGGCCGCCTGGCCACCGTGCGCGGCCTCGTGGAGAAGCCGAAGCCGGAAGAGGCGCCGTCGACCCTGTCGATCATCGGCCGCTACATCCTGCAGCCGGAAATCTTCGACCATCTGGAAAAGCAGCAGCGCGGCGCCGGCAACGAAATCCAGCTGACCGACGCGATGGCCAACCTGATCGGCACGCAGCCGTTCCACGGCCTGCGCTTCGAAGGCACCCGCTACGACTGCGGCGACAAGGTCGGCTTCATCGAGGCGACGCTCGCCCACGCGCTGAACCGGCCGGACATGGCCGACAAGGTGCGCGAGATGCTGCGGAAATATTGCTGACCGACGGACGGCATTGCCGATGCCGCGCCCGCCCCCGTCCCCTGAGCCGGACGGCGGCGGGCGCGTGCGTTTGGGCCGGGCGAGGCCGATACGGGATTTCTGATTTCAAGGACATGAGGGGGACGCGATGCGCATAGCGATGATCGGCACGGGCTATGTCGGCCTGGTCTCCGGCGCCTGCTTTTCGGAATTCGGCGTGCACGTCACCTGCGTCGACAAGGACGCCGGCAAGATCGAGCGGCTGAAGCGCGGCGAGATTCCGATCTACGAACCCGGCCTGGACGACCTCGTCGCCCGCAACGTCGCGGCCGGCCGGCTGTCCTTCACCATGGATCTGAAGGAGGCGATGCAGGGCGTCGACGCCGTGTTCATCGCGGTGGGCACCCCGTCGCGCCGCGGCGACGGCCATGCCGACCTGTCCTATGTCTATGGTGCGGCGGAGGAGATCGCCCAGCATCTCGACCATTACACGGTGGTGGTGACCAAGTCGACGGTCCCGGTCGGCACCGGCCGCGAGGTCGAGGCGATCATCCGCCGCGTGCGGCCCGACGCCGAGTTCGACGTCGCCTCCAACCCGGAATTCCTGCGCGAAGGCTCGGCCATCGGCGACTTCATGCGGCCCGACCGCGTCGTCATCGGCGCCACGTCCGACCGCGCGGGCGAGGTGATGCGCCGGCTCTACCGGCCGCTCTACCTGATCGAGACGCCGATCGTCATCACCTCGCTGGAGACGGCGGAGCTGACCAAATACGCCGCCAACACCTTCCTGGCCGCCAAGATCACCTTCATCAACGAGATCGCCGATCTGTGCGAGAAGGTCGGCGCCAACGTCCATGACGTGGCGCGCGGCATCGGGCTGGACGGCCGCATCGGCAAGAAGTTCCTGCACCCGGGTCCGGGCTACGGCGGCTCCTGCTTCCCCAAGGACACGCTGGCGCTGGTCCGCACCGCCCAGCAGGTCGGCAGCCCGCTGCGCATCATCGAGACGGTCGTCGACATCAACGACAAGCGCAAGAAGCAGATGGCCGAGCGCATCGTCGCCGCCTGCGGCGGGTCGGTGGACGGCAAGACGGTGGCGGTGCTGGGCGTCGCCTTCAAGCCGAACACCGACGACATGCGCGACAGCCCGTCGCTCGACATCGTCCCGGCGCTGCAGGCGGCCGGCGCCCATGTGCGCGCCTTCGACCCGGCGGCGATGCACGAGGCCGGAAAGCTGCTGCCCGGCGTGGAATGGGCCGGCGATGCATACGGCACCTTGGAGGGCGCCGACTGCGTCGCTATTCTCACCGAGTGGAACGAATTCCGCGCGCTCGATCTGAAGCGGGTGAAGGCGATGCTGAAGCGGCCGGTGATGATCGACCTGCGCAACATCTACAATCCCGACGACATGGCGAAGGCCGGCTTCATCTATACGTCCATCGGCCGGCCGACGCCGGCCGGCGGGATGGATCGCGGATAAGGTCTGCGGATAAGGTCTTAAAGACGGCGTCCAACAGAGGACTAACGAGACGATGAGCGAAGCCCATACCTTCCACCCCACGGTGCTGCGCGAGTACGACATCCGCGGCATCGTCGGCAAGACGCTGACCCCCGCCGACGCCCGCGCGGTCGGCCGTTCCTTCGGTACCGTGGTGGTGCGCAAGGGCGGCAAGACGGTCTGCGTCGGCTATGACGGCCGTCTGTCCTCGCCGGAGCTGGAGGAGGCGCTGGTCGAGGGGCTGGTCTCCACCGGCCTGCATGTCCTGCGCATCGGGCTCGGCCCGACGCCGATGCTGTATTTCGCCACCCGCGACCGCGAGGCTGCGGCCGGCATCATGATCACCGGCTCGCACAACCCGCCGGACTACAACGGCATCAAGATGATGCTGGGCAAGGGTCCGGTCTATGGCCAGCAGATCCTCGAACTCGGCACCATGGCGGCCAAGGCCGACTGGGCGACGGGCGAGGGCTCGTCGGAGAAGATCGACGTCCAGGACGAATATGTCGCCCGCCTGCTGAAGGACTATGACGGCACGCGCGACCTGAAGATCGCCTGGGACTCCGGCAACGGCGCGTCGGGCGAGATCCTGCGCCGCCTGACCGCCAAGCTGCCGGGCACCCATGTCCTGCTGTTCGACGACATCGACGGTAACTTCCCCAACCATCACCCGGACCCGACGGTCGAGGCCAACCTCGTCGACCTGAAGAAGGCGGTGGCGGAGCATGGCTGCGACATCGGCATCGGCTTCGACGGCGACGGCGACCGCATCGGCGCCATCGACCACAAGGGCCGGGTGGTGTGGGGCGACCAGCTGGTCGCGCTCTATGCCGCCGACGTGCTGAAGAGCCATCCGGGCGCCACCATCATCGCCGACGTCAAGGCCAGCCAGGCCCTGTTCGACGAGATCGCCAAGCATGGCGGCGTGCCGCTGATGTGGAAGACCGGCCACTCGCTGCTGAAGGCCAAGATGGCGGAGACCGGGTCGCCGCTGGCCGGCGAGATGTCGGGACACATCTTCTTCGCCGACAAGTGGTACGGCTTCGACGACGCGCTCTATTGCGGCGTGCGGCTGGCCGGGCTGGTCAGCAAGCTGGGCACCACGCTGGCGGACCTGCGCGACGGCCTGCCCGACATGGTCAACACGCCGGAGACCCGCTTCCAGATCGACGAGGAACGCAAGTTCGCCGTGGTCGAGGAGGTCAAGGGCCGGGTCATGGCGTCGGGCGCCAAGGTCAACGACATCGACGGCGTCCGCGTGACGACCGACGACGGCTGGTGGCTGCTGCGTGCGTCCAACACCCAGGACGTGCTGGTGGCGCGCGCCGAGTCCTACAGCCAGGACGGGCTGGAGCGGCTGAAGGGCGCGCTGATCGAGCAGCTGGTGGCCTCTGGGCTGGCGGCGCCGTCGTTCGAGGGCGGCGGGTCGCACTGAGGTTTGGGGGGTGTTCAGGCTTCGGCTGGCGAATGCCCCCTCCCTAACCCTCCCCCGCTCACGCGGGAGAGGGGACTGCCGCCGCTTAGCATAAGGCACCCTCTCCCGCGAAGCGGGGGAGGGTCGGTGAGGGGGCAGAACGCCCCCTCACCTGAAATTCGCCAGATGCCGCCGGAACCGAGCCAGGCTCCAGGCGAAGAACAGCGCGCCGATCCCCGCCGTCGCCGCAAACCGCGGCCACACCACGTCGAAGCCGGCGCCGCGGAACAGGATCGCCTGGGCAAAGGCCACGAAATGGGTCGAGGGTGACAGCTGCATCGCCATCTGCAGCCATTCCGGCTCGCTTTCCAGCGGGGTGAAGCCGCCGGACAGCATGTTCATCGGCAGCACGATCAGGATGAACAGCAGCCCCAGCTGCGGCATCGAGCGCGCCACCGTGCCGAGGAAGATGCCGAGCGCCGTCGCGAAGAACAGGTAGAGAGCCGTTCCCGCCAGGAACAGCGGCACCGATCCGGCCAGCGGCACCGACAAGAGGCCGCGCAGCACGGCATAGAGGGCCACCAGCGTCATCACCAGGATCACCGCGCCGTTCGCCAGCACCTTGGCGGTCATGATCTCGGACGGGCGGACCGGCATCACCAGCAGATGCTCCAGCGTGCCATGCTCGCGCTCGCGGATCAGGGCGGCGCCGGCCAGCAGCACGGCCAGCATGGTGACGTTGCTGACCACCGACATGGTGCCGGTGAACCATTTGGTGTCGAGCGCCTCGTTGTAGGCGACGCGGAGCTGGAGCGACACCGGGGCGGCGGTCCCGTCGGCCTCGCGGCGGACGAAGCGGCCGACCTCATCGTCGACGATGCCCTGGATGGTGCCGGCGCCGATGCCGGCCTGCATCATCGCGGTGGCGTCGATCAGCAGCTGGATCGTCGGGCTGCGCCCGGCCAGAACGTCGGCCTGGAAATCCGGCGGGATGTCGAGGACGAAGGTGTAGCGGGCCGAATCCATCGCCGGATCGACCTCGGCATGGCCGATCATCGCCGGGGTCTGGAATTCCGGTTTGTGGAAGCTGGAGGCCAGCCGCTGCGACAGGGTCGAGCGGTCCTCGTCCACGATGGCGATGGCGGCGTTGTGCAACTCGTGCGAGATGCCGGTCGCTTGGCTGTAGACGGAAAAGGTGAAGGAATAGACGACGAAACCCAGCATGAAGACGTCGCGCAGCAGGCTGATCCACTCCTTGCGCGCGAGCGTCAGGCTGTTGCGGAGGAAGCGGACCATGGCTCAGCGCTCCTGTTTCGGCAGGAAGGCGACGCCGAGCGCCAGGAACACGGGGATGAAGGCGGCGGTCGCCAGGATGAAGGGGAGAAGCTCCGGGAAGGCCAGACCCTTGGTGAAGGCGCCGACGGAGACCTTCAGGAAATGGGTGGTGGGAAACAGCGTGCCGAACAGCCACGCCCCGCCCTCCAGCGTCGCCACCGGTTGCAGCATGCCGGAGAATTGCGTGGCCGGCAGCATGGTGACGATGGCGGTGCCGAACACCGCGGCGGTCTGGGTCGCGGTGAAGACCGAGATCAGCAGGCCGAGCGCCGTGGTCGCCACCACATAGACCAGCCCGCCCAGCAGAAGCCCGAACAGGCTGCCCTTCACCGGCACGCCGAACAGGGTGACGGCCATGGCGACCATCAGCAGCAGGTTGAAGGCGGCCAGCCCGATATAGGGCAGCTGCTTGCCCAGCAGGAATTCCAGCCGCGTCACCGGGGTGACGTAGAGGTTGGTGATGGATCCCAGCTCCTTCTCCCGCACCACGCCGAGCGCGGCGAGGATGGCGGGGATGAAGACCAGCAGCAGGCCGATGGTGCTGGGCACCATGGCGTCCAGGCTGCGGAAGGCCTGGTTGTAGCGGTAGCGCATCTCCAGGGTGGCCGGCGAGGCGGGCAGGGCGACACCGGATGCTGTGGCGGCATCCTGGATGAAGCGCTGGTGGATGCCGGAGACGTAGCCCTGGATGGTCTCGGCCCGGAAGGGCATGGCGCCGTCGATGCGCACCGCCAGCTCCGGCACCCGGCCGCGGCGCAGGTCGCGGCCGAAGCCTTCGGGGATCTCGATGGTCAGCGAGGCGTCGCCCCGTTGCAGGCGGAGCGCCAGATCGCGGGCGTCCACGGCCGGCGCGGTGGCGCGGAAACTGCGCGAGCCGTCGAACTGCTCGACATAGGCGCGGCTTTCCGGCGTGCGGTCGTGGTCCAGCACGGCGAAGGTCAGGTTCTCGACATCCATCGTGATGCCGAAGCCGAAGACCAGCATCAGCAGCACGGTGCCGAGCAGGGCCACGGTGAGCCGGACCGGATCGCGCCGCAGCTCCAGCGTCTCGCGCCATGCATAGGCCAGCAGCCGGCGGGTGGAGAGAGGGGGAGCCCCCCTCACCCTCCCCACTTCGTGGGGCCCCTCCCTCTCCCGGGGCGGGAGAGGGGGACTCTCCCCGCTTTGGGATTGAGCATCCCCCTCCGCTTGCCGCATGAAGCCGATGAAGGCGTCGTCCAGCGTTTCGGCATGCTGCAGGCGGCGCAGCTCGTCGGGCGGGCCGGCGGCGATGACGCGGCCGGCGTTCATGAAGGCGACGCGGTCGCAGCGCGCCGCCTCGTTCATGAAGTGGGTGGAGACGAAGATCGTCACCCCCTGGTCGCGCGAGAGCGCGATCAGGTCGCGCCAGAACTGGTCGCGCGCCACCGGATCGACGCCGGAGGTCGGCTCGTCGAGGATCAGCAGCTCCGGTTCGTGCAGGATGGCGACCGCCAGCGACAGCCGCTGCCGCACCCCCAGCGGCAGCCGGTCGGCCACCGCGTCGATGTAGGGGGACAGGCCGAAGCGCTCCACCAGCGCGGCCAGCCGGGGTGCCGCATCGTCCAGGCCGAACAGCCGGGCGTGCAGATCCATGTTCTGCCGCACCGTCAGCTCGCCATAGAGCGAGAAGGATTGCGCCATGTAGCCGACGCGGCGGCGGCCCTCCAGGTCGCCGGCATCGACCGGCTTGCCGAACAGCAGCGCCTCGCCGGAGCTGGCGGGCAGCAGGCCGGTCAGCATCTTCATGGTGGTGGTCTTGCCGCAGCCGTTGGATCCCAGGAAGCCGAAGATCTCGCCGCGGCCGATGCGGAAATCGACGTCCGACACCGCGGTGAAATCGCCGAAACGGCGGGTCAGGCCGCGCGCCTCGATGGCCGGCTCGGCGCCGTCGGCCTCCGCCGGGCGGGGCGGCACCACCAGGCGCCCATGGCCGCGCCCGGCATCGCCGGGCAGCAGGGCGACGAAGGCCTCCTCCAGATCGGCGGCGCCGGTCCGCGCCTTCACCGCCGCCGGCGTGTCGTAGGCCAGCAGGCGGCCGGCATTCATCATCAGCACCCGCTCGAACCGCTCCGCCTCGTCCATGTAGGAGGTGGCGACCAGCAGCGTCATGCCGGGCCGGCCGGCGCGGATGCGGGCGATCAGCTCCCAGAACTGGCGGCGGGAGAGCGGGTCGACGCCGGTCGTCGGCTCGTCGAGGATCAGCAGGTCGGGGTCGTGCAGCAGGGCGCAGCACAGGCCGAGCTTCTGTTTCATGCCGCCCGACAGCTTGCCGGCCGGCCGGTCGGGGAAGGGGGCCAGCCCGGTCGATTCCAGAAGGTCGGCGATGCGGCTCCGGCGTTCGGCGGCGTCGAGGCCGAACAGGCGGCCGAAGAATTGCAGGTTCTCCGCGACGCTGAGGTCGGCATAGAGGTTGCGGCCCAGCCCCTGCGGCATGTAGGCGATGCGCGGCTGGAGCGCCGCCCGCCCGCGCCGGTCGGCAAGGTCGGTGCCGAGCACGCGGATGGTGCCGTGCTGGATCTTCTTGGCGGTGGCGATCAGGCCGAGCAGGGTCGATTTGCCGACGCCGTCCGGGCCGATGATCGCGACGCCGGCACCGGCGGGGATGTCGAGCGCGATCTCCTCCAGCGCCACCGTCCCGCCATAGCGGTGCCGCACGCCCGACAGCGAGACGGCGGGGGTGGGAGTCATGATCTTTCGCCCGCGGGGGTGTTCCGGGGGGTGCGTGGGGTGGATTGGGGGGTGGGGAGGGGCTTATTCTCGGCGAAGTCATGCTGTGCCTCCCCCTCACCCCGACCCTCTCCCCGGGGGGGAGAGGGAGATATCGGCGGGGGAGAGGGAGACTCTCCGCGGGTCAGCGTCGATTCCAGCCAGTCGGGCCAGACCGCCTTGTCGTCCAGCTTCACATAGGCCATGCCGGTCAGGCCGGTCTTCACCCGCTCGATGTAGCGGGTGACCAGCGCTTCCGGGACGCGGGCCTTGACGCGGAACATCATGCGGTCGCGCTCGGACTTGGTCTCCACCTGCTTGGGCGTGAACTGGGCGCGCGGGGCGACGAAGGTGATGGCGGCTGGGATCGCGGTGCCGGGAACGGCGTCCAGCAGGATGCGGGCCTCCGCCCCCAGCGCGAGATTTCCCGCCGTGTCGGTCGGCAGGAAGAAGGTCATGTAAACGTTGGACAAATCGAGCAGCGTCGCCGCCTTGCCGCCGGCCGCCAGCACCTCACCCGGTTCGGACAGGCGGTAGAGCACGCGCGACTTGCGCGGCGCCTTCAGCACGCCGTCGGCGACCAGATCGGCCAGCCGGTCGACATCGCCGGCCGCGGCGGTTATGGCCTCGTCGGCGCTGGCGAGGTGGCTCTTGGCGGCATCCAGCGCGGCGTCGGCGGTGCGGCGGCTGTTGCGGGCCTGATCGACCCGCTGTTCGGCGACATGGCCCTTGCCGAACAGGATCAGCGCCCGTTCCATCTCCTTGGCGGCGAAGTCGGCCTCGCTGGCGCGCTGGGCGACCAGCGCCACCGATTCCTCGCGCGTGCGGCGGGACTGGCGCAACTGCGCCTCGGCGGAGCGCAACTGCGCTTCCAGGTCGCGGGTGTCGAGCGTGGCGATGACGGCGCCGGCCTCCACCAGATCGCCTTCCTCGACCGGGATGGTCAGGACGCGGGCGGCGTATTTGGTGGCGACGTCGATCTCGTTCGCCTCGATCCGGCCATTGCCGGAGGCGAAGCCGGCGGGCAGCCGGTTGCCCTGCATCGCCCGCCAGCCATAGGCGGCCCCGGCGCCGAGCAGCGCCAGCAGGACCACCGCGATCAGAACGCGCTTGAAGGTCATGGCAGGGTTCCCTTTCCAGCTTTTCCGCCGGTGTCCAGCGCCCCCATCACGCAGGCCAGGATGCGGTCGCGCGCGTCGTCGTCGGGGGCGGCGTCCAGCGTGCGGCGCAGCGCCAGCAGCGCCTCGGCATAGCGGTTGTGCCAGTCGCGGCCGGCAAGCCCGGCGGCGGCGAGGCGGGCATGGCGCTCGGCCGGTTCCAGCGGGCGCGGGGCGGCGAGGTCGACACGGTCGTCCAGCGCGGGCAGGGCGATGCGCTCCGGAGCCCAGCCCTTGTCGAGCAGGCCCTGGCGGAGCGAGGCGCGGGCGGCCTCCTCACCATGGACCAGGAACAGGCCGTGGCCGACGCCGTGCCGTGCCGCAACCCAATTGAGCAGGGCCGAGCGGTCGGCATGGCCGGAATAGACATCGATGGAGCGCAGCCGCGCCTTCACCGCGATCTCCTCGCCATGGATACGGACGCGGGGCGTGCCCTCCTGCAGCAGCCGTCCCAGCGTGCCGGGCGCCTGGTAGCCGACCAGCAGAACCGTGTCCTGCGGGCGCCACAGCCGGTTCTTCAGGTGATGGCGGATGCGGCCGGCATCGCACATGCCGCTGGCCGCCATGACGATGGCGCCGCCGGACAGGCTGTTCAGCCGCTGGCTCTCCGGCACGCTGCGGACATGGTGGAGGTTGGCGCGGGTGAAGGGATCGCCGTCGGTCTCCAGATCGTCGAGATGGCGGCGGAAGACGCCGGTTACCGCATCGGCCAGCGGCGAATCGAGGAAGACGTCCACCGCCGGCACCTGACCGGTGTCGAACAGGCAGTCGAGGTCGTAGAGCAGCTCCTGCGTGCGCTCAACCGCGAAGGCCGGGATCAGCAGCACGCCGCCGGCCGCCAGCGCCGCCGTCACCTCCGCCCGTAACACCGCCTGCCGCCCGGCCTCGTCGAGGTCGGTGCGGTCGCGGTCGCCGTAGGTGGTCTCCAGCACCATCCAGTCGGGCCGCTCGGGGCCGTCGGCGTCGGCGTGGAAGCTCTTGCCGCCGGGGCCGAGGTCGCCGGAGAACAGGATGCGGGTCGGTTCCGCGCCCCCGTCCATGGCTTCGATCTCGATGGAGGCGGATCCCAGGATGTGGCCGGCCTGCCAGAAGCGGGCGCGCAGGCCCGGCAGGATCTGGACCCAGCGGTCGTACTCGACCCGGCGCAGCCGGCGCAGGCTGCGGATGGCGTCGTCCTGGGTGTAGATCGGCTGGACGGCGGCCCGGCCGCGCTGGCGGTTGCGGCGGTTCAGCCGCTCCACCTCGCCCTCCTGGATATAGCCGCTGTCGGGCAGCATGTAGTCCAGCAGGTCGACCGTGCCGCCGGTGGCGAATATTCGGCCGCGGAAGCCCAGCCGCGTCAGCTTGGGCAGCAGGCCGGAATGGTCGATGTGGGCATGGGTCAGCAGCACCGCCCGGATCGCGGCGGGGTCGAAGGGGAAGGGGCGGTAGTTCAGCTCCCGGATCGTCTTGGTGCCCTGGAACATGCCGCAATCGATCAGCACGTCGCCCTCGGGCGTCGACAGGCGGAAGCAGGAGCCGGTCACCGTTCCGGCGGCGCCGTGGAAGGTCAGCGACAGGGACATCGGAAGGCTCCTTCTTCTGAACATTCCCTCTCCCGTCTCGGGAGAGGGAAGGGGCCCGCCGCGAAGCGGTGGGAAGGGTGAGGGGTGATCGAAGGAACCATGCGGTTCTCAATTCCCGCACTGCCCCTCACCCTCCCCACTTCGTGGGTCCCCTCCCTCTCCCGGGGCGGGAGAGGGCATTGTTGTCACCCCACCACCACCCCGCTGTCGTCCGCCGCAAAGGCCTGGGCGAAGGTGAAGTCGGCGTTGGTGCCGGCATGGATGCGGTAGAGCGGTTCGCCCCGGCGCACGCGCTCGCCGACCTTGCGCAGCAGGTCGATGCCCGCGCCCTTGTCGTTGGGGGCGCCGGCCAGCCGCGCGATGCGGGCGAGGCGGTAGCAGTCGAGCGAGGCGACCACCCCGTCGGCCGGGGCCGCGACCTCGGCGACCAGCGTGCCGAGGGTCGCCACCGCGGGCGGCGGTCCCTGCATGGCGATGATCCTCTCCATGGTGGCGAGCGCGGCGCCGGACTCCAGCAGGTTGCGCGCCCGGCTGCATCCCGCTCCGCCGCGCACCGCCGGGTCGAATTCCAGGATGCGGCCGGCCAGCAGCAGGGCGCGCTCCCTGAGGTCGGCCGGGGCGGCGGGATCGTTGCGCAGCACCGCCATGACGTCGCGCGCCTCCAGAACCGGGCCGATGCCGCGCCCGACCGGCTGCGAGCCGTCGGTGACCGCCACCTCCAGCGTCAGGCCGAGCCGGTCGCCGACATGCTCGAACAGCTTGCGCAGCCGCACCGCCTCGCCCGCATTGCGGATCTTGGCGCTGGGGCCGACCGGGATGTCGATCAGCAGATGGGTGGAGCCGGCCGCCACCTTCTTCGACAGGATGGAGGCGACCAGCTGTTCGCGGGTGTCGATGGCCAGCGGCCGTTCGACCGAGATCAGGATGTCGTCGGCCGGCGACAGCCGGACATGGCCGCCCCACACCAGGCAGCCCTTGGCCTCGCGCACCAGCGCCTGCATGCGCTCGACAGGAATGTCGACGTTGGCCAGCACCTCCATGGTGTCGGCGGTGCCGGCGGGCGAGGTGATGGCGCGCGACGAGGTCTTCGGGATCGGCAGGCCGTGGGCGGCGACGATCGGCACGACGATCATCGAGGTGCGGTTGCCGGGGATGCCGCCGATGCAATGCTTGTCGGCGATGGTCCGCGGCAGCCCGCCAAGGCCGTCAAGGCCGTCCCAGCTCAGCCGGGTGCCGGCGGCGATCATGGCGCGGGTCAGGCCCAGCACCTCCGCCGTGGTCATGAAGCTGGCGCAGGCGATCAGGAAGGCGGCGATCTCGATCTTGGAATAGCGCAGGTCGGTGACGTCGCGGATGATCGCGGCCAACTGCGCGTCGTCCAGGGCGGCGCCGCCGACCTTGGCGCGCACCAGCTCGAAGCTTTCCGGCGGGGTGGGCGGCACCAGATGCACCGCCGATCCGGCGGCCAGCCCGAGCCGGCGGAAGGCCGGGGCCGAGAGGCCGATCTCGTCCGGGCCGACGATGGTATCGTCATCGACGATGTTCAGCACGGCCAGCAGGGAGCGGCCGTCGTTCCGCACCTCCACCCGCCCCAGCCCGAGGAAATCCTCGACATGGTAGCGGGTGCAGCGCCGGTTGAGGAAGGCGACATTCTCCCGGACGGTGTCGATCGCCAGATGTCGGAGCGTCAGCATGCCCCACAGTCTACGCCCGGCCCTGCCGGTCTGAGACGCGGAGCCTGCGCGGCAGCCATGCCGGCCGCCGGGCTCCGCGGTTGATCCGGATCATTGGCGGGCCGGAGGGGATGTGGTTCAGGGGTGCGGCGTCTTGCCCCTTCCCTAACCCTCCCCCACCTTCGGTGGGAGAGGGAACCGTTGCCGTACTTCTGCAAAGCTCCTACCCCCTCTCCCGTGATCGGACCGGCCTTCGGCCGGCCGAGAGCGGGGGAGGGATGGGGAGGGGGCAAGACGCCGCAACCCCTCAGGTGCTCTCCCGCGCGATGAAGGTCAGCCCCAGGTCGAGCTGGCGTTGCACCGGCTCCTTGCCGTCCATCAGGTCGATGAGCATGGCGGCGGCATGGCGGCCGATGGCGTAGCGCGGCGTGGCGACGGTGGTCAGGGTCGGGGTCGTCCAGGCCGAGGCCGGCAGGTCGTTGAAGCCGGCGACGGCGAGCTGGCCGGGCACGCGGATGCCGCGGCGCTGGCACTGGAACAGCGCGCCCTGCGCCAGGTCGTCGTTGCAGAAGAACACGGCGTCGCAGTCGCTGTTCTCGGCCATCAGCCGGTCGATCATCGCCGCCCCAAGATGGATGGAGGAGGGGTCGGGCAGGCGCCACACCCGCTTCTCGTCATACAGGCCGGCCTCCTCCAGCGCGCGGCGGTAGCCGTCCAGGCGGGCGAGCGTTCGGGGGTCGAGCTGCACCGCGACGAAGCCGATGCGGCGGTAGCCGCGCTCCAGCAGGTGGGTGGTCATCAGCCGGCCGCCCTCTTCCTGCGAACAGCCGACGCTGAGGCTGTCGGGATCGTCCAGCAGCTCCATCATGTGGACGGTCGGGCTGCTCAGCGCCGACAGGTAGGTGCGGGCGATCTCGGTGTGGTCGGTGCCGGTCAGCAGGATGCCGTCGGGCTGGAACTGCAGGTAGGTGCGGATCAGCCGCTCCTCCTCCTCCGGGGAATAGTGGGTGACGCCGATCAGGGCGCGGTAGCCGCGCGGCAGCAGCATGTCGTGGATGCCGGCCAGCGTCTCGACAAAGACCATGTTGGTCATCGACGGGATCAGCACCGCCACCGTCATCGAGCGCGCCGACGCCAGCGCGCTGGCCGCCTGGTTCGGCACGTAGCCCATCGACTGGGCGGTGTCGAGGATGCGCTGGCGCAGCTCCGGCATCACCAGCTCCGGCCGCTTGAAGGCGCGCGACACGGTGATGGCGCTGACGCCCACCCGTTCCGCCACGTCCGCCATCGTCGCGCGCCCGGTGCGCGAGGAGCGCGGCTTGCGCGTCTTGACCGTCAGGGGGGGCACCCGATCACCGCCATGCGTCGTCACGAGGGTCCGTCCTTCCAATTCCGGCCGGCGCGACGAAGGGTCGCGCGGACCGGCTGATTACAGTCCCGTATCATGGGCCACAAGAGCCGCCGGCGTCGCAGGGCCTTCGCCCGCATCCTCCGGCTCCGTTCCTCAGTTCGTCCGCAACTCAAACAAAACTCTTTACCGGCGTCAAGGTTAGCGCTAACAGTATCGCCATCTCGCCTGGACGTCATCCACGCATTCCGGCCTATGGGCTGTGAAGCAATAGGTGACCTTGCGATGATAGCGCTAACATTGATATGTCAGTGCGCGGCGGTGTCGCAACGACGCTGCGATGCCGCCGCGCACCCGGGAATCGGGAACAAAAGGCTCATGAACGGTCCCCCCATTGTGCCGCCCCTTGTGCAGTCCGCCGGGGCGCCGTCCGCCGCGCCGCCGCCCGCCGCCCCGCCGGTCGTCGTGGTGATGGGCGTGGCCGGCTGCGGCAAGTCCAGTGTCGGCCAAGGCCTGGCCGATGCGCTGGGTGTCGGGTTCGTCGAAGGCGACGCGCATCATCCGCCGGCCAACATCGCCAAGATGTCGTCCGGCATCCCGCTGACCGACGCCGACCGCGACGGCTGGCTGGGCACGCTGGCCGGCTTCATCGCCGATGCCGACCGCGAGGGCCGCGGGCTGGTGGTCGCCTGTTCGGCGCTGAAGCGGCGCTATCGCGACCGGCTGCGCGGCGACAGCGGGAAGGTGGTGTTCCTGCATCTGTTCGGCGACAAGGCGCTGATCCTGTCGCGCATGGGGGCCCGCACCGCCCATTTCATGCCGACGGCCCTGGTCGACAGCCAGTTCGCCGACCTGGAACCGCCGGCCGAGGACGAGTGCGTCCTGTCCTATGAGGTGACGCTGCCGGCCGATGCCATCGTCGCCGATGCGTATGCCCGCCTGACCGGTGGCTGTGACAAAGCAAATAGTGGCGGCGCGGCCGCTGGGCCAAGGAATGGCGGCGTAGCCGCCGGGAGGAACGCATGAAACGCGTGGCGGATCTGCTGGAGCGGATCACCGAATGGATCATGGCGCTGATGCTGGCGGTCATGGTCGGTCTTGTCTTCGGCAACGTCGTCCTGCGCTACATCTTCAACAGCGGCATCGTCGCGGCTGAAGAGATCGCGCGGCTGATGTTCGTGTGGCTGGTGTTCCTGGGCGCCACCGTGGCGCTGCGCCACCAGCGCCATCTGGGGCTGGAGATCCTGCAGAGCCGCCTGCCGGCCAAGGTGCGCCGCATCTGCGCGGTGATCGCGCATCTGCTGATGCTGTACGCCCTGTGGCTGTTCATACAGGGCAGCTGGATCCAGCTGCTGATCGGCATGGAGACCTTCTCCACCGTCCTGCGCTTCCCCATGGCCTTCTACGCCGCCGCCGGCTTCTTCCCGGCCATCGCCATGGCGCTGACCGTGCTGACCAACCTGTGGAAGATCGTCACCGACCAGCCGGACGCCCGCGTTCCCGGCGATCCCGACACGACGCTGGACCATCCGGAGTCGCACGGCCCCGCGGTGGCGCCGCCGGCGCCGGCACCGGGCGTCCAGGGCGGCAAAACCGCCGCCGCCAAGCACTGAACCCAGTCCCCAAGACAAACGTCGCAAGACTTCTGCGGACGGAGACGCCGCCATGACGCTCACCATTTTCCTGGGTTCGCTGTTCGGCTTCATGCTGCTCGGCATGCCCATCGCCTTCGCGCTGATGCTGACCGGCGTCGCGCTGATGGTCCACCTCGACTTCTTCGACGCCCAGCTGGTCGCCCAGAACATGCTGAGCGGCGCCGACAACTACCCGCTGATGGCGGTGCCCTTCTTCATCCTGGCCGGCGAGCTGATGAATGCCGGCGGCATCTCCCAGCGCATCATCAACCTGGCGGTCAGCCTGGTCGGCCACATCAAGGGCGGCCTCGGCTACGTCACCATCGGCGCGTCGGTGATGCTGGCCAGCCTGTCCGGCTCGGCCATCGCCGACACCGCGGCGCTCGCCACCCTGCTGATCCCGATGATGCGCGACCACGGCTATCCGGTGCCGCGCTCGGCCGGCCTGATCGCGTCGGGCGGCATCATCGCCCCGATCATCCCGCCCAGCATGCCCTTCATCATCTTCGGCGTGACCACCAACACCTCGATCAGCGCGCTGTTCATGGCCGGCATCGTGCCCGGCCTGCTGATGGGCATCGGCCTGGTCGGCGCCTGGATGTTCGTGGTGCGCGACATGACGGTGAAGCTGCAGCCCAAGGCGAGCGGGCGCGAGCGGCTGAAGGCGCTGGGCGACGGCGTGTGGGCGCTGGCCCTGCCGGTCATCATCATCGGCGGCCTGCGCGGCGGCATCTTCACGCCGACCGAGGCCGCGGTGGTCGCCGCCGTCTATTCGCTGTTCGTCGCGCTGTTCGTCTACCGTCAGGTGACGCTGCCGCAGCTGGTCCCGCTGCTGGTCCAGGCGGCGCGCACCACGGCGACGGTGATGTTCCTGTGCGCCGCGGCGCTGGTGTCGTCCTACATGGTGACGCTGGCCGACCTGCCGCAGCAGATGACCGAGCTGCTGGCCCCGCTGATGGACCATCCGAAGTTGCTGATGCTGGCCATCGCCTTCCTGCTGCTGGCCGTCGGCACGGTGATGGACCTGACGCCGACCATCCTGGTGCTCGGCCCGGTCCTGACCCCGCTGGCGATCAAGGCCGGCATCGACCCCGCCTATTTCGGCGTGATGTTCGTCCTGGTCGGCACGCTGGGCCTGATCCATCCGCCGGTCTGCACGGTGCTGAACGTGGTGTGCGGCGTCGCCCGCATCTCGCTGGAAAGCGCCACCAAGGGCATCTGGCCCTTCCTTTTGACCTACATCGTCCTGCTGGGCCTGCTGATCGCCGTGCCGGAGATCGTCACCGTCCCGCTGCACATGTTCCACTGACCCTCGAAGACCAATCACAACGAAACGCCTGAAGAAGGGAGTCCCCACCATGTTCCGCAAGCTTCTGCTCGCCACCGGCCTCGCCGCCGCCCTGCTCGCCCCGGTCGCCGCCGCGACGACCGCCTCGGCGCAGGAGGTCAAGACCCGCATCATCCGCTTCGGCTACGGCCTGTCGGAAAGCAGCAACCAGGGCCGCGCCGTCAAGTTCCTCGCCGAGGAGATGTCCAAGCGCAGCGGCGGCAAGTTCAAGATGAAGGGCTTCGGCGACGCCAGCCTGGGCAGCGACATCCAGATGCAGAACGCCCTGATCGGCGGCGCGCAGGAGATGATGGTGGGCTCCACCGCCACGCTCGTCGGCATCGTCAAGGATTTCGGTGTCTACGACCTGCCCTTCCTGTTCAACAACGAGAAGGAGGCCGACGCCGTCCTCGACGGCCCGTTCGGCGAGAAGCTGCTGAAGGCGCTGAACGACAAGGGTCTTGTCGGGCTGGTCTATTGGGAGAACGGCTTCCGCAACCTGACCAACAGCAAGCGGCCGATCACCAAGATCGAGGACATGGGTGGCATCAAGCTGCGCGTGATGCAGAACCCGGTCTACATCGACATGTTCAACCGCTTTGGCGCCAACGCGGTGCCGCTGGCCTTCTCCGAGCTGTTCACCGCGCTGGAGACCGGCACGGTCGACGGCCAGGAGAATCCGGTCACCACCATCCAGTCCTCCAAGTTCTATGAAGTCCAGAAGTACCTGACCATCTCCCGCCACGTCTACAGCCCGTGGATCGTGCTGGCCAGCA
Source organism: Azospirillum thiophilum (assembly GCF_001305595.1). NCBI lineage: Bacteria > Pseudomonadati > Pseudomonadota > Alphaproteobacteria > Rhodospirillales > Azospirillaceae > Azospirillum > Azospirillum thiophilum. The sequence continues at coordinate 193,609 of NZ_CP012404.1, forward strand.
AGCGCTGGTACGACGGCCTGTCGGCCGACGAGAAGAAGATCCTGAACGAGTCCGCCGTCGCCTCGCGCGAGTTCGAGCGCAAGGACAGCCGCGACGCCTCGGCGCAGAGCGTGGCCTACCTGAAGGAGAAGGGCATGCAGATCAACGAGCTGAGCCCGGCCGAGCTGGACCGCATGCGCGAGATGGTCAAGCCCGCCTTCGACAAGTATGCCGCCGAGGGTGGTGCCGACGTCCTGAAGGACATCCAGGCCGCCATCGCCGCCGCCCGCAAGTAAGCAACGACGCCGCAGCACCGATGACGGAAGGGGCGGTCCGGAAAGCCGGGCCGCCCCTTTTCCTTATCCCATTGGGGCGGCAGGTGAAGTGCGGTCGGAGATGCAAGGGATATGACCGGTATGGAGTGGCGAAATACCATTGTTGTTATTGAGCACTGATATTTCAGAACGCAGAACGATTATGATAATCGTTATCCGCGCTCCTTGTGACACTTATAAAATTTTATCTTCTTTTTCTGGACGCAACCCCGTGCATCAGGCGATGGTAATACGTCGAGTCGGCTATGGATGGGGTTTGCGATGTTCGGGAAGCTGCCGTTGGTCACCAAGCTGGTGCTGGCGATCGGCCTGGTTCTGGTGATCGGATTGGGAGCAGGCACGGTCGGGATCTCAGCCAAGGGCGGCGCCGACACCGACGCGCTGTCCTTCAAGGCGGGGGACGAACTGGGCAGGTACCATTCGGCGGTCGTCGAACGCCGGCTGAACGATGCCCTGGACATCAGCCGGCTGATGGGCACCACGCTGCTGAGCCTGAAGCGAAACGGGGTCGCCGATCGCGGCACGCTGAACGACTGGCTGAAAAGCCTGCTGGAGAGCAACGGCAACCTGATCGGCGTATGGGTCGGCATGGAGCCGAACGCGCTGGACGGCAAGGATTCCGCCTTCGTCAACAGTCCTGGCAGCGATCCCAGCGGCCGTTTCATTCCCTATTGGAACCGCGGCGGCGGCAAGGTCCAACTGGAGGCTCTGGTCGGTTATGACGATCCCGGGCCGGACGGTCTCTATTACCAGCAGGCCAAGCGCACCGGCCGGGAAGTGATCGTCGAGCCCTACAGCTATGTCGTCGCCGGCAAGAGCATCCTGATGGTGTCGCTGGTGGTGCCGATCATGGAAGGCGGAAAATTCATCGGCGTCGCCGGCGTCGACATCGCCACCGACGAGATCTGGAACGAGCTGAAGTCGGCCAAGCCCTTCGATACGGGTTCGGTCTTCCTGATCTCCAACGGCGGACTGTGGGCGGGCTATTCCAACCGCGACCATCTGGGCAAACCCATCGACCAGACCAACGAACGGCTGAAGAATGCCCTGTCGGCCATCCGCGACGGGCGGGACTTCGCGCAATATTCGGTGTCGAAAAGCCTGAACACGGAGGTGCGCCAGCTGTTCCTGCCGGTGACGGTCGGCCGGTCGGCCACACCCTGGGCGGTTCTGGTCAACCTGCCGATGAACAGGATCGAGGCGCCGAAGCAGGAACTGCGAACCTTCATCGCCGTGGGCGCCCTGGCCCTGGCCGCCGGGCTGCTGCTGGCGCTGTGGCTGGCGACCCGCGCCATCGTCGGCCGGCCGCTGCGCCGGATCATCGTGACTGTGCAGGCGCTGACCGCCGGCCGGCGCGACGTCGAGGTGGTCGACCGCGACCGTGCCGACGAGATCGGGGCGATCAACACGGCGCTGCAGCTGTTCAAGGAGAATGCCGGCCGCGTCGCCCAGATGGAGGAGCAGCGCCGCCTTGACGATGCGCAGGCGGCCGAACGGCGCAAGCAGGAGCTGGCCCGTCTGGCCGCCGGCTTCGAGGGGTCGGTCGGCGACGTGGTCGCCGGGGTGACCGAGCAGGCGGAACGGATTCGCGCCGATTCCGAAGGGCTGTCGGCCATCGCCGAGCAGACCAACGCCCAGGCCTCCGCCGTCGCCGGTGCCGCCGACGTCGCCAGTGCCAATGTGCAGACGGTTGCCGCCGCGGCGGAGGAGCTGGCCCACTCCATCGAGGAGATCAACCAGCGCATCGCCGCCTCTTCCCGGATGGCGAACGATGCGGTGGGCGAGGTCGAAAGGACCAACGGCACCGTCGCCGGGCTGGCGCAGGCCGCGCAGAAGATCGGCGATGTGGTCAGCCTGATCCAGTCCATCGCCGGCCAGACCAACCTGCTGGCCCTGAACGCCACCATCGAGGCCGCCCGCGCGGGTGAAGCGGGCAAGGGCTTCGCCGTGGTGGCGAGCGAGGTGAAGAACCTCGCCAACCAGACCGCCAAGGCGACGGAGGAGATCGCCGCCCAGATCGCCGAGATGCAGGCGGTCAGCGGCAATGCCGTCGGCGCCATCCAATCCATCGGCCGCACCATCCTCGGCATCAGCGAGACGGTCACCGCCGTCGCCGCCGCGGCGGAGGAGCAGGGGGCAGCGACGCGCGAGATCAGCCGCAACGTCCAGCAGGCCGCGGGCGGCACGCGCGAGGTGTCGGCCAACATCGTTGGCGTTACCCGTGCCGCCGGGGAAACCGGCAGCATGGCGGCCCAGGCCCGTGCCGCCGCCGACGCGCTGTCGCACCAGTCGGCCCGGCTGCGGCAGGAGGTTCAGCGTTTCGTGGTGACGATCCGCGAGGCTTGAGAAGGGCGGCCCACGCCGCCAACGGCTCCTGATCCTGGCCTGTCAGGATCAGGAGCCGTTGGCATCAGCAGTCGAAGAACACCGTCTCCCGCTCGCCCTGGAGATGGATGTCGAAGCGGTAGACCACGCCGCCCGGCGTCTCGGCCCGTTGGGCGATCAGGGTGTCGCGGCGGTCGTCCGGCACGGTCGCCAGCACCGGATCCTCGGCATTGGCCGCCGCCTCGTCGGAGAAGTGCAGGCGGGTGAAGGCGTGGCTCAGCATGCCGCGGGCGAACACCGTCACCGCGATATGCGGGGCGTGGCCGTCGCCGTGGGAGCCCGGCTTCACGGTGTCGAAAAAATAACGGCCCGCATCGTCGGTGCCGCAGCGGCCGAAGCCGGCGGCGCCGGGAGCATGCTTGCCGTCGGCACCGGCCTGCCAGATCTCGACCACGCAGTCGCGGATCGGCGTGCCCTCGCCGTCATGGACGATGCCCTCGATGCGGATGTGTTCGCCCGGCATGTCGCGGGCCGCCAGCCGGTTGGTCGCCAGCGGGCGGCGGCCGTAGAGTTCCGGTGTCCAGGCATAGGCGAAATAGGGGCCGACGGTCTGGGACGGGGTCTGTTTCAGCGTCTGGCTCATCGGTTTCAGCCCTCCATCGGCGTGGCTTGGCGTCCGCGCAGGACGATGTCGAACTCGTAGCCGAGCGCCCACACCGGCTCTGTCACGTCGATGGAGAAGCGCGAGACCAGCAGCTCGCGCGCACCCTCCGGCACGCCGTTGTAGATGGGATCGAGCGGCAGCAGCGGATCGCCCGGGAAATACATCTGGGTGACCAGCCGGGTCAGGAAGGACGGCCCGAACAGCGAGAAATGGATGTGGGCCGGGCGCCACGCATTGTGATGGTTGCCCCAGGGATAGGCGCCGGGCTTGATCGTGGTGAAGCGGTAGCGCCCCTCGGCGTCGGTGATGCAGCGGCCGGCCCCGAAGAAATTGGGGTCGAGCGGCGCGTCGTGCTGGTCCCAGCGATGGACGTAGCGGCCGCAGGCGTTCGCCTGCCAGATCTCCAGCAGGGTATGTGGCACCGGCCGGCCATTCTCGTCGAGCACGCGGCCGGTGACGATCATGCGCTCGCCGACCGGCTCGCCGTTGACCCGGCCGTTCTTCGTCAGGTCGTTGTCCAGCGCATCGACGCTGTCATGGCCGAAGACCGGGCCGGTCCGCACCGACAGGCACTGCTTCATCGGGATCAGCGGCTTGCGCGGCGAGCGCAGCACCGTCGATTTGTAGAGCGGCGACAGGTAGGGCGGATGCTGCGCCCAGTCGCGGGGGCCGAAATCGCCCTCCGCCTCTCGAACGGCCGTATCCATCTTGAGGTTCCCTCCTTGGGAGCGGTCAGCTTTGCCGACCTTGTGTTTGCCTGTGGTTGTCCAGTACGCGGTCGATGAAATGGGCGGCGGAGCCGGTGTAGCGCAGCGGGTCGAACAGACGGTCCAGCCCGTCCATGCCCAGCGCCCGCACCACCTCCGCATCCTCCGCCAGCACGTCGCGCAGGGGGCGGGCGGCTTCGGCGGCGCGGCGGCTGGCGTCGGCGATGCGGGAATGGGCGGCAAGCCGGCCCATGCGCTCGCCCAGCGCCATGGCGACCGCCTCGGCCAGGATCAGGCCGCGGGTCAGGTCCAGGTTGGCGCGCATGCGCTCCGCATCCACCGTCAGGCCGGCGACCGTCTCGCGGGCATGGCGGGCGGCCCCGGCGACGAGGCGGCAGAGGTCGGGCAGCGCCTGCCACTCGGCGTGCCAGCCGCCCAGCCCGCGCTCATGCTCCTGCACCTGGGCGGCCAGCAGCCCGCCGACCAGCGCCGGGGCGCGGATGGCGCAGGACAGCAGCACGGCGCAGGACACCGGGTTGCGCTTGTGCGGCATGGTGGAGGAACCGCCGCGGCCGGGAACGGCGGGCTCGAAGGCTTCGCCCACCTCCATCTGCATCATCAGCGCGATGTCGCGACCCAGCGTGCCCAGCGTGCCGGCGAGGATGCCCAGCGCGGCGGCAGGTTCGGCGATGCGGTCGCGGCTGGCATGCCAGGGCAGGGCCGGCAGGGGGAGGGCCAGGTCCCTTGCCAGCGCCTCGGCCACCGCCGGGCCGGCTTCGCCCAGCGCAGCCAGCGTGCCGGCCGCCCCGCCGAACTGCAGCGCCAGCCGGCCGCGCGCCGCCGCCAGCCGCTGCCGGTCGCGGCCGAGCGCGTCGAGCCAGCCCGCCGCCTTCAGCCCGAAGGTCGTGGGCAGCGCATGCTGCAGCCAGGTGCGGGCGACCATCGGAGTGGCGCGGTGGCGGTCGGCCAGCGCCGCCAGCCCGTCGGCCAGCTCCGCCAGATCGGCGTCCAGCCCGTCGAGGAAGCGGCGAAGCTGCAGCATCAGGCCGCTGTCCATCGCGTCCTGGCTGGTGGCGCCCCAATGGACGAAACGCGACGCCTCCTCGTCGGCGGCCTTCACCATGGCGGTCAGATGCCTGACCAGCGGGATGGCGGTGTTGCCGGCAAGCGCGGCCTCCGCCCCCAGCGCGTGGGGGTCGTAGAGATCGGCCCGGCACGCCGCCTCGATGGCCGGAACGGCGCCGGCCGGGATCACCCCGGCGGATGCCTCCGCCCGCGCCAATGCCGCCTCGAAATCCAGCATGCCCTGGAGCCTTGCCGCGGGCGAGAAGGCGTCGGCCGCCGCGTCGGTGGTGAAGAGCGGGTCGAGCAGCGGGTCGGCATGGCGGATGTCGGCCATGGTGGTCAGGCCTTCCGCGCCGCTTCGGTCGCGTCTTCTTCGTCCATCTCGGCATAGACGGCGCGGGCCAGCGCGATGGCGTGGTTTCCGGCGGGGATACCGGCATAGACCGCGGCCTGCATCAGGATTTCCCTCACCTCGTTGCGGGTGACGCCGGTGTTGCGGGTGGCGCGGATGTGCAGCTTCAGCTCGCCATCCTTGCCGAGCGCCGCCAGCATGGCGATGGTCAGCATGCTGCGGGTGCGGATGTCCAGCCCCGGCCGCGTCCAGATCTGGCCCCAGGCGGCCTTGGTGATGAACTCCTGGAAATCGGCGTCGAAGCCGGTGGCCCGCTCCAGCGCGCGGTCGACATGGGCGTCGCCCAGCACCTTGCGGCGCACCGCCATGCCGCGGTCGTGGAGATCCTCGTCAATCATGTCAGCTCCCCCAGGAAGCCGTCGATCAATGCCGCCAGTTCCGCCGGCTTCTCGACGCCGGGGATATGGGCGGCGCCGGGCAGCAGTTCGAGACGGGCGCCGGGGATGCGGGCCGCCAGCTCCCGGGCGAGGTCGGGCGGGGTCACCACATCCTCCTCGCCGCAGATCACCAGGGTCGGGGCTTTGATGCCGGCAGTGTCGGCGCGCAGGTCGGCGTCGCGGATCGCCATGGCGCAGCCGACATAGCCGTCCTCGGAGATACGGGCGACCATGGCGGTGTAGCCGCGGATCTGGTCGGGGCGGCTGTCGCGGAAACCGGCGGTGAACCAGCGCGCCATCACGCCTTCGGCGATGGCGGACATGCCGCGGGCGCGGATGGCGGCGATGCGGTCGGTCCAGACCGACGGCGGGCCGATCTGCCCGGCGGTGTCGCACAGCACCAGCCCATGCACGCGGTCCGCAGCCTTGACGGCGAGGCGCTGGGCCATCATGCCGCCGATCGACAGGCCGCAGACATGGGCACGGGCGATGCCGAGCGCGTCCATCAGGCCGGCGGCGTCGTCGGCCAGCATATCCATGCTGTAGCCGGAGTCCCCGGTGACCGGCGTCGCCTGGGTCAGGCCATGGCCGCGCATGTCGTAGCGCAGGATGCGGTAGCGCTGCGACAGGTGGGGCATCACGGCATCCCAGATGTGGAAGCTGGTGCCGATGGAGTTGGCGAACAGCAGCACCGGCGCATCGGCCGGGCCGGTCAGGTCGTAATGCTGGGTGATGCCGGCTGCTTCGATGAAGGGCATGGGGACTCCACCTTCGGTGGTTGCGATGCATGGGCGTCGGCTGACGGTGCCCCCACCCTAACCCTCCCCCGCTGGGCGGGGGAGGGGACAAGTGCCTGTTCGGGAAAGTGGCGGCAGTCCCTCCCCCACCCAGTGGGGGAGGATAGGTGGGGGGCTGGCTTTCTGGCGCTTCATACCCGCTCGATCATCACCGCGATGCCCTGGCCGACGCCGATGCACATGGTGCACAGCGCGGTCCGGCCGCCGGATCGCTCGAGCTGGTTGACCGCGGTGGTCGCCAGACGGGCGCCGCTCATGCCCAGCGGGTGGCCGAGCGCGATGGCGCCGCCGTTCGGGTTCACATGGGCGGCATCGTCGGGCAGGCCAAGCTCGCGCAGGACGGCCAGCGCCTGGGCGGCGAAGGCCTCGTTCAGCTCGATCAGGTCGATGGCGGCAATGGTCAGGCCGAGCCGCTCCAGCAGCTTGCGGGTGGCGGGCGCCGGGCCGATGCCCATGACGCGCGGCGGAACGCCGGCGGTGGCGCCGCCCACGATGCGGGCGCGCGGCGTCAGGCCGAAACGCGCCACCGCCGCTTCGGACGCCACCAGCAGGGCGGCGGCGCCGTCATTGACCCCCGACGCGTTGCCGGCGGTCACCGTGCCGCCGGGGCGGACGATTGGTTTGAGGGTGGACAGCGCCTCGATCGTCGTCGCGCGGGGATGCTCGTCGGTGGTCACCACCGCCTCGCCCTTGCGGGTCCTGATGGTGACGGGGACGATCTCACGCGCCATGCTGCCGCCGGCGATGGCGCGGGCGGCGCGGTCCTGGCTGCGCAGCGCGAAGGAATCCTGGTCGGCGCGCGAGATGCCCCAGTCGTCGGCGACGTTTTCCGCCGTCTCCGGCATCGAATCGACACCGTGGAGCGCCTTCATCGCCGGGTTGACGAAGCGCCAGCCGATGGTGGTGTCGAAGATCTCGGCGGACCGCGAGAAGGCGCTGTCGGCCTTGCCCATGACGAAGGGGGCGCGGCTCATGCTCTCGACCCCGCCGGCGATCATCAGCTCGGCCTCACCCGCCTTGATCGCCCGGGCGGCGGTGGCGAGCGCGTCGAGGCCGGAGCCGCACAGCCGGTTCATCGTCGTGCCCGGCACGCTGTCGGGAAGGCCCGCCAGCAGCGCCGCCATGCGGGCGACGTTGCGGTTGTCCTCGCCGGCCTGGTTGGCGCAGCCATAGATGACATCGTCCACCGCGGCCCAGTCGACCGAGGGGTTGCGCGCCATCAGGGCGCGGATCGGCACGGCGCCGAGATCGTCGGCGCGCACGGCGGACAGGGCGCCGGCATAGCGGCCGATGGGGGTGCGGACGGCGTCGCAGATGTAGGCGTCACGCATGGTCTTATCCTTCCCCGCCGGTTTGCCCCTGGGAGATGCCGTGGGCGGCGGCGGTGCGGGCCAGGAGGCCGCGCAGCGCCGCCAGCGTTCCGGCCTCCGGGATCGCGGTGGTCTTCAGGTCGGGCGAGATTTTCAGGTCCCAGCCGGTGGCCGCCGTCACCTGCTCCACCGTCACGCCGGGATGGATGCCGGTCAGGGTCAGTTCCCTGGTCACCGGGTCGGGGGTGAGGATGCCGAGGTCGGTGATGACCGCGGTCGGCCCGGCGCCGGGGATGCCGGCGCGGGCGCGGGCGTCGCCGCCGTCGAGATGGCCGGCGGAGGTGACGAAGGGCAGCTTGGCGACGAAGGCCTTCGGGCTCTGCTTCAGGACGATGAAGACCTCCTTGGCCTGGGAGGCGATCTCCGGCGCGCCGCCGGCACCGGGCAGCCGCACCTTCGGTGCGTCGTAGGGACCGATGATGGTGGTGTTGATGTTGGCGAAGCGGTCGACCTGGGCGGCGCCGAGGAAGCCGACGTCGATCCGCCCGCCCTGCAGCCAGTAGCGGAAGATCTCCGGCGTGCCGACCACGGTGTCGGCGGTCTCCGCCAGCTCGCCGTCGCCGATCGACAGCGGCAGCACCGTCGGCTTGGCGCCGATGGGACCGGACTCATAGATCAGCACCACGTCCGGCGCATGGGTCAGCCGCGCGAGGTTGGCGGCGGTGGAGGGCAGGCCGATGCCGACGAAACAGACGGTGCCGTTCTTCAGCAGGCGGCTCGCCGCCACCGTCATGATCTCGGTCGCGGTGAAGCCGGCGGTTTCGGCGGTGGTCTCGGTGGTGGTTTCGGCGCTCATCACGCGGCCTCCTTCATGCTTTCCGCCAGCACGCGGCGGAAGCCGGCGAAATCGTCGGTGTCCAGGACATGCCGCTGCATCCAGGACCGGAAGGTCTCGCGCGAGCGGGAGATGGGATCCCATGCCTTGTAGAATCGGTTGTCGCGCTCCGAATAGCCTTGCGCGTAGGACGGATAGGCGCCGCCGGGAACGTGACAGACGGCGGACAATGCCCAGCCCGGCAGCACGCAGGCGTTCGGCGGCGCCTCCAGATCGTCGACGATCTCCTCGACCGTGACGATGGAGCGTTTGGCGGCCAGCACGGCCTCCTTCTGGACGCCGAGGATTCCCCACAGCAGCACGTTGCCGCGGCGGTCGGCCTTCTGGGCGTGGATCACCGTCACGTCGGGGCGGACCGACGGAATGGCGGCCAGCTTCTCCCCGGTGAAGGGGCATTCGACGAAGCGGATGTTGGGATTGACCTTCGGCAGGTCGGACCCGGTGTAGCCGCGCAGCAGCGCGAAGGGCAGGTTGGAGGCGCCGGCGACATAGGCGTTGGCCATGCCGGCGTGGCTGTGCTCCTCGATCTCCAGGCGCTGCGGCCAGCCCTGTTCGACCGCGTCGCGGAAACGGTGGAGAGAACCGACACCGGGATTGCCGCCCCAGGAGAAGACCAGCTTCGCGGCACAGCCCATGCCGATCAGCTGGTCGTGGATCAGGTCGGGGGTCATGCGGACCAGCGTGAGGCCGCGGCGGCCCTGGCGGACGATCTCATGCCCGGCGGCATGGGGGATCAGGTGGGTGAACCCTTCCAGGGCGACGGTGTCGCCATCGCGCACGAGGCTCGCCACCGCCTCGCGCAAGGGCGTGATATGCGCCATATGACCTCCCGAATGTGCGAAAATCGCACAAATATCCGTCTTTACGCACAGAGTGAGCGGCGACGCCCGGCGCTGTCAAGGGCGAATAAGCCAATAGGTGTGCGATATACGCCCATATTGCGGTGCAATATGAGGAAAATCCGGTGATGGCGATGAGAGAGAGGGATTAATATGTTTTGAATCAACATATTAAATCCAAGTCTATAAATGGGCGTTTATCGCCCCTTATTTCTAATATCGCACTTGACGGTTCGTTCGCCCCTCAGTACGCTGGGCGGAACAGTCGACGACCGGGGCTGCGCGTTCCGGCATCCATAATATGGTCACATGTGGGAGGAACGATGACGAGGACTCTGCGCACTGCGCTGCTGGGTGCGGCATTCGGTCTGGCGCTGGCGGCCGGTCCTGCCGGTGCCGCCACCATCAAGGTCGGCGTCGTGGCGCCCTTCTCCGGGCCGTTCGCCCTGGTCGGCAAGACCTTCAAGGAGGCGATCGAGGTCTATCAGGCCGAACATGGCAAGACCGTCGGCAACGACACGGTCGAGTTCATCTACAAGGATCTCGACCAGGCCAACCCGGCACAAAGCAAGGCGCTGTCGCAGGAACTGATCGTCAAGGAGAAGGTGTCCTTCCTCGCCGGCTATTTCTTCACGCCCGACGCGCTGGCGGTCGCCCCGCTGATCGACGAGGCGAACATCCCCTGCGTGATCTTCAACGCCGCGACCTCCGCCATCACGGAAAAGTCGCCGCGCTACGTCCGTACCTCCTTCACCCTGTGGCAGAACACCGTGCCGCTGGCCGAATACATGGCCAAGCAGGGGATCAGGAAGGCGGTGTCGGCGGTCAGCGACTACGGCCCCGGCATCGACGGCGAGACCGCCTTCAAGACCACCTTCGAGAAGCATGGCGGCACGGTGGTCGACACCATCCGCATGCCGCTGAAGTCCAACGACTTCGCCCCCTTCATGCAGCGCATCAAGGATTCGGGCGCCGAGGCCGTCTATGCCTTCCTGCCGGCCGGGCCGACCACGCTGGGCTTCGCCAAGTCGTTCAACGACACCGGGCTGAAGGCGGCCGGGATCAAGTTCTTCGGCCCTGGCGACATCACCCAGGAACCGGACCTGCCGACGCTGGGCGACGCGGCGCTGGGCATCACCACCACCTTCAACTACAGCCGCGCCCATGATTCGGCGATGAACAAGGCGTTCATCGCCAAGCACAAGGAGCTGTTCGGGTCGAGCGACAGCGTCACCTTCACCTCGGTCGGCGCCTATGACGGCACCCATGTCATCTACCAGATGATCAGGAACGGCGGCGGCAAGATCGACGGCGCCAAGGCGGTGGAGTCGGTGAAGGGCATGAGTTGGGAAAGCCCGCGGGGGCCCCTGACCATCGACCCGGTCAGCCGCCACGTCACCCAGACGATCTATCTGCGCACCGTTGAGAAGGTCGGCGACGCCTTCGAGAATGTCGAGAAGGCCGCCTTCGAGAAGCAGCCCGACTACGGGTACAAAGTCGGGAAGTGAGGGGGGAGCCGTAAGGCAGCCACCGTTAACGGGCCGGACGGACGCACATCATGGAAACCATGTTCGGGATCGCCGTCGACGGTGTCGCCTACGGCATGATCCTCTTCATCATCTCCGTCGGCCTGTCGGTGACGCTGGGGCTGATGCGGGTGGTCAATCTGGCGCACGGCGCCTTCGCCATGGTCGGCGGCTATGTCGCCTCCTATGCGGCGCAGGTCGCCGGGCTGCCCTATGCGGCGGCGCTGGTGGTGGCCGTGGCGCTGACGGTGCTGGCGACGCTGCCGCTGGAACGGCTGCTGTACCGCCGCATCTACGGGTCCGCCAACGAGCTGGCGCAGGTGCTGCTGACCATCGGCCTGACCTTCGTCATCGTCGCCGGCATCAACTACCTGTTCGGCCCGACCTTGAAGCGCATCCCGTTGCCGGAGCTGCTGCAGGGCACCGTCTCGCTCGGGCCGAAGGCGATCCCGACGCATCGCGCCTTCGTCATCGCGGCCGGCGCGCTGACGCTGGTCGGGCTGTGGTGGCTGCTGGAGCGCACCGACTTCGGCATCCGGCTGCGCGCGGCGGTGGACGATCCGGCGATGGCGGCGGCGCTCGGCATCCGCACCGAGCGGCTCTATCTGGCGACCTTCGCGCTCGGCACCGGGCTGGCGGCGCTGGGCGGGGTGCTGGGGGCGGAACTGCTGCCGCTGGAGCCCTATTACGCCATCCGCTACATCGTGCTGTTCCTGGCGGTGGTGGCGGTCGGCGGGGCGGGCAGCATCTTCGGCTCGGCCGCGGCGGCGCTGGCGCTGGGCATCGTCGATACCGCCGGCAAATACCTGATCCCGAATTTCGGCGAGTTCTTCTTCTACGCCGCCCTGATCCTGATCCTGTTCCGCTGGCCCCACGGCTTCTTCAAAGGGAGGACGGCATGACGAGCGTCGCCGGGCGGACCGGCCCCCAGAGCGACACCCGGAGCGACAGCATGACCCGACGCATCCCGCCGGCCGGGCGCCGCATCCTGGACTGGATCGGCATCCCGCTGGTCGCCGCCGCCGGGCTGGCCGCCTACTGGGTTTTCCCGGAGGATCTGGGGCTGTTGACCCGGATCGCCGCGGCGGCGCTGTTCGTGCTGTCGCTCGACCTCGTGCTCGGCTATGGCGGCATCGCCACGCTGGGGCAGGCGGCGATGTTCGGCACCGGCGCCTATGCCGCCGGCATCGCCGCGGTCAACTGGATCGATGATCCCTTCGCCCTGCTGGCGGTCGGCGGCGTCGCCGGCGGGCTGATCGCGCTGGCGACCGGCGCCCTGATCCTGCATGCCCGCGGGCTGACCCTGCTGATGCTGACCATCGCCGTCGGGCAGATCGTGCAGGAGGTCGCCAACAAGGCGCGCGACTGGACCGGCGGCAGCGACGGCCTGTCGGGCATCGACCCGGCGCCGGTGCTGGGGATGTTCCGCTTCGACATGGTCGGCCGCACCTCCTACCTGTTCGCGCTGGCGGTGCTGGTGGTCGGGCTGGTGGTGGCGCGGCGGATCGTGCGCTCGCCCTTCGGGCTGGCCTGCCGCGGGGTGAAGGAGGATCCGTTGCGGATTTCCGCAATCGGCGGCTCGCCCAAGGCCTATCTGGTGGCGCTCTATGCGGTGGCCGGGGTCTTCGCCGGGGTGGCCGGGGGGCTGACCGCGGTGACCAGCGGCATCGTCGGGCTGGACAGCGCCGGCTTCTCCTGGTCGGCGGAAGCGCTGGTGATGCTGGTGCTGGGCGGCACCGGACGGCTCTACGGCGCGGTGATCGGCACCGCCGCCTTCATGGGAATCCATCACATCCTGGCGGCCAGCGACCCCTTCCACTGGATGGCCTTCATCGGCCTGTTCCTGATCGGCATCGTCCTGTTCCTGCCCGGCGGCATCGTGTCGGTCGGAGGGCGGCTGGCCGTCCTGCTGCGCCCGCGCGCAGGGGCCTCCGATGATGGGGAACGGGCCAAAGGAGATCCGCGATGAGCGCGACCGCTCCCGGTATCGGCGTGATCGGCGAGACCAAGCTGCTGGAGGTCGAGGGGCTGAGCAAGAATTTCGGTGGCCTCCAGGTGTCGTCCGACATCTCCATGACGCTGAAGGCGGGCGACCGCTGCGCCCTGATCGGGCCGAACGGCGCCGGCAAGACCACCTTCGTCAACCTCGTCACCGGGGTGATCCCGCCCAGCGCCGGAACCGTCCGGCTCGACGGCCGCGACGTGACCAGGCTGGCGGCGGCCGAGCGGGTGCGGCTGGGCCTGATCCGCAGCTTCCAGGTGGCACGGCTGTTCAAGTCGATGACGGTGCGCGAGCATCTGGAGCTGGCCGTCCTCCAGCGCGACCGCCGCACCTTCCGGCTGTTCGCCAGCGTCGCCAAGATGGCCGGGCTGGCCGACGAGGTGGCGGAGTTGCTGGACAGCATGGGGCTGGCCCCCGTGGCGCACATCGCGGTCGGCTCGCTGGCCTACGGGCAGCAGCGGCTGCTGGAGATCGCGCTGGCGCTCGCCATGAAGCCCAAGGTGCTGATCCTGGACGAGCCGGCGGCCGGCGTGCCCCATTCGGAAAGCCAGCGCATCCTCGACGCCATCGACCGGCTGCCCAAGGATCTGGCGGTGCTGATGATCGAGCACGACATGGATCTGGTCTTCCGGTTCGCGAGAACCATCGTCGTGCTGGCGCAGGGGCGGCTCTTGTGCAGCGGCACCGCGAGCGAGATCGTCGCCGACCCGCGCGTGCGCGAGGTCTATCTGGGGAGCCGTGCCAATGCACACTGAGTCCGCCGGGGCCCTGGAGGTCACCGGCCTGAAGGCCGGCTACGGCAAGACGCTGATCCTCGACGGCATCTCGTTCGGCGTGCCGGCGGGCGGGCGCATCGCGCTGCTCGGCCGCAACGGGGTGGGCAAGACGACGACGCTGGCAACGCTGGTCGGGCAGACGACCCGCCATGGCGGCAGCATCCGGCTCGACGGGGTGGAACTGGGCGGGCTGGCCAGCTCGGCGCGGGCGGCGGCCGGGCTCGGCTATGTCCCGCAGACGCGCGACGTCTTCAAGTCGCTGACGGTCGAGGAGAACCTCGTCACCGGGCTGAAGGGCCGGCCGCGCTCGGCGCTGGAGGAAGCGTACGAGCTGTTCCCGCGCCTGGGCGAGCGGCGGCGCAACGGCGGCGGCGAGCTGTCGGGCGGCGAACAGCAGATGCTGTCGGTCGCCCGCGCGCTGCTGGGCAAGCCGACGGTGCTGCTGCTGGACGAACCGCTGGAAGGGCTGGCGCCGGTCATCTGCGACTTGCTGATGGCGGCGCTGTCGCGGCTCGACATGACCATCGTCCTGGTCGAGCAGCAGGTCGACCGGGCGCTGGACTTCGCCGACCGGGTGGTCTTCCTCGACCGAGGCCGGGTGGTGCATGCCGGCCCGGCCCAGCAGGCGAAGACGGATTCGGCGCTGCTGGAACGGCATCTGGGCGTGGCGCTGGCGGCGTGAGGGGGGTGTTTCACCGGAACGGCGGCGAATAGAGCAGGCCGCCCTGGGTCCAGGGCCTGTTCATCCCGCGGTCCATGCCGTAGGGGATGCCGAGGTTGCGGTCGAAGATCTCGCCGTAATTCCCGACCTGGGCCAGCGCCTGCAAGGCCCAGTCGTCGGGCAGTCCCAACGTGCGGGCGGCGGTGCCGGCATGGCCGAGCATGCGGTGAAGCTCCGGATCGTCGGGAATCCGGCCGGCCTGGACGTCGGCGGCGGTCACGCCCCTGGCGTCGGCCAGGATGATGGCGTGGAGGATCCAGCGCGTGATGTCGTACCAGTTGCGGTCGCCGCGCGCGATGTAGGGAGTCAGCGGCTCGCGCGAGATCACGTCGGGATAGATGTGGATGCCCATCCCGGCCTGACGGTAGCCGGCCAGCGAGGTGATGAGCACCGTGCGGTCGGTGGTCAGCAGGTCGCATTCATGGGCGAGGAAGGCCTGCAGCGCCTCGTCCAGCGTCTGGAAGGTGCGGATCGTCCAGGGCAGGTCCGATTTCCGGATATGGTCCTCCAGGTTGAGGACGGTGGTGGTCGCCGTCTTCACGCAGACGGTGCGCGGCCCCAGCCGGTCGAGCGGCGGCGGCGGGCCCTCGCTCTGGATGGCAAAGCCCTGCCCGTCATGCAGCAGCGGCATCAGGAATTCGACGTCGTAGGAGATGTCGCGGCTGAAGGTCCAGGTCGTGGTGGTCAGCGCCACGTCGACCTCGTGCTTTTCCACCGCGGAATATTCCTGCGGCTTCTCGGGCAGGCGGACGACGCGGATCGCCTGGGCGTTGCCGAGCGTCGCCGCGGCGAAAACCCGGCAGACATCGACCAGGAAGCCGTCCAGATGCCCCTGCGGGTCGGAGAAGGAAATGCCGCTGACCCCGCTGCGCAGCCCGCAGACCAGGACGCCGCGGTTGTGGATGCGCTCCAGCGTCTCGCCGTCGGCGGCCCGGGCCTGGGTGGCGGTGAGAGCGGCGATGACGGCGAGGGCAGTCGCCATCAGGGATACCTTCATCAGACCGGCCGCCATCAGCCGCATCGCAGCCGGCACGGAGCCGAACCGCCGGACTCCCCTCACCAGATCCATCTTTGTCGCCCCTGATTCTCCGATCCGCCGGCAACCGGCGGGCGGGCCGGGATCAGGCCGCCTGCTGGGCGCGCAGCGTGCCGAGCAGACTATGCAGCGAAGCGGCTTCCTCGGCCAGCGTGTTCGCCGTCAGGGTCAGCGAACCGGCGATGTCGCCGGTGCGGGCCGCCTGGGCGCTCACCCCGTCGATCAGCGCCGCCACCTCGCCGGTGTTGCCGGCGATCACGCCGACCCGGCTGCGGATGTCGGTGGAGGATTCGGTCTGGCGCGCCACCGCCTCGCCGATCAGATCCTGCACCTCGTTGATCCGCTCGACCGAGCCGGAGATGCGGGCGAAGGTGCCGACGGTGTTCTGGATGCTGCCGTTGATGGCACTGACCGAACTGGCGATCTGCACCGTGGCGTTGGCGGTCTCCTCGGCCAGCTTCTTCACCTCCGCCGCGACGACGGCGAAGCCGCGCCCCGCCTCGCCGGCCACCGCCGCCTCGATGGTGGCGTTCAACGCCAGCAGCTTGGTCTGGTGGGCGATGCTGGTGATGACGTCGACGATGCGGCGGATCTGGTCGGTGTTCTCGCCCAGCTGGTCGACCACGCCGCGGGCGGCGGTCAGCTCGCCCAGCGTGGAGCCGACCACGCCGGCCGCCTCGTTGGCGAGGCTGGAAACGGTGCCGATGGTGTCCATCAGCGTTTCCGCGCTGCCGTTGCAGGTGGTGGCGTTGCGGTTGCTCTCGGCGACGAAGTTGCCGGCGGTGACCGTGCTGTCGATGGTGCCCGCCGACTGCTGGCGCAGCGCGTCGGCAAGCTCGCGCAGCTGGCCCGACTGGGTGGCGACGCCGGACGCCACCTGATGCACGTCCTCCATCAGCTGGCGGGACAAGGCGGCCGAGCGCACCTGGTCGGTCACGTCGGTCCAGGACAGCGTCTTGCCCAGCACGTTGCCCTGGTCGTCGTACACGGTGTCGACATGGGCCTCCACCGTCGTCTCGTCGACGGTCAGGGTGCGGCGCGGGATCGGCGGGCGGGCGGGGTCGGCGCATTCGGCGGCGAACTCCTGCCCCTGGCCCAGCAGGTCGGGACCGGCCGGGTCGATGCCGTGCGCCTCGCAGAAGGCACGGGCGGCCGGGTTGATGAAGCCGACATGGATCGCCTGCCCATCGGTGCGCAGCAGTGCCGTCGGCACCGGGCTGGAATCGACCATGCGCTTCATCAGCAGCACCTGCTCGACGCTGCCGCGCAGCCGGCGCAGGGAGGCCGCCATCACCGACAGTTCGTCGCGGCCGGTGCGCGGCACCTCGATCGACAGGTCGCCGGCGGCGATCTGCTCCATGGCGCGGGCGAACTTGCGCAGGTTGGCGAAGACGGCGACGCGCAGCAGCAGCGCCGCGGCGATGGCGACGGCGAGCGCGAAGGCGGCGACCATCTTGAGGGCGTCGTTGCGCAATTCCTCCGTCGCGTCGACGAAATCGGCGACGTCGCGCGAGATCTCCGCCGTCGCCCAGGGCAGGCCGCCGTCGCCGCCCAGCGCGACGGTGGTGGTGGACAGCTGCGCATGGGCCGACGGCTCGCCGCCCTTGGATTCGAACAGCAGCCCGCCCTTGGCGTCGGTGACGCGGATGTCGGCGTCCAGCACGGCGCCCAGGGTGGACAGGGCGGGGAGGGGATCGGTCACCACCTCCAGGAAGCCAAGCATGCGGAAGCCGCCGATCGGGACGATCATGCTGTAGAGCGGGCGTCCCTGGCCGTCGCGCCACAGCAGGCTGGCGGGGCGGCGCTTGTCGGCGATGTCGCGGGACTTCAGCGTCTCGAACAGCGGGGCCACGGTGGCGACGCTGTCCGCCTCGCCGCCGGTGCCGGCGACCCGGTTCATCTCGGCGTCGAACACGGCGATCGACACCAGCCTCACCTCGCGGTCGACGACGACGGGGCGGGTGTTGATGTTCTTCAGCGCCAGCGTGGTCTTGGCGAAATCCTTCTGGTTGATGCTGTCGACCAGGAAGGAATCGCGGCTCCATTCGTTGGCGTGGCCCTGGAGCCATTCCGTGTAGTTCTTGCGGATGCGGTCGTTGGCCAGCACCCGCAGCGTCGCCGCCGCGCTGCTGTTGAAGGTGGTCAGGGCGAAGTCGGTGTAGCGGTGCGAGACCCAGGCCTGGCTGGCGATCAGCGCCGCCACCAGCACGCCCACCACCGACACCATGGCCCGCCGCAGCGTCCAGAAGCGGTACCGGGCGCCGGTGTCGTCCAAAGTCCTGCCGGATACCGTCGCGATTGCCTTCATGCCCAAACCCCCCGCCGCCACAGCACGGTTTCACGGATTGCAACACGCATATGATCGCTGGTTCCTTTGAACGGTTTAGCGTCGATTTGTGAACAGATCGTGTCTTTTCGTTTGCATTTGAGACAAGCGGGCCGGATTTCGGCAGAAGAGCTGACGATATTTCCGCTTGAATGCGGGCCTATGACTTTCTCTGGGGCGATTGGAAAAAGAAGAAAAGCAACCGGATGTGGTGGATTGACTTCAAAGAAGGCCGGTTGCCTCGCCGGATGCATAAAAATAAGGCCACGGAAGCCGGCGAAAATATTTCGCGGCTTCCGTGGCCCAGGCTGCCGAGCGCGTGGCCGCCGCGAGACTGTAGCGACGGGGGAGTTTGCTCGGGGTCGGTATGGAGGCGGTCAGCCGTCCTGCGTGACGTCGCCGGCGAAGAGGTATCCGGTGCCATGCACGGTCACGATCAGCCGCGGGTCGGCGGGATCGCTCTCGATCAGGCGGCGCAGCCGGCGGACCAGGCTGTCGATGGTGCGGTCGGTGGCGTCGGACTTGCGCCGGGTCGTCGCCGTCAGCAGATAGTCGCGGTTCATCACCCGGCCCGGGTTGCAGACGAAGGTCGACAGCAGCTCGAACTCGGCCCCGGTCAGTCGCACCGGCTGTCCCTGCGGGTCGGTCAGCCGCATGCGGTCGAGCCACAGCGTCCAGCCGGCGAACAGGCGGCGGCGGTCGTCGCGCCGGTCGCCCGGCGCCCGCAGCCGGCGCAGCAGGTTCCGCACCCGGGCCAGGATCTCGCGCGGCTCGAAGGGCTTCGCGATGTAGTCGTCGGCCCCCATCTCCAGCCCGATGATGCGGTCCAGCTTCTCCGCCCGGCTGCTGACCAGGATGATGCCGATCTCGGAGCCCGCGCGCAGTTCGCGGGTCAGGGTCAGCCCGTCCTGGCGCGGCAGCCGGATGTCGAGCAGCAGGAGGTCCACCGTGGCCACGGCCAGCAGTTCCTTCAGCTCCTCCGCGCTACGGGCAAGCAGGACGTCGAAGCCCTCGTCCATCAGGTAGGACTTCAGCGTCTCCCGCGTCACCGCGTCGTCGTCGGTGATGGCAATGGTCGCCGGCATGGTCCTCTTGTCCGCTTCCGCCTGCTCGCCGTCCGCCGCGCCGTTTCCGGATCAATGTTCCAGAATCTGGCCGAGGAACTGGCGGGTGCGCTCGCTTTTCGGGTTTTCGAAGAATTGGGCCGGCGACCCGCTCTCGATGATCGAGCCTTCGGCCATGAAGACAATAGAGTCGGCGACCTGCCGGGCGAAGCCCATTTCGTGGGTGACGCAGACCATGGTCATGCCCTCGCCGGCAAGCTCGGTCATGACGTCGAGCACCTCCTTGACCATCTCGGGGTCGAGCGCCGAGGTCGGCTCGTCGAACAGCATGATTTCGGGCCGCATGCACAGCGCGCGGGCGATGGCGACGCGCTGCTGCTGGCCGCCGGACAGCTGGCCGGGGAACTTGTGCGCCTGGTCGGGGATGCGCACCCGCTTCAGGTACATCATGGCGATCTCCTCGATCTCGGACTTCGCCATGCCGCGCACCCAGATCGGGGCCAGCGTCAGGTTCTGCAGCACGGTCAGGTGCGGGAACAGGTTGAAGTTCTGGAACACCATGCCGACCTTGCGGCGGATCTTCTCCACCGCCTTCACGTCGTCGGTCAACTCGATGCCGTCGACGATGATGTGGCCGGTCTGGTGCGCCTCCAGCCGGTTGATGCAGCGGATCATCGTCGACTTGCCCGACCCGGAGGGTCCGCAGACGACGACCTTCTCGCCCTTGCCGATGCTGAGGCTGACGTCGCGCAGCGCGTGGTAGCTGTTGTACCACTTGCCGACCTTGCGGAGTTCGATGATGGCGGTCTCGGTCATTGGTCGTTCTCCAAGAGGCTCTCCGGCGGGCCGGTCAGCGGCTGGTGTAGCGGTTGGCCAGACGCTCCAGCCACTGGCTGTAGCGCGACATGCTGAAGCAGAAGATCCAGAACATCAGCCCGGCGAAGATGTAGACCTCGGCGAAGTAGGGACGCCATTCCGGGTCGGTCGTCGCCACGGTGGCGGCGGTCAGCAGGTCGTACAGGCCGACGATGGTGACCAGCGAGGTGTCCTTGAAGGCGCTGATGAACTGGTTGACGATGGGCGGGATGACGATGCGCAGCGCCTGGGGCAGGACGATCAGCGCCGTCTTCTGCCAATAGGACAGGCCGAGCGCGTCGGCGGCCTCGTACTGGCCCCGGGGGATCGCCTGCAGGCCGCCGCGCACCGCCTCGGCCAGATAGGCCGCGGTGAACAGCGTCATGCCGGCCAGCGCGCGCAGCAGCTTGTCCACCGTGACGCCTTCCGGCAGGAACAGCGGGAACATCACCGACGCCATGAACAGCACGCTGACCAGCGGCACGCCGCGCATCGTCTCGATGAAGCCGACGCAGACGGTGCGGATCGCCGGCAGCGACGACTGGCGGCCCAGCGCCAGCAGGATCGACAGCGGGAAGGCGAGCGCGATGGAGAAGACCGACAGCATCAGCGTGATCGGCAGGCCGCCCCACCGGTCGTTGGCGACATAGGAGAGGCCGAGGACGCCGCCCCACATCAGCACGCCCATGCCGACCAGCGTCAGCGCCCAGGCGCCGGCCAGCCACGGCCGCCAGAAGGCGCGCACGCCGCTGGCCCCCAGCATCGCCACGAACAGGGCGCAGGCCAGGAAGGGGCGCCATTGCTCGTCATAGGGATAGGTCCCGAAGAAGATCAGCCGGTGCTTGACCGCGATCACCGTCCAGCAGGCGCCGGCCGCCTCGCGGCAGGCCTCCGACGACGCGCCGGTCCAGCTGGCGTTCAGCAGCAGCCAGCTTGCCGCCGGCGGAACCACCAGCCACAGCAGGACGAGGCAGGCGACGGTCAGGGCCGTGTTCAGCGGCGTGTTGAACAGGTTGTCCTTCGCCCAGCCGAAGGGCTTCAGCGCCGTCATGCCGCCCGGTTGCGGCGGGACGGAAGCCTGGGACGGCTCCTCCTCGTAGGAGGCGGCCCAGTGGGCGGGCGGGATGGCGACGGTGGGAATGGGGGCCTGATCGGCGGGGGAGTGCTTGCTCATCGGGTCACCAGAGCCACGCGGCGGTTGTACCAGTTCATGAAGCCGGAGATGCTGAGGCTGATGATGAGATAGACCACCATCATCATCGCCACCGCCTCCACCACCTGCCCGGTCTGGTTGGCCGAGGTGTTGGAGACGCTGACCAGATCCGGATAGCCGATGGCGACCGCCAGCGAGCTGTTCTTGGTCAGGTTCAGGTACTGGCTGGTCAGCGGCGGCACGATGACGCGCAGCGCCTGCGGCAGGATGACGAGGCGCAGGATGTGACCCGGCGACAGGCCCAGCGCCAGCCCGGCCTCGGTCTGGCCGTGCGGCACGGCGAGGATGCCGGAGCGCACGATCTCGGCGATGAAGCCGGCGGTGTAGACCGACAGGCCGATCAGCAGCGCAGTGAATTCCGGGGTGATCGCCCCGCCGCCCTCGAAGTTGAAGCCGGCCAGAACCGGCACGTCGAAGGCCAGCGGCGCGCCGGTGGCGATGAACATCGCGGCCGGCGGCAGGAGCAGCGCGGCGACGGCTGCCGGCAGGGTGGGGAAGGGCTTGCCGGTGGCTTCGCGATGGCGGCGGCTGTAGCGGACGATGCCGATGGCGGCGGCGATTCCGGCCAGCAGCGCAAGCAGGATCCAG
Source organism: Azospirillum thiophilum (assembly GCF_001305595.1). Taxonomy (NCBI): domain Bacteria; kingdom Pseudomonadati; phylum Pseudomonadota; class Alphaproteobacteria; order Rhodospirillales; family Azospirillaceae; genus Azospirillum; species Azospirillum thiophilum. The sequence goes on from NZ_CP012404.1 coordinate 215,421, forward strand.
CCATGGCCGGCATGCTCCGCCAGCACCGGGAACTTCATGCCGCGGTTGCTGAGGAAGACGTGCGGCAGCACCTCCATCGCTTCGCGCGGGCTGGGCAGCCGGTTCATGATGGTGTACCAGACCACCAGTTGCAGCAGCAGCGGCACGTTGCGGATCGTCTCGACATACAGGGTGGCGAAGCGGTTCACCATCCAGTTGGACGACAGCCGCGCGATGCCGATCAGCACGCCCAGAACGGTCGCCAGCACCACGCCCGCGGCCGAGACCGACAGCGTGTTCAGCAGGCCGACGACCAGCGCCTTCAGATAGGTGTCGGACGCGGAATATGAGAGCAGGCTCTCGCCGATCTCGAAGCCGGCCTCGCGGCCGAGGAAGCCCAGGCCGGTGGCGACGCCGCGGTTGGCGAGGTTGGTAAGTGTGTTGGAGACGAGGTACCAGGCGACGGCCAGGATGCCGGCCAGGAACAGCCCCTGGTACAGCCACCCCCGCACGCGCGCGGAGTTCAGCGCCTGGATCAGGTTGGACATGGTGTTGCTCCGTGCGGGGGAGTGAGGCCGCGTGGGGGTGCGGATTGCCCCCTCCCCGACCCTCCCCCGCTTCGCGGGGGAGGGAGTCTGTCGCGAAGCGGCGGCAGTCCCCTCTCCCACCGAAGGTGGGGGAGGGTTAGGGAGGGGGCATCCGCGGCAGGCGCTTACTTCATCGGCGGGGCGTACATCAGGCCGCCTTCGGTGTAGAGGGCGTTCTGGCCGCGCGGCATCTTCAGCTTGGAGCCGGCGCCGACGTTGCGCTCATAGCTCTGGGCGTAGTTGCCGACCTGCTTGATGATGTTGAAGGCCCAGTTCTCCTCCACGCCCAGCGCCTTGCCGTTGCCGGCGGTGACGCCCAGCAGACGCTTCACGTCCGGGTCGGGCGAGGTCATGGCGGCGTCGACGGTCTCGGAGGTCAGGCCCTTCTCCTCCGCCTGCACCATGGCGTAGAAGGCCCAGGTGACCAGGTTCATCCATTCCTCGTCGCCCTGGCGCACGGCCGGGGACAGCGGCTCCTTGGAGATCAGCTCGGGCAGGATGACGTAGTCGTTGGGATTCTGGACCTCGGCGGCGCGGATGGCGGCCAGCTGGGAGGCGTCGGAGGTCAGGGCGTCGCAGCGGCCGGCGAAGAAGGCCTTGTTCAGCTCTTCGTTCTTCTCGATGACCACCGGCTTGAAGGTCATCTTGTTGGCGCGGAAATAGTCCGACACGTTCTGTTCGGTGGTGGTGCCGGGCAGCACGCAGACGGTGGCGCCGTTCAGCTGCTTGGCGCTCTTCAGCCCCAGCTTGGACGACACCATGAAGCCCTGGCCGTCGTAATAGTTGGTCGGCGTGAAGTTCAGGCCGTTGGCGGTGTCGCGGGTCAGGGTGCGGGTGGTGTTGCGGGCCAGCAGGTCGATCTCGCCGGACTGGAGCGCCGGCAGGCGCTGCTGCGCCGACAGCGGCGTGTACTTCACCTTCTCCGCATCGCCGAACATGGCGGCGGCGACCGCGCGGCAGACGTCGACGTCGAGGCCCGACCACTTGCCCTTGTCGTCGGGCGAGGAGAAGCCGTAGAGGCCCAGGTTGACGCCGCACTGGACGTAGCCCTTCTGCTTCACGCCGTCGAAGGTGGCGCCGGCCTGGGCGGTGCCGGAGACGGCGCCGGACAGGGCGATGGCGGAAACGGACAAGGTGGCCGCGATGGCGAGCGTGTGCAGACGGGTCTTCACGGGGCGTGGCTCCTTCAGCCTCATTCATTCCGGGCTCGCCTGCCGCCCGGAGCGTGACCCCGGCGGCAGGCGCACCCCGACAATCGCCCGCCGGCTTGAACAAAGTGCCCCCCCGGCTTGAACGGGAATGGGCGAGTTGTGAACAGCTTTGGACGATCCTTCGCCGGGGCCGGCCGGCTGCCGGTGGGCTGCCGGCGGTCCCGCCGTCCTGTCTCCCTGGTCTTTTCCATCGCCAGAACCCTAACTATCTGTGATCCTGCCGGTTGCGGCGGGGGACCGGCAGGCGACGAGGGGAGGGATCTGATGGCGACGCTGAAGGAGTTCGAGGAGGCGCTGAAGGCGGCGGGCAACACGGCCGCGCTGGAAATCCTGGACTCGCTGCGGGCGCGCGACCGCAGCCAGCGCTCCATCCGTCCGGCGCGGCGGCTGACCGGGCGCAAGATGACGCCCGAACTGGCCGTCGAAATCCTGCATCTGCACGAGACCACCAGCATGACCCAGCAGGAGATCGCCTTCCAGCTCGGCGTCAACCAGGGCCGGGTGAACGAGGTCATCAAGCGCCGCAAATGGCTGGACGCCGACACGAGCGCACCGGAGGCCCAGGCCCGCGACAAGGCCAAGGAGCGTGCCAAGGACGGGGTGGGCTTCACGCCGGGCCGCCCGGCGAAGAAGAAGAAGGCAGGCAAGCCGGAACCGGTAGCAGCCGCACCGGAACCTGCCGCTCCGGAGCCCGTGGCGGCGGAACCCGTCGCGCTGGAGCCAGTCGTGCCGGAGCCCGTCATGGAGCCCGTCATGGAGCCTTCGTCCCCCTCTCCACCCGAATCGCTGCCGGAACTTCCCATGCCCATGGCCGCCGCCGAACAACCGGTGAAAACGCCCGGAAAGGCGAAGCCCGCGGCCCGCAAGGCGGCCAAGGCGGCCAAGGCGGATGAACCGCCGGCTCAGCTGCCGTTCAAGGGCCTGTTCTAGGGCTCCGGGTCTGGCGGCACTGCCCGGCGTGCCCGACCGGCCGGGCACGGGCGGCCCGTCCGGTCCACATGGCCGCCGCATCCCGTCAGAAAGCGACGCTGACCCTCAGGCTGGCGTTGAAGGGGTCGCCGATGGCGATGCCATAGGCGGAGTTGCCGATCGAGGAGGTGTAGTAGGTCTTGTCGAACAGGTTGTTCAGGTTCAGCTGCACGGTGACCGGGCGGGCCGTATCGAAGGTGTAGGCGGCGAAGGCATCGACGACGCCATAGCCCGGCAGGTCGTAGCTGTTGGCGTTGTCACCCGCCCGCGCGCCGACCAGACGCACGCCGCCGCCCAAGCGCAGGCCGCCCCCGCTCCCGAACAGCGCGCCATGGTCGTAGGCGAGATAGACGGCCGCCGTTTGCCGCGCCACGTTCGCCAGCTGCTTGCCGGCGTAATCGGGATCGTCCAGCACCTTGGCGTCGGTGAAGCCGTAGCTGCCGATCAGCTGCAGCCGTTCGGTGAGCTGGCCGGCCAGATCCAGCTCCACCCCGCGCGAGCGCACCAGCCCGGCGGTGCGGTAGACGGTGGTGCCGTTCACCGTCTCGGCATAGGCGACGTTCTTCTTGCGGGCGGTGTAGAGCGCCAACGTGCCGGTGATCCCCTGCGCCAGCTCGAACTTGGCACCCAGCTCGTGCGAGGTTCCGGTCTCCGGCGGCAGGCTGCCGTAGGCGCTGGTGATCGAGCTGTTGGGGCGGAAGCTGCGCGCGGTGTTGGCATAGAATGACAGGGCGGGCGTCGCGGTCCAGACGAGGCCCAGGTTGGGCAGCCAGACATGGCCGTCGGTGTCGGTGTTCACCACCGCCCCCCGCCCGGCGCGGATGTCGTAGCCCTGGTACCGCATGCCGGCCACCAGGATCCAGTCCCTGGCCAGATGGATGCGGTCCTGCAGGTAGAGGGACGCGGTTTCGATGCGCTCATGCTCGTCGGTCCCGGCGACCGGCACATAGGCACAGGGCGCCATGCGGCCATAGACCGGGTTGTACATGTTGAAGCTGCTGTTGGTCCGGCAATTCTGCAGCGCGGTCCGGTCGGTTGCCTCGTGGTCGTAGGACAGGCCGAACAGCAGTTCCTGCGTCATCCCGGCGAACCGCGTGTCGCCCATCAATTCCAGCCGCGCGGCGTGCGCCTGCACCTCGTAATCGTCGCGCACGTCGGCGCGGCGGTTGACGATGCCGGTGGTGCCGTTGAAGCCGAGAACCCGGACCTGATCGGCGCGGAAATCGTCGGCGCTCCACGCATAGCCGGCGGACAGCTTCCAGCCATTGCCGAGCCGGTGGTCCACCAGGAGCTTGGCGAGGTCGGAGGCGCCGTCGGTCCGGCCGAACTCCTCGTCCAGCCGCGTCCGGCGGTCGATGGCGGCGAAACGGCCCGTCCGGGTGTCGTAGACGGTGCCGCGATCGTAGGGAACCTCGTAGTCCTGATGCAGGTAGGAGAGGGTGACGTCGGTCGTTTCCCCCGTCCACCGCAGCGAGGGCGCCACCGTCCAGCTCTTGCGCGTGCCGAAATTGCGCCAGTAATCGCCATTCTCGCCCTCGGCGATGAAGCGCCAGGACAGGCCGGTTCCATCGACCGGGCCGGTGGCGTCCACCCCCGCCTTGGCGCCGGTGCGCCCGGCGCCATAGGCGTCTAAGCGGGTGTAGGCGGTCCCGCCGAAGCGGCTCTCCGGCTTCTTCGTGGTCAGGTTGATCATTCCGCCGGGGTCGAGCACCCCGTACAGCGTCGAGGCCGGACCCTTCAGCACATCGACGCTGGACACGGTGGCGTTGAAGGAGTGCGGCAGGACCGTCTTCAGCCCGTCGGTCAGGATGGACCCGTCGCGGCTGAATCCGAAGCCGCGGCGGATCACGGCGTCCTCCTTGCCGGCGACGGTGTTGGTCTGCGTCACGCCGCTGACGGTGGCCAGCGCGTCGTCGATGCTGTCGGCCTCGCGGTCCCGCAATGCCTGCCCGGTGACGGTGGTCACCGCCTGCGGCACCTCCATCACCGGCACCTCCAGCCGGGTGGCGGTGGTGCCGACCGGCGCGGTGTAGGTCGTGCCGTCCCGGCCCTCCAGCAGGATGGGGGCAAGGAGGATGGGCTTCGGACCCTTGTCCTCCGCCGTCTGGGCGAGGGCGGGTGCGTTCGACAGAGGCAGCGTGCAGGCGGCAAGCGCGAGAAGCCGGGCGGAAGCGAAGGGGCGGAGGCGGGTCCTGGTCGTCATGTCGGATTCCATGGGCATGATACTGGGGGCACGATGCCGGGGGCAGGGTGCCGGAGGCATGTGCCGGAGGTTTGGGGTTGCCGGGCCTGAAATGCGCTGCGCATGCAATTCATTCTCATTCTTGCTCGACTGTCACGCCGTAGTAGTCAAGAATGCGCCGCCGCCGACGGCCGGCGGACCGGTTCCATTTCCAGGCGATTCCCCGCCGGATCGGGCCGAAACGGCCCTGCCGGGGGCGGTTTTCCGCCCCGCAGCCGCGTCCCGGAGGCGGCGATGCGACATCCGGAATTTTTTTTGCGGCCGGAAAGGCTTGACTACTACAGGCGGAAATCCTGCTAAGGCGGGATGCTGTCGGGACAGGTGCCAATGACGAGAGACGACACCCCGCGATCCCCGCTCTCCCCCTTTGCGGTTCCACCCCTCGCAGTCGAGGGGCTGGCCGTGGGCCATGACGGGCGCCGGGTGCTGGAGCGGGCCGATTTCCAGATCGAGGCCGGGCGCTTCACCGTGCTGCTGGGACCGAACGGGTCGGGGAAATCCACGCTGCTGGCGGCGATGGCGCGGCTGTTGCCGCCGATGGCCGGGTCGGTTCTGCTGGACGGTGCCGACATCGCCCGCCTGCCGACCCGCGCGGTCTCGCGCAAGCTCGGCCTGCTGCCCCAACAGCCGCTGGTGCCGGAGGGGCTGAGCGTCTTCGATCTGGTTTCGCGCGGGCGCTTTCCGCACCAGGGCCTGTTCCGGCAATGGAGCGCGGCGGACGAGGCGGCGGTCGGCCGGGCGATGGCGGTGACCGGCGTCGCCGATCTGGCGGCGCGGGGCGTGGACAGCCTGTCGGGCGGGCAGCGCCAACGGGTGTGGATCGCCATGGTCCTGGCCCAGGAAACCCCCGTCATCCTGCTGGATGAGCCGACCACCTTCCTCGACATGCGCCACCAGATCGACATCCTGGCGATGCTGGCCACGCTGGTGCGCGACCATGGCCGCACCATCGTCTGCGTGCTGCACGACCTGAACCTCGCCTTGCAGCACGCCGACCGCTTCCTCTTCCTGAAGGGCGGCGGCATCCGCCACCGGCTGGACCATCCCGCCGCCTGCACGGCGGCGATCGTCGGCGACGTGTTCGACATGCCGGTCGCCGGCCTGAGCCATCCCGAAACCGGCTTGCCGGTGTTCGTGCCGATATCCGCCCCGACCTCCATGCCGGTGGCGTGTCGATGACGGCCGTCACGACGCCGATCCCCGTGAAGGCGGCCCGCCGCAGCCCGTGGCCGCTGCTGCCCCTGGCGCTGGCCGCCGCGCTGGCGCTGGCGGCGGTCCATCTGCTGGGCGGGCCGAAGCCGATGGCACCGGCGACGCTGGTCGATCTGCTGACCGCCTACAACCCGCGCAACATCGATCACCGGATGCTGGCGATGCTGCGCCTGCCGCGCCTGCTGGCGGTGATGCTGGCCGGCGCGGGGCTGGGGGCGGCGGGCTATCTGCTGCAATCGGTGCTGCGCAACCGGTTGGGAGAGCCGCACATCCTGGGGCTGAATGCCGGCGCCTCGCTGACCATGGTGGCGCTGACCGCCTTTCCGGCGCTGGCGGTCGGGCCGTCCCTGCGGCCGCTCGTCGCCAGCCTGGGGGCGGGGGCGCTGTTCGCGCTGGTTCTCGGCTTCGCGTCCGCCGGGCGGCAGGGGCTGCGGCCGGTGAAGCTGATCTTCTGCGGCATCGCCTTCACCGCGCTCGCCAACGCCCTGACCTCCGTCATCCTGATCCTCGACGAGGGGACGCTGGAGGAGCTGCGCTTCTGGCTGATCGGCGACGGTGCCGGGGCGCGGATGGCGCATGTGGCGGCGGCGGCACCGGTCGCGGCGGCGGGCTTCGCGCTGGCGCTGCTGATCGCGCCCGGCCTCGCGGCGTTGAGCCTGGGCGACGCGCTGGCGCGGGGGCTCGGGGTGTCGGCGACGGGGCTGCGGGTCGGGGCGCTGTGCGCCGCCGCGCTGATGTGCGGGGCGGCGGTGTCGCTGGTGGGTCCGATGGGCTTTGTCGGGCTGGTCGCCCCGGTGCTGTGGCCGGGGCTGCACAACCGCCCGTCCGCCGCCGCGCTGATCGTGGTGGCGCTGACCGGAGCCGCGCTGCTGACCGCCGCCGACCTCGCCGCCACCGGCCTTCTGCGGCCGAGGGAGCTGCCGACCGGCGCCCTGACCGGGCTGGTCGGCGCGCCGGTGTTCCTGTGGATCTTCGCGAGGACGGCGAAATGAGCCGCGCGCATCCTCAAGTCCTGGTCTGGCGGGCAGGGGCGCTGTCGGTGCGGCTGCCCGTCCGTCCGGCGCTGGCGGCGGCGGGCCTCTTCCTGGCGCTGGTGCTCCTGGCCTTCTGGGCGCTGGGGCGGGGCAGCGAGCCGATCCCGGCCCGCGAGATCCTCGGCTATCTCGGGCTGGGCGACGCGGTGCCGGACGAGGGCCGCCGCCTGGTCCTGTCTGCCTTCCGCGCGCCGCGCGTCTGGCTCGCCATGCTGTGCGGGGCGATGCTGGCGCTGGCGGGGGCGACGATGCAGGCGCTGACGCGCAACGGATTGGCCGATCCCGGCCTGATGGGCGTGCGCGAGGGGGCCGCGCTGTGCGTCGTGACCCTGCTGCTGCTTCTGCCCGGCACGCCGCTGTGGTGGCGGCCGGTGGCCGGGCTGTGCGGCGGGCTGGCGGTGGGGGCGCTGGTGCTGCTGCTGGCGCGGGCGGGATCGGGGCTGCGGCTGGTGCTGGTGGGGATCGGCGTGTCGTGGTGCCTGTCGGCGGTGCTGGCGATCCTGCTGGCGGCGGCGGAGACCCGCAACCTCCAGGCCGCGATGCTCTGGCTCGCCGGCAACATCCAGGCCGCCGACTGGCCGATGGTGCGGCTGGCGGCGCTGCTGACGGCGGCCGGCGCCGGGCTGCTGCTGCTGTCGAGCCCAGTCGCCGAGGCGCGGCTGCTGGGCGATTCCCTGGCCGTCAGCCTGGGCACGCGCCTGCGCGCAGTCACGGTGGCGCAGTTCCTGGTGGCGCTGTTCCTGGTCGCGGGGGCGGTGTCGGTCGCCGGGGGGCTGGGCTTCGTCGGGCTGATCGCCCCCCATCTGGCGCGCGCGCTGCCCGCCGGATCGCCCCGCGCCCGGCTGATCGGCACCGGGCTGATCGGCGCCATGCTGGTGCTGCTGGCCGACACCATCGGGCGCAGCGCCTTCGCCCCGGTCGAACTGCCGACCGGGGTCGTCCTGGCCGCCGTCGGCGCGCCGACGCTGATCCTTCTTCTCTGGACCCGCAGGAACCAGCTGTGATGCCGATCCGCCTTCTCCTGTCCCTGCTGCTCTGCCTGCCCACGCTCGCGCTGGCGCAGGAAACGCGCAGCTTCACCGACGACCTCGGCCGCAAGGTGGAGGTGCCCGCCCAGCCCAAACGCATCGTGTCGGTCTACGACATCGACGTGACCATTCCGCTGATCGAGCTGGGCGTGCTCCCGGTGGGCAGCCATGGCCGCATCGGTCCCGACGGCCGGCCGGAGCTGCGGTCGAGCGACCTGCTGACCGGCGTCGATTTCGACACTGGCGGCATCGTCTTCATCGGCGCCACCACCGTGGATCTCGAAGCGGTCGTCCGCCTGAAGCCCGACCTGATCGTCACCGAGATTTCGCGTCCCACCCCGGTGGAGCAGCTGGCGAAGATCGCGCCGACCGTCGCGCTGGACAACCGCAAGGGCGCCCCCCACCTCTACCGCCAGCTGGCCGATCTGGTCCACGCCCAGCGGCGGCTGGCTTTTCTCGAACGCCGCTACCGCGCGCAGATCGAGCGGCTGCGGGCGGAGGTGGACACCGGCGCCATCACGGTTTCGGTCCTGCAGCCGATGCGCGGCAAGCTCAGCGTCTATCACAGCTACCGCGCCCTGGGCCGGGTGCTGCGCGATGCGGGTTTCCGCTTTCCCGCCCTGATCGACGGAATTCCCGAGAACGACCGGATCGAGGTCGGGCCCGAACGGCTGCCGGAACTGGATGCGGACATCATCTTCGACCCCTACCGCTCCGACCAGGGCAAGGGGGCGGCGGAGGAGATCGCCCTGATGAACGAGGTGCTTCCCGGCTTCTGCGATCTGCTGAAGGCTTGCCGGGAGGGGCGCTACGTCATGATCCCGCGCGAGGAGGCGATCTCCAACTCCTACGCGGCGCTCAGCCTGATGGTGGTGGCGGTGCAGTCGAACCTGACCCGGCGGCCGGCGGCGGAATGACGGCTGCCGAAAGATGGCGGCCGGAGGCCGTGCGATTGAAGCGGTTCCTGCTCTGGGATAGACAGGACGGAGAGTTCCAGGGGGATTTGCCGCCATGTCTCAGGTCGCACCGCGTCAGAAGCGGGTGAAGGACCTCTACACCGAGCGTTTCAACCAGCGCCGGCACCGGTTGTCGCCCGGCCTCCTCGCGGTCGCCACCTACATCGATGCGCACCGCCACGCCGTGCTGGGCCTCTCGGCGCTGGAAATCGGGTTCGAGACCGGCACGTCTGACGCCACGGTGATCCGCGCCATCCAGGCGCTCGGCTTCAGCGGGTTGCGCGACCTCAAGGACACGCTCGACGGTTGGCTGGGCGAGACGGACTCGCCGGTCGAGAAGATGGCCCTGACCGCGCGGGAACTGGGCGGCGACTGCGACGCCGCCATCGATTTCGTGATCGACAGCCAGCGCCGCACGGCCGAGGCGCTGGCCGAACCGGAGAACCGCCGCGCCATGGCCGCCGCCGTCAGGCTGCTGGCCGGGGCGGACGGTGTCTGCGTCTTCGGCATCGGCGCGTCGGGCATCATCGCGCATTACGCGGCGCGGCTGTTCTCCCGCTCGGGCCTGCCCGGCCTCGCGCTCAACGCCACCGGCATCGCGCTCGGCGAACAGTTGCTGGGCATGCGGGCGGGGCAGGTCCTGCTGATGCTGCTGCACGGGCGGGCGCACCGCGAGGCGACGGCGACGCTGGCCGAGGCGCAGCGTCTCGGCCTGCCCGTCGTCATGATCCTCGGCCGCGCGGATTCGCCGCTGCGCGCCCACGCGGCGGCCTGCATCCTCCTGCCGCGGGTGAAGTCCGAGCATGTCGCCCTGCACGCGCCGGGCCTCGTGACCATCGAGGCGATGCACCTCGCGCTGTCCGCCGCGACTCCGGAACGGACGGTCGGCACGCTCGACCGGCTCGTCACGCTGTATGGCGAGATCCGCCCGCATTCCCGGTGAGCGGGATCGTGCCTCCTGGATGCGGGATCACGGCGCGCGCAGCGGCACCATCGGCACCATGCGGGAGACGCCCCCGCCGCCGGATTTTCCGACAGATAGAATTGGAAGAAGCCTCCATATTGAAATCTTCATCATTTTCCCGCCAGCATCGCGTGTGAAACCCCGGAAGGCTTCGGGGTGCGTGGGGAGGCGACGATGGATCATCCGACCGGTCATCACCATGGCTGCTGCCAGGGCGGACACAATGGCGAGCACAGCTCGCGCCGCGGGTTCCTGAAGCTGGCGACGCTGGGCGCCGGGGTGACGCTGATGGCGCCGCTGACGATGAGCCGCCCGGCGCTGGCCGGCAGCGTCGACACGCTGCTGCTGTCCTGCATGGACTACCGCCTGATGGGGCATGTCGCCGACTACATGAACGCCCGCAACATGCAGGCGAACTACGACCATGTCATCCTGGCCGGCGCCAGCCTGGGCGCCCTGACCGACAAGAAGCCGGCCTGGGGCGAGGCCTTCTGGGACCATGTCGCCGTCGCCAAGGATCTCCACCACATCAAGCGGGTGATCGTCATGGACCACCGGGACTGCGGTGCCTACAAGGTCTTCCTGGGCATGGACCTGTCGCCCGACCCCGCCAAGGAGGCCGAGGTCCACGGCCAGTACCTGACCAGGCTGAAGGCGATGGTCAAGGAACGCCATCCCGACCTGGAGGTCGAACTGCTGCTGATGGGCCTGGACGGCCAGGTCGAGAAGGTGGCGGCGTAGCGCGCTTCCTCTCTCCCCCTCACATGTCCAGCCCCAGATCCAGGTTCGGGGCGCTGTGGGTCAGCCAGCCGCAGGAGATCATGTCGACGCCGGTCTCGGCGATGGCGCGGACGCTGGCCAGGGTGACGTTGCCCGACGCCTCGGTCAGCAGCCGGCCGTCCACCATGCGCACCGCCCGGCGCAGCGTGTCCGGGTCCATGTTGTCGAGCAGCACGACGTCGACCCGCAGGCCGAGCAGCTCGTCGAGCTGGTCCAGCGTGTCGACCTCGACCTCCACCTTCACCATGTGGCCGACGGTGGCGCGGACGCGCTCCACCGCCGGACGCACGCCGCCGGCCACCGCGATGTGGTTGTCCTTGATCAGCACCGCGTCATCCAGCCCGAAGCGGTGATTGAAGCCGCCGCCGAGCTTCACCGCATGCTTCTCCAGCACGCGCAGGCCGGGGGTGGTCTTGCGGGTGCAGACGATGCGGGCCTTCGTGCCGTCCACCTCGCGCACCAGCGCGCGGGTGGCGGTGGCGATGCCGGACAGCCGGCCCATCAGGTTCAGCGCCGTGCGCTCCGCCGTCAGCAGGGCGCGGGCGCTGCCGGTCAGGGTGGCGATGGTGCCGCCCGCAGCGACGTCGGTGCCGTCGGCGCGCTCCACCGTCACCGCCATGGCGGGATCGAGCAGGCGGAAGGCGATCAAGGCCGCGTCCAGCCCGGCGACGCGGCCGTCCTTGCGGGCGGCGATGCGGGCGGTCGCCACCGCGTCGGCCGGAACGATGCTGTCGGTGGTGATGTCGCCGGCCCGGCCCAGATCCTCCGCCAGGGCGGCGCGGACGATGGGCTCGACGGTCAGAGGATGCAGCATGCGGCGTCTCCGGGCAGGGGGCCGGCGGCGCCGGCCAGATCGGTCAGGGTGAGGGTGCGGCGTTCGCTGCGCCCATGGGCGGGGTTATGGGCCGGGTTGGGCAGCGGATGGTCGCTGCGGCTGTGGGCGCCGCGGCTCTCCTCCCGCGCCAGGGCGGCATGGACGACCAGCCGGCCGACCAGCAGCCGGTTGCGCGCCTCGCCCCACTGGCGGACGACCGGCGGCGGGGCTTGCGTGCCGTCCCCGTCCCCATTCCCGTCCCCATCTTCGCAGCGCAGCGTGTCGAGCGCCGCCGCCAGCCGGTCGAGCTTGCGCCGCGCCGCGCGCAGCCCCAGCCCGTCGCGGACCAGCCCGGCCCCCTCGTACAGCGCCGTCCGCGCCTCCGCCCCGATGGCGGCGAGCAGGGCATGGCCGGCATCGGCAGCCACCGCGGGCGGGCGGGGCAGGGCGAAGGGGGGAAGCGGCGCCAGCGGCCGCTCCGCCACGTCGCGGGCGACGCGGGCGCCGAACACCAGCGCCTCCAGCAGCGAGTTGCTGGCCAGCCGGTTGGCGCCATGGACGCCGGTGCACGCGACCTCGCCGCAGGCCCACAGGCCTTCCAGGCTGGTGCGGCCGTCGGCGTCGGTGACGACGCCGCCCATGTGGTAGTGCGCGGCGGGCGCCACCGGCACCGGTCCGGCGAAGGGGTCGATCCCATGGTCGGCGCACAGCGCCAGCACGGTGGGGAAGCCGCCGGGCTTGGCGGCCAGCGCCGGGCGCAGGTCGAGGAACACCGGCTCAGATGCCGCGACGCGCCGGCCGATGGCGCGGGCGACCACGTCGCGTGGCGCCAGCTCGGCCAGCGGATGCTCGGCGGGCATGAAGCGCCGGCCCTGGCGGTCGAGCAGGACGGCGCCGGCGCCGCGCAATGCCTCGGTCAGCAGCGGAACCGGGTCGGAATCGACGGCCAGCGCGGTGGGGTGGAACTGGACGAATTCCAGGTCGGCGAGCCGGGCGCCGGCCCTTGCGGCGATGGCCAGTCCGTCGCCGGTCGCCTCCGCCGGGTTGGTGGTGCGGGCGAAGGCGGCGCCGATGCCGCCGGTCGCCAGGATCACCCGCGGTGCCCGGTGCAGCACCCAGCCTTGCCCATGGCAGGCGAGCAGCCCGCAGACCCGCCCGTTGCGCAGCACGAGGTCGACGGCGAAGGCGTCGGTCTCCACCCGGACCGACGGGGTGGCGCGCAGCCGCTCCGCCAGTGCCGTCACCAGGGTGCGGCCGGTGGCGTCGCCGCCGGCATGGACGATGCGCGCGGCGCCATGGGCAGCCTCGCGTCCCAGCAGCGGCGAGCCGTCGGCGGCGCGGTCGAAGGGCAGCCCGTCGTCCAGCAGCCGGCGCACCAGGGCGGCGCCGTCGCGGGTCAGCAGCGCCGCCATCGCGGCATCGACCAGCCCGGCTCCGGCGGCGATCGTGTCGGCGGCATGGTCCTCCGGCCGGTCGCCCGGGCCGACGGCGGCGGCGATGCCGCCCTGGGCGTGCAGGCTGGAGCCGCCGGGGAGGCCGGCGGTCTTGGTGATCAGCGTGACCGCGCGGGGCGCCAGCTGAAGCGCCGCCGTCATCCCGGCAAGGCCGGACCCGACGACGATCACCTCGGCATCCCGGACATCGTAAGGCGTGCTGGAGGTCATGGAAGGACTCCTGGGGCTCCCTCTCCCGTCCCGGGAGAGGGAAGGGGCCCGCGAAGCGGGAAGGGTGAGGGGTGAGGCAAGGATCGGAAATCCATGTTTGGATTGCCCCTCACCCTCCCCGCGCCATTGGCGCGGGTCCCCTCCCTCTCCCGGGGCGGGAGAGGGCGTTTCAGACGCTCACTTCGGCTTGACCGCCAGCATGCGTTCGACGGAGCGGCGGGCGCGGGCGGCCAGGGCGTCCGGAATCTCGACGCGCGGTTCCAGGGTCTGGAGGGACTCCAGGATACCCGACAGCGTCACCGTCTTCATGTGCGGGCACAGGTTGCAGGGGCGCACGAACTCGGTGTCCGGCGAGGCGGCGGCGACGTTGTCGCTCATCGAGCATTCGGTGACCATCAGCACCCGCGGCGGCTTCTCGTTGCCGACGAAGTCGATCATGCGGGCGGTTGAGCCGACGAAATCGGCGGCCTCCAGCACATCGGGCGGGCATTCGGGATGGGCGATCACCGTCAGCCGGTCGAAGCGGCGGCGGAACTCGCCGATCTCCGCGCCGGTGAAGCGCTCATGCACCTCGCAATGGCCCTTCCAGGCGATGATCTCCACCTTGGTCTGGGTCGCGACGTATTTCGCCAGATATTCGTCGGGCAGGAAGATCACCCGCTCGACGCCGAGCGATTCCACCACCTCCACCGCGTTTCCCGACGTGCAGCAGATGTCGACCTCCGCCTTCACCTCGGCCGAGGTGTTGACGTAGGCGACCACCGGCACGCCGGGATGGGCCTCGCGCAGCAGGCGGACGTCGGCGGCGGTGATGCTGTCGGCCAGCGAGCAGCCGGCGTTGCGGCTGGGGATCAGCACCGTCTTGGACGGGTTCAGCAGCTTCGCCGTCTCCGCCATGAAATGCACGCCGGCCAGCACGATGACGTCGGCGTCGGTCTGGGTCGCCTTGGCGGCCAGCGCCAGGCTGTCGCCGACGATGTCGGCGACGCCGTGGAAGATCTCCGGCGTCTGGTAGTTGTGCGCCAGGATGACGGCGTTGCGCTCCCGCTTCAGCTCGTTGATGGCGTGGACAAGCGGGGCGTGGAAGGGCCACTCGATGGCGGGCACGACGCGCTTCATCCGGTCATAGATCGGCGCGGTCGCCGCGGCGACGGCGGGGGTGTAGGCGAGTTCGGCGACCTCGGGCATCTTGGCGCTCCGATCAATGCTCGTTGTGAGCAAAACCATATGTGCTCCTTTAGAGCATATCAAGCGGAAAAAACGGGCGATGGAAACAATCGGTCTCCTGCAGCGTTGTGCCCGGCATGACGGCCGCCTGGAGAGCCCCGATGGGAGAGCCCCGATGAAAGCCTTTCTCGCCGCCCTGTGCGCCATCGCCGTGCTGGCCGTCGGCGCGCGGGTCGCCTTGCCGACCCTGTTGGCCCGCAGCGCCGACGAGACCTTCGCCTCCAGCGGCGCCCGGGTGGGGGAGGAGGCATCGGTCGAACACCGCAACTTCTCCGGCCGGGCGCAGCACTAGGGTCGGACGACAGGCGTCTGCACCGGCTGCCGGCCGTCGGCGCAAAGGAATTAGCACGCCCGGACGACCTCGACCGGGTGCGGCAACTTTTGTTCGTGTGCGGCGTTGTTCCAAGTCCGGCCAACCTCGTCCAGGCCGGTCACGACTTTGATGCGGTCTCAAGGACACAGGCTTGCGGGAGTGCGATGACGATCCATGATCCGGAAACCGGTGCGGATGGCGCCCGCGCCGACGTCTACCGGCTGCTGGCCCTGACCCTGGCGGCTCCGCCGTCCGCCTCCCTGCTTGCCCTGCTGGGCGGCCTGTCGGGCGATGCCACGCCGCTCGGGCAGGCGTTCGACGACCTCGCCTCCCGCGCACGGGACGGCGACTCGCAGCTCGTCCAGGCGCGGGCGGAGCGTGAATTCAATGCGCTGTTCATCGGCGTCGTGCAGGGCGAACTGGTCCCCTACGCCTCCTATTACCGCACCGGCTTCCTCACCGACCGGCCGCTGGCGGCGGTCCGCGCCGACCTCCAGGCGCTTGGGCTGGAACGGGCGCCCGGCGTGTCGGAGCCGGAAGACCACATCGCCGCGCTGTGCGAGGTCATGGCCGTGCTGATCCGCGAGGGCGCCGACCCGGCGGTGCAGTGGCACATGCTGGACAGCCATCTTGCGCCCTGGGCCGGCCGTTTCTTCCAGGATCTGGAACGGGCGGAGTCCGCCGATTTCTACCGCCCGGTCGGCACCGTCGGCCGCCTGTTCCTGCAGATCGAAGCCGAGATCCGGCAGGAGGCGTCCGCCCAACCGAACCGCATGCTGGAGGGAACCGACGCATGACGAGCCAGCCCGAGCCTCCCCGCACCCCGCTTCAGCGCCGCGACATCCTGAAGACGCTTGGCCTGGGCGCGGCCGGTGCCGCCGCGGCCACCATGTTGCCGGCCGGCGACGCGGCGCAGGCCGCGGAAACGCCGCAGGAGCAGGTGAAGACCCGCTACCGCGAAACCGAACACGTCAAGCGCTTCTATGCGCTGAACCGCCTGTAGAGCGGCCGGGAGGGTGTCCATGCTGGTCAAACGGTCCCCCAATGCCACTGGCAAAGGCTCCGGCAACGCCTTCGCCAAGGCGTCCCGTACCGCCCGCTCCGGTCTGGCCGGCGCGCTGGCCGACAGCCTGGAGCCGGGCGTCAGCCGCCGCGCCTTCCTGCGCCGCTCCGGGATTGCCGCAGGCGGCATCGCCGCCGTCGGCGCGCTGCCCGGCGCGATGATCCGCAAGGCCGAGGCCGGGCCGATCCTGCCCAATGTCGAGCTGGTGACCCGCAAGAACGTCTGCACCCATTGCTCGGTCGGCTGCACGGTGATCGCCGAGGTGCAGAACGGCGTCTGGGTCGGGCAGGAGCCGGGCTGGGAAAGCCCGATCAGCCAGGGCACCCATTGCGCCAAGGGCGCGTCGGTGCGCGAGCTGACCAAGGGCACCCGCCGAGTCAAATACCCGCTCAAGCTGGTGGACGGCGTCTGGCAGCGCATCGGCTGGGACCAGGCGATCGAGGAGATCGGCGACCGGCTGCTGGAGATCCGCAAGGCGTCCGGCCCCGACGCGGTGTTCTGGCTCGGTTCTGCCAAATTCTCCAACGAGGGCGCTTATCTCTACCGCAAGCTGGCGGCCTTCTGGGGGACCAACAACGTCGACCATCAGGCGCGCATCTGCCACTCCACCACGGTCGCCGGCGTGGCGAACACGTGGGGCTACGGCGCCATGACCAACAGCTACAACGACATCCAGAATTCCAAGGCGCTGGTGATCGTCGGCGGCAACCCGGCCGAGGCGCACCCGGTGTCGATGCAGCACATGCTGCGCGGCAAGGAGCACAACCGCGCCCCCTTCATCGTCATTGATCCGCGCTTCACCCGCACCGCGGCGCATGCCACCGAATATGTCCGCATCCGCCCCGGCACCGACATCCCCATCGCCTGGGGCCTGCTGTGGCACATCTTCGAGAATGGCTGGGAGGACAAGGAGTATATCCGCCAGCGCGTCTACGGCATGGACGAGATCCGCGCCGAGGTGAAGAAATGGACGCCCGAGGAGGTGGAGCGGGTGACCGGCGTTCCCGGCACCCAGCTGCGCCGGGTGGCGGAGGCGCTGGCGAAGAACAAGCCCAGCACGGTGATCTGGTGCATGGGCGTCACCCAGCACACGGTCGGCACCGCCAACGTCCGGGCGCTATCGATCCTGCAGCTGGCGTTGGGCAACATCGGCGTGGCCGGCGGCGGCGCCAACATCTACCGCGGCCACTGCAACGTGCAGGGCGCCACCGACTTCGGCCTCGACGTCACCACGCTGCCCGCCTATTACGGGCTGGCCGAAGGCGCATGGAAGCATTTCGCCCGGGTCTGGGACGTCGGGTACGACGATCTCAAGGGCCGCTTCGCCTCCAAGGATCTGATGGAGGCCAAAGGTATCCCGACCACGCGCTGGTTCGACGCCGTGCTGGCCAAGCCGAACGAGATCGACCAGCCGAGCCCCTTGCGCGCCATGATGTGCTTCGGCCATGGCGGCAATACCGTCACCCGCATGCCGGAGATGCTGAAGGGGCTGGAGAAGCTGAGCCTGCTGGTCGTCGCCGACCCGCACCCGACCACCTTCGCGGCGATCAAGGAGCGGCGCAACGGCACCTATATCCTGCCGGCCTGCACCCAGTTCGAAACCGACGGGTCGCGCACCTGCTCCAACCGCTCGATGCAGTGGGGGGAGAGGGTGGTGGAGCCGATCTTCGAATCGAAGGACGACTACACCATCATGTATCTGCTGGCCCGCAAGCTGGGCTTCGCCGACGAGATGTTCAAGCACATCACGGTGGAGGAGACCCGGCCGGTGCCGGAGGACATCCTGCGCGAGATGAACCGCGGCTGCCTGTCGATCGGCGCCACCGGCCAGTCGCCGGAACGGTTGAAGATGCACATGAAGCATCAGGCCGATTTCGACAAGATCACCATGCGGGCATCCGCCGGCCCCTGCGCCGGCGACTATTACGGCCTGCCCTGGCCGAGCTGGGGCCATCCGGAGCTGAAGCATCCCGGCTCGGCGGTGCTCTACGACACATCCAAGCATGTCATGGACGGCGGCGGCGTCTTCCGCGCCCGCTTCGGGGTGGAGCGCAACGGCGTCTCGCTGCTTGCCGACGGCTCCTATTCCAAGGGGTCGGAGATCGAGGACGGCTATCCCGAATTCACCATGGCGGTGCTGAGGAAGCTGGGCTGGGACAAGGACCTGACGCCCGAGGAGATGCGCGTCATCCAGGCCATCGGCGGCGGGGCCGGCAGTGCGGAAATCGACAATGTCAGCTGGCAGACCGACCTGTCGATGGGCATCATCCGGGTGGCGCTGAAGCATGGCTGCGTGCCGCACGGCAACGCCAAGGCGCGCGCCGTCGCCTGGAACCTGCCCGACCCGGTGCCGGTCCACCGCGAGCCGATCTATTCCCCGCGCCCCGACCTGGTGAAGGCCTTCCCGGCGATCGAGGACCGGCGCGACTTCCGGCTGGTCCAGCTCGCCCGCTCGCTGCAGTTCAAGGTGGCGGACAGCGACCTGCGCCAGCGCTTCCCCATGGTGCTGACCTCCGGCCGGCTGGTCGAGTATGAGGGCGGCGGCGAGGAAACCCGGTCAAACCCCTGGCTGGCCGAGCTGCAGCAGTCGATGTTCGCGGAGATCAACAGCAAGGACGCCGAGCGGCTGGGCATCAAGGACGGAGCCTGGATCTGGGTTTACGGGCCGGAGGACGGCGGCAAGGCCAAGGTCAAGGCGCTGGTGACCGAGCGGGTGGGCAGCGGCACGGTGTTCATGCCCTTCCACTTCTCGGGAGTCTGGCAGGGCGAATCCCTGCGCGACAACTACCCGCCCGACACCGACCCCATCGTGCTGGGCGAGCCGGTGAACGGGGTGACGACCTACGGCTACGACCCCGTCACCTTCATGCAGGAAACCAAGGTCACCCTCTGCCGGGTCGAACCGGCATGACGTGCAGGAGCTGAGGAAAGCAATGGCCCGGATGAAGTTCCTGTGCGACGCCGAACGCTGCATCGAATGCAACGCCTGCGTCACCGCCTGCAAGAACGAGCATGAGGTCCCCTGGGGCATCAACCGCCGCCGGCTGGTCACGTTGAACGACGGCAAGCCCGGCGAGCGGTCGATCTCGATGGCCTGCATGCATTGCAACGACCCGCCCTGCGCCGCGGTCTGCCCGGTGGACTGCTTCCTGCAGACCGAGGATGGGGTCGTGCTGCATAGCAAGGACCTGTGCATCGGCTGCGGCTATTGCTTCTACGCCTGTCCGTTCGGAGCGCCGCAGTACCCGCGCACCACCGATTTCGGCAGCCGCGGCAAGATGGACAAGTGCACCTTCTGCGCCGGCGGTCCCGAGCCCGACGGCAGCGTCGAGGAGTACCAGAAATACGGCGCCAACCGGCTGGCCGAAGGCAAGCTGCCGCTGTGCGCCGAGATGTGCTCGACCCGCGCGCTGATGGCCGGCGACGGTGCAGTGCTGGCCGACATCTACCAGGAACGGTCGCTGCGCCGCGGCTACGGCTCCGGTGCGCCGGGCTGGTTCACAGCCTACGGCCGCAACGACCGCGGCCAGCCCTTCGCTCCCGGCGGGCCGGGCGGCCGGGGAGGGGCGTGAGCGTCGGTCGATGATACCCCCACCTAACCTCCCCCGCTGGGCGGGGGAGGGACTGCCGCCACTCTCCCGCATAAGCGCTTGCTCCCTCCCCCGCCCAGCGGGGGAGGGTTGGGGTGGGGGCAAGTAAGGCGCCAATTCAATCGGGAGACCACCATGCGCGCCCTCCAAGCCCTGCTGCTGTTGATCGCCCTGCTGGCCGCGCCGACCGTCGCGCAGGCACAGCTGACCCAGTCCCCCGGCCCCAACTCGCCCACCACCAAGGAGCAGGTGCCGCTCTACGTCCCGCAGACCGACAAGCTGGTCGGCCGGGTCAGCATCCCGGACGAGAAGCTGGGGGTGCTGGTCCAGCCGCAGGGGCGGGACTGGCGGGAGTTCCGCAGCCAGACGCTGCAACTGACCATCGGCGGCTTCGCCATCGGCATGACGGCGATCCTGGCGGCGTTCTTCCTCTATCGCGGCACCATCCGCATCCATGGCGGCAAGGCCGGGCGGCTGGTGCTGCGCTTCAACGGGCTGGACCGCTTCGCCCATTGGACGACGGCGGTCAGCTTCCTGGCGATGGCGCTGACCGGCGCGATCCTGACCTTCGGGCGTCCGCTGCTGATCCCGCTGATCGGCCATCCGGCCTTCACCGCGCTGGCCGAGACGTCGAAGTCGATCCACAATTATGTCAGCGTGCCCTTCATCGTCGGGCTGGTGATGATCATGGCGCTGTGGCTGCGCGACAATCTTCCGGAGAAATCGGACTGGCTGTGGATCAAGTCCGCCGGCGGCCTCTTCACCAAGGCCGGCGGCAAGCATCCGGAGGCCGGGCGCTTCAACGCCGGGCAGAAGGGGGTGTTCTGGGGCATCGTGCTGGGCGGCCTCGGCATGACGGCCACCGGCTGGCTGATGATGGTGCCCTTCGCCGTCACCGGGATCGGCGGCATGCAGATCCTGCATGTGATCCACGGGTTGCTGGCGGCGGTGCTGATCGCGGTGGTGATCGGGCATATCTACATCGGCACCATCGGCATGGAGGGCGCCTTCGACGCCATGGGCCGCGGCGAGGTCGACGAGGCCTGGGCGATCGAGCATCACCGCCGCTGGTACGAGGAGCAGCTGCGCAAGGGCTATGTCGAGGGCCGGCCGGGCGGGCACGCAGGCGACCGGCAGCCGGCGGAGTGAGCAGCCTTATCCGATGGCGTGCGAACAATCACGTCATCTGACCGTCGCCTTCCTCCGCCGTCTCCTTCCATAGTACAATTTACCCCCTCCCTCCCGAAATGGCTGAATGGCGCCAGACAAACGCGCCGGACCGGCAACCCGACCGGTTCGCCTTATTGAGAGGAACGGCCCAAATGCTCCACCAGGCTCTCGACACCCTGCAGAAGCAGATCGCGCTCCGCCCCCGCTACGACAATTATATCGGCGGCCAGTGGGTGGCACCGGTGGACGGCCAATACTTCACCAATCTCACGCCGATTACCGGCAAGCCGCTGTGCGAGGTCGCCCGCTCCCAGGCTGCCGACGTGGAACTGGCGCTCGATGCCGCCCACAAGGCCAAGGATGCCTGGGGCCGCACGTCGCCGACCGAGCGCTCGAACATCCTGCTGAAGATCGCCGACCGCATGGAAGAGCGGCTGGAGGTCATCGCGCTGGCCGAGACGCTGGACAACGGCAAGCCGATCCGCGAGACCCGCGCCGCCGACGTGCCGCTCGCCATCGACCATTTCCGCTATTACGCCGGCTGCATCCGCGCCCAGGAAGGGTCGATCGCCGAGATCGACCACACCACCTACGCCTATCATTTCCATGAGCCGCTGGGCGTCGTCGGCCAGATCATCCCGTGGAACTTCCCGCTGCTGATGGCCGCCTGGAAGCTGGCCCCGGCGCTGGCCGCCGGCAACTGCGTCGTGCTGAAGCCGGCCGAGCAGACCCCGATGGCGATCATGGTGCTGGCCGACATCATCGGCGACCTGCTGCCGCCCGGCGTGCTGAACATCGTCAACGGCTTCGGCATCGAGGCCGGCAAGCCGCTCGCCACCAACAAGCGCATCTCGAAGATCGCCTTCACCGGCGAGACCTCGACCGGCCGCCTGATCCTGCAATACGCGTCCGAGAACATCATCCCGTCGACGGTCGAGCTGGGCGGCAAGTCGCCGAACATCTTCTTCGAAGACGTGATGGCCGAGGACGACGAGTTCCTCGACAAGGCGCTGGAAGGCTTCGCGATGTTCGCGCTGAACCAGGGCGAGGTCTGCACCTGCCCGAGCCGCGTCCTCATCCAGAAGTCGATCTACGACCGCTTCATCAAGCTGGCGGTCGAGCGCGTCGCCAAGATCGCCCAGGGCCACCCGCTGGACGGCGGCACGATGATCGGCGCCCAGGCCTCGCAGGAGCAGCTGGAGAAGATCCTCTCCTACATCGAGATCGGCAAGGCCGAGGGCGCCAAGGTGCTGACCGGCGGCGAGCGCGCCCATCTGGGCGGCGAGCTGGAGGGCGGCTACTACGTCCAGCCGACCATCCTGGAAGGCCACAACAAGATGCGCATCTTCCAGGAGGAGATCTTCGGCCCGGTCGTCGCCGTGACCACCTTCGAGACCGAGGAAGAGGCGCTGGCCATCGCCAACGACAGCGAGTTCGGCCTGGGCGCCGGCGTGTGGAGCCGTGACGGCAACCGCGCCTTCCGCATGGGCCGCGGCATCCAGGCCGGCCGCGTCTGGACCAACTGCTACCACCTGTACCCGGCGCACGCCGCCTTCGGTGGCTACAAGAAGTCCGGCATCGGCCGCGAGACCCACAAGATGATGCTCGACCACTACCAGCAGACCAAGAACCTGCTGGTCAGCTACAGCCCGAAAGCGCTCGGCTTCTTCTGAGCCCCGCTCCTCCCTATCGGGCAAACCTGGGCCGGGGGTACGTCCCCCGGCCTTTTTTCTTTCAACGGCATCGCGCCCATCGGGAACCGCATCATGGCCGACCGCGTCACCGCCACACCGGAAGCGTTGTCATTGCTCGACCGCCTGTCGGCCAGGCATGGGCCGTTGATGCTGCACCTGTCGGGCGGCTGTTGCGACGGGTCGGCACCGCTCTGCCTGCCGCTGGGGGAGTTCCGCATGGGCGGGCGGGATCTCTGCATCGGGCGGGTAGGCGGCGCGCCCTTCTGCATGGCCGACGACACTTTCGAATGGTGGCGCAACAGCCAGGTCATCCTGGACGTGATACAAGCGCGCGGCGGCGGTTTTTCCCTGGAGGCGCCGGACGGCGTACGCTTCACCGCCAAGGCCCGTCTGTTCACCGACGGGGAACTGATCGACCTGCCGGACCCCACCCCGGCGACCGCCATGCAAGAGATGCCGTAGGGAGACTGTTTCGACGATGCCCTCCTTCACCGGTCCGCGGATTGGCCTTGCCCGCCGCCATCCCTGGAGTACCCTTGCCGGATCGCCTCCGCGGACGGAGGGGGAGGCGCCGGGGGCTGCCATGTCCGCACAAGAGACGTCCGCATGGGGGATGTCGGCAAAGGGGCCGGCGAAAACGGCGGGCGGCGACGGCATGCCGCGCGCCGTCACCCATGCCGAACGGCCGGAGGAGGCCGCGCGCGAGCTGCGTGCCGGGCTGGGCGCCGGGTTGGGTATAGGGGCTGGCGCCATGGGCCTGGAACTCGTGGTCGTCTTCTGCGCCCCCTGCTATGACCGTGCGGCGCTGGCCGATGCGCTGGCGGCGGAGTTCGGCACGGTGCCGGTCATCGGCTGCACCACCGCTGGCGAGATCGGCCCCGGCGGCTACACCACCAACGCGCTGGTGGCGGTGGGTTTCCCGAGCGAGGATTTCTCCATCGTCACCGCGCTGGTCGACCATGTCGACCGTTTCGAGATCGCCGACAGCGCGGTCATCGCCCGCTCGCTGCTGTCGCGGCGCGACCGCGCCATGGCGGCCCGGCCGGTGCCGCTGGGCGAGGAGGCCCGCAGCTTCGCCATGCTGCTGATCGACGGGCTGTCGATGAGCGAGGAGACGGTGGTCAGCGCGCTGCACAATGCGCTGATCGACATCCCGCTGTTCGGCGCGTCGGCCGGCGACGACCTGCATTTCGAACGCACCTTCGTCCTGCATGAGGGTGCCTTCCACCCGAACGCCGCGGTGGTCGCGCTGTTCACCACCGCCCGGCCCTTCACCGTCTTCCGCACCCAGCATTTCGTCAGCTCGGAGCGCAAGATGGTGGTCACCGGCGCCGACCCGCAGCGCCGCATCGTCCATGAGATCAACGCCGAGCCGGCGGGGCGCGAATATGCCCGGCTGGTCGGGCTGGAGGGCGAGCCGCTGACCCCGATGATCTTCGCCGCGCACCCCGTCGTGGTGCGGGTCGGCGGCCAGTATCATGTCCGATCGATCCAGAAGGTGAATGACGACGAGAGCCTGACCTTCTTCTGCGCCATCGACGAGGGCATCGTGCTCACGGTGGCGGAAGGGGTGGATCCGGTCGCCAACTTCGACGGGCTGATCGAGGGGATCGAGGCGGAGGTCGGCGCCCCCGACCTGATCCTCGGCTGCGACTGCATCCTGCGCCGGCTGGAGATGGAGCAGCGGCAATTGAACGCGGTGATGTCCGACCGGCTGGCCCGCCACCGGGTTGTCGGATTCTGCGCCTATGGCGAACAGGTGAACGGCATGCACGTCAACCAGACCTTCACGGGCGTCGCCATCGGAGGGCGCTAAGCCATGGCCGGCATCCAAACCCGCAGCTGGACGCTCGATCCCGCCGACCGCATCGCCGAGCTGGAGCGCGAGAACGCCAAGCTCCAGCGCATCAACAAGGTGCTGATGGACCGCGTCGAGCGGTCGATGGATTTCCAGGGCGGCGCCTTCTCGCTGTTCCAGACCGCCATCGTGCTGGAGCAGAAGATCCGCGAGCGCACGTTGGAGCTGGAACGCGCCCTGCACAAGCTGGAGGACAGCAACCGCGACCATGCCCGCGCCAAGGAGCTGGCGGAGACGATGCGGACCCGCCTGTTCGAGGCGATCGAGTCGGTGAACGAGGGCTTCGCCCTGTTCGACTCCGCCGACCGGCTGGTGCTATGCAACCGCAAAT
Source organism: Azospirillum thiophilum (assembly GCF_001305595.1). Lineage (NCBI taxonomy): Bacteria > Pseudomonadati > Pseudomonadota > Alphaproteobacteria > Rhodospirillales > Azospirillaceae > Azospirillum > Azospirillum thiophilum. Next base: position 240,107 of record NZ_CP012404.1, read on the forward strand.
ACCTGTCCTACTGGCCGACGGTGGCGGACCGCATCCAGGCCGGCATCCGCTTCAACGATCTGGTGGCGATGGTCGCCGCCGCCGGTGCGGTCAGCGAGCCGCCACCCGACATCTGGCTGCGCGAGCGGATGGAACATCGCCACGACCTGAAGGGCGTCTTCCTGAACCGGCTGTCCGACGGACGCTGGATCCAGGTGAACGAGCGGCGCACCCGCGACGGCGGCATCGTCGGCGTCTACACCGACATCACCGTCATCAAACGCGAGGAGGAGCGGCGGCGCGAATCCGAGCAGGCGGAGAAATCCGCCCTGATGCTGCTGAACGACCAGCTGCAGCTGGCCAAGGCGGAGGCCGACCGCGCCAACCTGTCCAAGACCCGCTTCATCGCCGCCGCCAGCCACGATCTGCTGCAACCGCTGAACGCCGCCCGCCTGTTCGTCTCCGCCCTGGGCGACCTGGAGCAGCCGGACGCCAATGGCGAATTGGTGGAGAACATCGACGTGGCCTTGGCCTCGGTCGAGGATCTGCTGTCGGCGCTGCTGGACATCTCCAAGCTCGATGCCGGGGCGGTAACGCCGGAGGTCACCGATTTCCCGCTGCGCGGCATCCTGGCCCCGCTCGCCACCGAATATGCAGCGGTGGCGGCGGAGCGCGGCATCGACCTGAAGATGATCGGGTCGGGCGCGGTGGTGCGCAGCGACATGCGGCTGCTGCGCCGGATCGTGCAGAATTTCCTGTCCAACGCGCTGCGCTATGTCCAGGGCGGCCGGGTGGTCGTCGGCTGCCGCCGGACCGGCGACGGCATCCGCATCGAGGTGTGGGACAACGGCCCCGGCATCCCGCGCGACAAGATCGAGGAGATCTTCCAGGAGTTCCGCCGCCTCGACACCCCGGTCACCAAGGGGCGCGACCGCGGCATGGGGCTGGGGCTCGCCATCGTCGACCGCGTCGCCCGCATGCTGGGCCATCCCATCACGGTGCGGTCGGAACCGGGGCGCGGCTCGGTCTTCGCCGTCACCGTGCCGCGCGGCACCGAACGCCGCGCCGCGCGCCCGGCCAGCGTCGCCGCCCGGCCGATGGCCGACCGGCTGGCCGGCAGGTCGGTGCTGGTGCTGGACAACGAGCCGGCGGTGGTGGCGGGGATGGAGGCGCTGCTGCGCGGCTGGGCCTGCAAGGTGGTGTCGGCGACCAGCGGCGACGAGGCGCTGGCCCTGCTGTCGGGCATGCCGCAGCCGCCGGACCTGCTGATCGCCGATTATCACCTGGATGACGGCGCGCTGGGGGTCAACGAGGTGGCGCGGCTGCGCGCCGCCTGCGGCCGCATCCTGCCCGCGGTGATCGTCACCGCCAACCGCACGCCCGAACTGGCCGACGAGGCCAAGGCGGCCGGATGCCTGGTGCTCAACAAGCCGGTCAAGCCGGCGCAGCTGCGCGCGGTGATGTCGGGGCTGGTGGGATGATTTACCGGTAACGCCTCGCCCGGCCGGCGTCCGGGATACCGGGGCCGGAAGTTCCGGCTTCCGGCCCCGGTATCATGCGGAAAAGCGGCTTACAGCTTCGCCGCCGCGTCGAACACCGCGTGGCTGTAGGCGCCTTCCGGCTTCTTGGAGATCACCGGGGTGGAGGCGCCCGACATCAGGATGCCGACCGTGCGGTCGAAATCGGCCGGGTCGAGATAGCCGGTGCCCTTGGCGCCGCCCTCGATCAGCTTGGCGACCTCCTGCATCATGGTGGTCTGGTGCTCTTCGGTCTGGGCGCCGGTGGTGTCGTTCTCCAGCACGATCTTCACCGCCTCCGCCTGGTTCTTGGCGGCATAGTCCCAGCCCTTGGCCGAGGCCTTCACGAACTTCGCCAGCTTCTCCACCATCTTGGGGTCGGACAGCCCCTTTTCGGTGGCGTAGAGGCCGTCTTCCAGCGTCGCCACGCCCTGGTCCTGGTACTTGAAGATTGTCAGTTCGTCGGCCTTCATGCCGGCCTCGATCAGCTGCCAATATTCATTGTAGGTCATGGTGGAAATGCAGGCCGCCTGCTTCTGCAGCAGCGGGTCGACGTTGAAGCCCTGCTTCAGCACCTTCACGTCCGGGCTGGATCCCGAGGTGGAGTAGCCCAGCTTGCTCATCCAGGACAGGAACGGATATTCGTTGCCAGAGAACCAGACGCCCAGCGTGTTGCCCTTGAAATCCTTCGGATCCTTGATGTTGGCGTCCTTGCGGCAGGTCAGCATCATGCCCGATTTCTGGAAGACCTGGGCGATGTTGACCAGCGGCACCCCCTTCTCCCGGCTGGCGAGCGCCGACGGCATCCAGTCGACGATCACGTCGGCACCGCCGGCGGCGATCACCTGGGTCGGGTTGATGTCGGGGCCGCCGGCCTTGATGGTGACGTCCAGCCCGGCGTCCTTGTAGAAGCCCTTGGCCGCCGCGACGTAATAGCCGGCGAACTGGGCCTGGGTGACCCATTTCAACTGGAGCGTCAGCGGTTCGGCGGCGGCGGCCGGCGTGCCCCAGCCGGCGAGGCCGGTGAGCGCGGTGGCGGCGAGCAGGACGGCGGAGGCAAGGGTCTTCATCGCGTGCGATCCTCTTCTGGCTGGAGCGAAAGGGCTTTTTTGGCTTGAAGGATTGGGGTGTCGATTGGCGTTTGCGGAAGAATGCCCACCACCGGCGTGCCGAAGAACCCGGGGGACGATGGCCCCGATCGGGACCAAGGCGAGGTCGATATTCAGGCCGTCGAACGAAAAGGGCAAGGCGGAGGGACGCCGCAGCATCGCCGGCGTCGCGTGGGTCGGTCGGCGCCGCAGCCGATGGGAGGACCATGCAGGGCGGAGTATCGGCACGGCCTTCGTTCCTTCGCGTTCTTGATCTCCCGCAACGGCAGGAGCAAGAAGCAAGCCAGAGGAGCCGACGAGATGCGAGTCTTGCCGCAGGCTATTGTTTCCGCTCTTGAAAAACCTGTCCGAACGGACGGAAACCGACGGTGCGGACAGCATGTGTGACGGGGTGCCCGTCCGGGAAACGCACAAATTCACGCCGAAACCGTCCTGCTGGCCACTTTCCGGGCAGGCGGGGCAGGGCCACTCCAGCCCAGGGGGAGCGCAACCATCCCCTTGCCAGCGCCCCGGCGTCCCCGCTAACTGTCCGGACAGCCGACGGACATCCGGATCCCATGATCGACAGCTTCCTGCTCGCCTTCACGGCGCTCTTCTCCATCGTCAATCCGCTGGCGATGGCGCTGATCTTCAGTCAGGTGACGGCGGACAGCAGCCCGCGCGACCGGGCGCGGCTGGCCGGGCTGGTCAGCCTCTATTCGGCGATCGTCATGCTGACCGCGCTGTGGGCCGGAGCCTATGTGCTGAACTTCTTCGGCGTGTCGATGGCGGCGCTGCGGATCGCCGGCGGCTTCGTGGTGGCGGAACGCGCCTGGGCGCTGCTGACCGCGCCGGAACGCCACGAGGCGCGCAAGCAGGAACAGGCCGCGCCGACCGGCGACGGCGACCGGCTGGCCGAATCGGCCTTCTTTCCGATGACGATTCCCTTCACCACCGGGCCGGGCACCATCTCGGTCGCCATCGCGCTGGGATCCACCCGGCCGACGCGCGGGGCCGGCGGGCTGATGGAGTTCTTCATCGGCATGTCGGGCGCGGCGCTGGCCATCGCCGCGCTGATCTGGCTGTCCTACCGCTCCGCCGACCGCATCGTCGCCTTCCTGGGGCCGACGCGGGTGCGGGTGCTGACCCGGCTGTTCGCCTTTCTGCTGTTCTGCGTCGGCGTCCAGATCCTGCTGACCGGTGTCCTGGACGCCTTCCCGCCGCTGTCGCAGAAGGGCTGAGCCTCAGGCCTTCGGACGCAGGTCCTGCACCCGCCTGGCCTTGCCGATCGACCGGGCGATGCCGCCGGGCTCGGCGATCTCGACGCGGGTGCTGATGCCGATCAGCGACTTGATCGAGTGCTGAAGGTGCTTGGCATGGCCGTCCCATTCCGACGGGTGGACTCCGTCATGCATCTCGACCCGGACGGCGAGATTGTCCATGTGGCCGTCGCGCGTCACCACCAGCTCGTAATGCGGGGCGAGCGCCGGGATCTTGCAGATCAGCTCCTCGACCTGGGTCGGGAAGACATTGACGCCGCGGATGATGAGCATGTCGTCGGACCGGCCGGTGATCTTGTCCATCCGCCGCATGCCGCGCGCCGTCGGCGGCAGCAGCCGGGTCAGGTCGCGGGTACGGTAGCGGATGACCGGCATGCCCTGCTTGGTCAGCGTGGTGAAGACCAGCTCGCCATAGGATCCGTCGGGCAGCACCTCGCCTGAGTCGGGGTCGATGATCTCGGGATAGAAATGGTCCTCCCAGACCACCGGGCCGTCCTTGGTCTCGACGCATTCCGACGCGACGCCCGGCCCCATCACCTCCGACAGGCCGTAGATGTCCACCGCATGGATGTCGAAGGTGCGCTCGATCTCCTCGCGCAGCGCGCCGGTCCAGGGTTCGGCGCCGAAGATGCCGACGCGCAGGCTGGTGCTGCGCGGGTCGATGCCCTGGCGGCGCATCTCGTCGGCGATGTTCAGCATGTAGGACGGCGTGACCATGATGATGGTCGGCTTGAAGTCCTGGATCAGCTGGACCTGCTTCTCGGTCTGGCCGCCCGACATCGGGATGACGGTGCAGCCCAGCCGCTCCGCCCCGTAATGGGCGCCGAGGCCCCCGGTGAACAGGCCGTAGCCGTAGGCGATGTGCACCCGGTCGCCGCGCGTGCCGCCGGCCGCGCGGATGGAGCGGGCGACCACCTCCGCCCACACGTCGATGTCGCCCTTGGTGTAGCCGACCACCGTCGGCCGCCCGGTGGTGCCGCTGGAGGCATGGACGCGCACGATGTCCTCCATCGGCACCGCGAACATGCCGAAGGGATAGGCCCGGCGCAGGTCGTCCTTCACGGTGAAGGGGAACAGCGCCAGATCCCTCAACTCCTTGAAGTCGTCGGGATGGACGCCCTTCGCCTCGCATTTGGCGCGGAAGGGGGCGACGTTGGCGTATGAGTGGCGGAGCGACCATGCCAGCCGCTCCGTTTGCATCGCCACAATCTCGTCACGGCTGGCGAACTCGTAGCGGTCCATGCCGGCCTTGGTGCCCAGATCGGTGCCCGCCTGATCGGCGCCCGCCTGATCGGTGCCGGTCTCGGTCATGATGGACATGGTGCGCTCCTCCCCTCGATTCGGATGCCCGGCGCTTGGCGGCCGGTGTTGCCGGTATAGTTCAGACCCGTTCGACCATCATGGCGATGCCCTGGCCGACGCCGATGCACATGGTGCAGAGCGCGCGCGTCGCCTTGCGGTCCTCCAGCTCCATCACGGCGGTGGCGACGAGGCGGGTGCCGCTGGCGCCCAGCGGATGGCCGAGCGCGATGGCGCCGCCGTTGGGGTTCACATGCTCGGCATCGTCCGGCAACCCCAGCATGCGCAGCACGGCCAAGCCCTGCGCGGCGAAGGCCTCGTTCAGCTCGATCACGTCGATATCGCCGATGGTCAGGCCGAGGCGGGCCAGCAGCTTCTGAGTCGCCGGGGCCGGGCCGATGCCCATCACCCGCGGGGCGACGCCGGCCACCGCGGTGCCGGCGACGCGGGCGCGCGGGGTCAGGCCATAGCGCTTCACCGCGTCCTCCGAGGCCACGATCACCGCGGCGGCGCCGTCATTGACGCCCGATGCGTTGCCGGCGGTGACGCTGCCGCCCTCCTTGCGGAAGGGAGTGGAGAGCTTGGCCAGCGCCTCCAGAGTGGTGTCGGGGCGCAGATGCTCGTCGGCGGCGACGATGGCCGGCTCGCCCTTGCGGCGGGTGATGGCGACGGGAACGATCTCGCGGGCGAAGCGGCCGGACTCCTGGGCGCGGCCGGCGCGCTGCTGGCTGCGGACGGCGAAGGCGTCCTGGTCGGCGCGCGAGATGCCGTGGTCGGCGGCGACGTTCTCCGCCGTCTCCGGCATGCTGTCGATGCCGAACTTGGCCTTCATGGCTGGATTGACGAAGCGCCAGCCGATGGTGGTGTCGAAGATCTCGGCCTGCCGGGAGAAGGCGCTGTCGGACTTGCCCATGACGAAGGGCGCGCGGGTCATGCTTTCCACCCCGCCGGCGACGATCAGCTCGGCCTCGCCCGCCTTGATGGCGCGGGCGGCCATGCCGATGCTGTCCATGCCGGAGCCGCACAGGCGGTTGACCGTGGTGCCCGGCACCGCGTCGGGCAATCCTGCCAGCAGTGCCGCCATGCGGGCGACGTTGCGGTTGTCCTCGCCGGCCTGATTGGCGCAGCCGAGGATCACGTCGTCGACGGCGGACCATTCGATGCCGGGATTGCGCTCCATCAGCGCCCTCAGCGGCATTGCCGCGAGGTCGTCCGGGCGCACCGGGGCCAGCCCGCCGCCGTAACGGCCGAAGGGGGTGCGGACGGCATCGCAGATGTAGGCTTCACGCATGGTTCGCTCCAGAAACAAACAGATGGGGATCGTCGGCGTGACTGCCAGGGGCGACGCCTTCGGTGGAGTCAGTCCACCGGGATCACGGTCCCCGCGATGCGCGCCGACTGGCCGCGGAACAGGCCGACCACCGTGCCATCCTGGTTGGTGACGGTGACGTCGTAGACGCCGGACCGGCCGCGCTTGTGCACCTCCCGGCATTCGGCGGTCAGCACGTCGCCCAGTTTCGCCGGGGCCGGGAAGGTGATGGAGCAGCCCGCCGCCACCGTCACCTCGTTCGCCGCGTTGCAGGCATAGGCGAAGGCGGTGTCGGCCAGGGTGAAGGTCATGCCGCCATGGCCGATGTCGTGGCCGTTCACCATGTCCTTGCGCACGGTCATCGCCATGCGGGCGTAGCCGGGGGCGATCTCCAGCAGCTCGATGCCGTGGGCCTGGGCGCAATGGTCGCGCTCGTACATGCCGCGGCCGACCGCTTCGGCGAGGGCTTGGGGATCGGTGTGGGTTTCAGCCATGGAAGCGGTTTCCTCCGGAAATCTTGCGGCGCAGCAGGGCGGACGCGCGGTAGCGGTCCTCGCCGTAGGTGCGGGCCAGCGCGTCGAGCACGCCCAGCACATGGGGCAGGCCGATGCGGTCGGCCCAGGCCAGCGGACCCAGCGGGTAGTTCACGCCCCTGGTCATCGCGGTGTCGATGTCGGCGGCGCTGGCGACGCCCTGCATCGCCGCGTCCGCCGCCTCGTTGGCGAGCATGGCGACGGTGCGCATCACCACCAGACCGGGGGCGTCGTCGATCACCGACACCGCCTTGCCCAGCGCCTGGAACAGGCCGGCGGCAGCGGCGACCGCATCGGCCGGGGTGCCGTCGGCGGGGGCCAGCGCCACGCGGGTCGCCTTGGCGTAGTCCAGCGCAAGGTCGAACAGCACCAGCGGGGCGATGCCGTCCTCCGCCGCCCGGGCGGTGGCGGTGCGGCCGTCGGTCAGGGCCAGCGTGACGCCGTCGACGACGAGCACGCCGGGGCCGGGCGCTTCCTCCACCGCGATGCCGGCCGCGCGCAGCAGCCCGGCCAGGGATGCGGCGGGGCCGAGGTCACCCTGCATGATCACGCTCTCCGGCCTGGGCGCCGGTTCGGCGCTGTGCGGCACCGGCTTGGGCGCACCGGGGCCGTGGTCGTAGAAGCCGCGGCCGGTCTTGCGGCCGAGCCGCCCGGCCTCCACCAGCTCCTGCTGGATCAGCGAGGGCTGGAAGCGCGGGTCGCCGAAATAGGCGGCGTGGACGGAGCGGGTGACGGCGAAGTTCACGTCATGGCCGATCAGGTCCATCAGCTCGAACGGCCCCATGCGGAAACCGCCGGCCTCCCGCGCCACGGCGTCGATGGTGGCGGGATCGGCCGCCTGTTCCTGCACCAGCCGCAGCCCTTCGGCGTAGAAGGGGCGGGCGACGCGGTTGACGATGAAGCCGGGGGTGGAGCGGCAGCGCACCGGGCTCTTGCCCCAGGCCCGTGCGGTGTCGGCCAGCGTGTCGAGCACCGCGGCGTCGGTGGCGAGCCCGCTGACGATCTCCACCAGCGCCATCAGCGGCGCCGGGTTGAAGAAATGCAGGCCGGCCAGCCGTTCCGGCCGCCGCACCCCGGCGCCGATGGCGGTGACGGACAGCGACGAGGTGTTGGTGGCGAGGATGGCGCCCTCGCCGACGATGCCTTCCAGCTCCGCGAACAGGCGGCGCTTGACGTCGGGATCCTCGACGATGGCCTCCACCACCAGCCCGGCGGGGGCGAGGTCGGGCAGGCCGTCCACCGCGCGCAGCCGGCCGACGATGGCGTCGCGCTCCACCGCCGTGCGCTTGCCCTTCTCGACCAGCGCGGTCAGGGCTTTGGCGATGGAGTCGACGGCGGCCTCGGCGGCACCGGGGCGGCTGTCGACCAGCAGGACCGGGTGGCCGGCCTGGGCCGCGACCTGGGCGATGCCCTGGCCCATGGCGCCGGCCCCGACCACCGCGACGGTGACGGACGGATCGAGCGCCGCCATCACCGCCCCTCGAACTTGGGCACGCGCTTCTCGACGAAGGCCGCCACGCCCTCGCGATAATCCCGGCTGCGGCCGGCCTCGCGCTGGAGGTCGCGTTCCAGGTCGAGCTGGGTGTCGAGGTCGTTGGCCGACGACGCGTTGAGCGCCTGCTTGATCAGCGCCAGACCATGCGTCGGCTGGCTGGCGAGATGGCGGGCGAGCGCCCCCGCCTCCTCCATCAGCTTGTCGTCGTCCACCGACTTCCAGATCATGCCCCAGGCTTCCGCCTGCTCGGCGGAGACCTTGTCGCCCAGCATGGCGAGGCCGATGGCGCGGGCATGGCCGACCAGCCGCGGCAAGGTCCAGGTGCCGCCGCTGTCGGGGATCAGCCCGATCTTGCAGAAGGCCTGGATGAAGCTGGCCGAGCGCGCCGCCAGCACGATGTCGCAGGCCAGCGCGATGTTGGCCCCGGCGCCGGCGGCGACGCCGTTCACCGCGCAGACCACCGGCATCGGCAGGCTGCGCAGGCTGCGGACCAGCGGGTTGTAGTTGGTCTCGATCGAGGCGCCGAGATCCGGCCCCTGGGCACCCGGCGCGACGGCGCGGTCGGACAAATCCTGCCCGGCGCAGAAGCCGCGCCCGGCCCCGGTCAGCAGCAGGCAGCGCACCGCCTTGTCGTCGCGCAGCTCGGCGATGGCCTCGCGCAGCTCCTCATGCATCGCCGCGGTGAAGCTGTTCAGCCGGTCCGGCCGGTTCAGCGTGACGGTGGCGACGCCGTCGGCGATGGTCAGCAGGATCGTTTTGTCGCTCCCCATAGTCCCGCTCATTGCGCGGCCTCCAGCACCGGAACGCGGCTCTGCACCACGCGGAAGCGGTTGGCGACGAAGGCGAGGTCGCACAGCGCGGCGTTGGCGGCCGGGTTGGCGCCGGTGCCGTGGAAGTCGCTGAAGGCCGCCGACTGGTTGACGAAGACGCCGCCGGTCAAATTGACCGACAGGGCGACGCCGGCCTCGACGAACAGGTCGGTCGCCTGCTCGATCAGGGCCGTGTCGGTGCTGTAGAGGCCGGCGGTCAGCGCCCCCTTGGTGCGGGTCAGGCGGGCGGCGCGCTCGAGGCTGTCGGCGGTGCTGTCGGTCTTCACGATGATGGTGATCGGGCCGAACAGCTCATGGCCGTACTTGTCCTCGTCGGCCGCCTCCATGGCCAGGATCAGCGGCGTACGGATGCGGGCGTCCGGGAATTTCGGATGGGCGATGGCACGCGACGGCAGCACAACGGTGCCGAGCTTGGCCGCCTCGTCGATGCGGGCGAGCGTGGCGTCGGACTGGATGGCGCCCAGCACCTCCACCGCGCGCTCCGGATCGGACAGGAACTTGTCGACGCCGCCGGCCAGCGCCGAGACGACCTGATCGAAGCCCATGCGCTCCGCACCCGCCTGGATGCCGTCCCTGGGCACGAAGATGACCTGGGTCGTCGTGCACATCTGCCCGGAATAGAGGCTGAGCGTGAAGGCGAGGTTGCGCACCATGCCCTTTGGATCGTCGGTGCCGTCGATCACCACGCTGTTGACCCCGGCCTTCTCGGTGTAGACCTGGGCTTGGCGGGCGTTCTGTTCCAGCCAGTCGCCGAAGCCGGTCGAGCCGGTGTAGTCGATGATCGTCACCTCCGGCCTGAGCGCCAGATCCCTGGCGATGGTGTCGCCGATGGCGAGCGTGACGAGGTTGGGGTCGAGCCCGCATTCCGCCAGCACCTCGCGCGCGATCCTCACCGTGATGGCAAGCGGCAGGATGGCGGTCGGGCCGGGCTTCACGATCACCGCGTTGCCGGTGACGAGGCTGGCGAACAGGCCGGGATAGCCGTTCCAGGTCGGGAAGGTCGCGCAGCCGATGACCAGCCCGACGCCGCGGCCGACCAGCTCGAAGCGCTTGTCCATCACCAGCGGCGGGTTCTTGCCCTGCGGCTTCTCCCAGCGGGCGGCCGGCGCCTGGTCGGTCATCGCCTTCCAGCCATAGGCGACCGCCTCCAGCCCGCGGTCCTGGGCGTGCGGGCCACCGGCCTGGAAGGCCATCATGAAGGCCTGCCCGGTGGTGTGCATCACCGCGTTGGCGATCTCGAAGGAGCGCGCGTTCAGCCGCTTCAGGATCTCCAGGCAGACCCCGGCCCGGCCGTTCGGGCCCGCCTTGCGCCAGCCCGGCATCGCCGCCCTGGCAGCCTTCACCAGCGCATCGACGTCCGACACCGGATAGGTGATGCCGAGGTCGAAGCCGAAGGGCGAGCGTTCGCCGCCGACCGTGCCGGCCGCGCCCGGCTGGTCGAGCTCGAACGGCTTGTCGCGGTAGGCCGCGAAGGCCGCCTCGCCATCGGCCGCCGCCGTCTCGCCATAGGCACGCGGGTTCGGCATCTCGGGGAAGGCCGACCAGTAGGCGCGGCTGCGGCAGGCTTCCACGGCCTTCTGCAGCGTCGCCTCGTGCGTCTCGAACAGACTTTGCGGGGTGGTGGTCATGGCGGGGCGTTTCCTTGTTGTCGTTGTCGGCTGTGGTTGCGTCAGGCGGCGTCGAAGTCGATGACGACCCGTTCGGTCAGCGGGCGCGACTGGCAGGTCAGCACATAGCCGGCCTCGACCTCCCACGGCTCCAGGGAGTAGTTCTCGGCCATCTCCACCTTGCCTTCGCGGACCCTGGCGCGGCAGGTGCAGCAGACGCCGGACTTGCAGGAATAGGGCAGGTCGGCGCCATGCCGGTGGGCGGCCTCCAGGATGCTCTCGCCGTCATAGGGCAGCGTGAATTCCTTGCGCTTGCCGTCCTGCAGGATGGCGATGGTTGCGGCGTCGGTGGGCGTGTCCGCGGCGATTTTCTTCACCGCCGGGCGCGCGGTCGGCGTCGTGCCGAACAGCTCGACATGGATGTTGGCGGCCGGCGTGCCGCAGGCGGCCAGCGCGTCGCGCACCTCCTCGACCATCGGCTGGGGGCCGCAGAGGAAGGCGGCGTCGATGTCTTCGGCCTTCAAGGGACCGGCGCACAGCTCGCGCACCAGACCGGCGCCGATGCGGCCGCCCAGCAGCCCGGCCTCCTCCGGCTCGCGGCTCAGCACATGGTGGATGACCAGCCGGCCCATGTGGCGGTTCTTCAGATCCTCGAGATCCTCCCGGAAGATGATGGAGGTGACGGTGCGGTTGCCGTAGACCAGGACGAAGCGGCTCTCCGGCTCCTGCGCCAGCACGGTCTTGAGGATCGACATCACCGGGGTGATGCCGCTGCCGGCGGCGAAGGCGACATAGGTGCGGGAGGCTGCCGGGTCGAGGGGGGTGTGGAAGCGCCCCATCGGCGTCATCACCTCCAGCACCGCGCCGGGCGCCAGAGACCGGTTGGCGTGGGTGGAGAACAGGCCGCCCTCCACCGTCTTCACCGCCACGCGCAATTCGCCCTCGTCCACGCCCGAGCAGATGGAGTAGGAGCGCCGCACCTCCTCGCCGCCGATGGCGGTCTTGAGGGTGAGGTACTGGCCCTGGACGAAGCGGAAGCGGTCGGCGAGATCGGCCGGCACGTCGAAGGCGATCGACACGGTGTCCGCGGTCTCCCGGCGGCACTCGCGGATGGTCAGCGGGTGGAAGCTGGGGGTGGTCATGGGGTGGTCCTCGGTCGGGCCGGTTGAGTGGTCGCGGCGGTTGCCCCCACCCCGACCCTCCCCCGCTGGGCGGGGGAGGGGGCAGGAGCTTTGCGGGAGTGCGGCGGAGTTCCCTCCCCCGCCCAGCGGGGGAGGGTTAGGGAGGGGGCATCGCTGCCGGCGCCTCCACTCAATGGCATTTGAACACGTCGAACGGTTCGAGGCAGGCGTTGCAGGCGTGCAGCGCCTTGCAGGCGGTGGAGCCGAAGCGGCTGATCTGGCGGGTGTCCTCCGACCCGCAGCGCGGGCAGGCGATCACCTCGTCCGGCGCGGTCAGGGCGCGCTTGCCGGAGTGCGGCGGCGGGACGATGCCGACCTCGGCCAGTTTTTCGCGCCCGGCGTCGCTGATCCAGTCGGTCGTCCAGGGCGGGGCGATCACCACCGAAACGGCCGCGTCCAGGCCGGCGCGGGCCAGCGCGGTCTCCGCCTCCAGCACGATCACGCCGGTCGCCGGGCAGCCTGAATATGTGGGCGTCAACGCCACCGACAGCGGACCGCCGCCCTCCCGCGACACCGCGCGGACGATGCCGAGATCGACGATGCTCAGCACCGGGATCTCCGGATCCATCACCCCGGCCAGGGCATCCCAAGCGGCCTTCACGCCCGCGTCGGCACCCGGTTCCGGTCCCCAGCAGCCTGCTGCATCCGGCATCTCGGCCTCACCACGTCGCGTCGGGATAGGAGCGCGGCAGGAACTGCATCTCGGCCAGCAGGAAGCCCAGATGCTCGCTGTGCTCGCCGCGCCGGCCGCCCTTCTGCATCCAGCCGTCGGCCGGGCGATCGAGGGTGGCGTCAATCAGCACCGCCTCGACGCGGGCGGTCCAGGCGGCCTTCAGCTCGGCCGGGTCGGGAAGGATGCCGGCGGCGACCAACGCCTGTTCGGCCTCGTCCCGCTCGAACATCTCGCCGGTGTAGGGCCACAGCCGGCCGAGCGCGTCGGCGACCTTGGCGTGGCTGACGTCGGTGCCGTCGCCCAGCCGCACCAGCCAGTCGCCGCTGTGGCGGACATGGTAGCGCACCTCCTTCACCGCCTTGGCGGCGATGCCGGCCAGCGTGGCGTCGGTCGAGGCGCAGAGCCGCTCGTACAACTCCACCGCCCAGGCATCGTGCAGGAACTGGCGGACGATGGTGTGGCCGAAGTCGCGGTTGGGCTGCTCGACCAGCAAATGGTTGCGGTAGTCGAAGACGTCGCGGCGGTAGGCGAGGCGATCCTCGTCGCGGCCCTTGCCCTCCAGCTCGCCAGCATGGGTCAGCAGCATCCGGGCATGGCCGACGAGGTCGAGCGCGACGTTGGTCAGCGCGATGTCCTCCTCCAGCTCCGGCGCGTGGCCGCACCATTCCGACAGCCGGTGCCCGAGCACCAGCGACGTGTCGCCGAGCCGCAGCGCGGTGCCGAACAGGGCCTGTTGCAGTTCCGTGCTCATCGGATGGTCTTCCGGCTAGATGTTTTTGACGTCGGCGGGGATGTCGTAGAAGGTCGGGTGGCGGTAGACCTTGTCGTCGGCCGGGTCGAACAGGCTGGCCTTCTCCGACGGGTCGGATGCCGCGATGGCCGCGGCCGGCACCGCCCAGATGCTGACGCCTTCACCGCGGCGGGTGTAGACGTCGCGGGCATTGTCCAGCGCCATACGGGCGTCGGCGGCGTGCAGGCTGCCGACATGCTTGTGCGACAACCCGTTCTTCGGCCGGATGAAGATCTCGAACAGCGGCCAGTCCTTGCGGTCGGTGGTGGGGCGATCCATCGTCTCTTCCCTCGGAATTCTTGGGTCAGCCGGCCTTCTTGAGGGCGCGCTGCTTGCGTTTGGCGGCGTGGGCGGTGGCGGCGTCCCGAACCCAGGCGCCGTCATCCCACGCCTTGCGGCGGGCCTCGAGGCGCTCGCGGTTGCAGGGACCGTTGCCCTTCAGGATCTCGTTGAACTCGGTCCAGTCGATGGCGCCGAACGCGTAATGGCCGGTTTCGGCATCGAAACGCAGCTCCGGGTCGGGGATCGTCAATCCCAGGAACTCGGCCTGCGGCACGGTGGCGTCGACGAAGCGCCGGCGCAGCTCGTCATTGGAGAAGCGCTTGATCTTCCATGCCATGTTCTGCGACGAGTGGGCCGACTGCTCGTCGGACGGCCCGAACATCATCAGCGCCGGCCACCACCAGCGGTTCAGCGCGTCCTGCGCCATCCGCTTCTGATCGGTCGTGCCCTGGGCCAGCGCCAGCATCAGCTCGTAGCCCTGGCGCTGGTGGAAGCTCTCCTCCCGGCAGATGCGGACCATGGCGCGGGCATAGGGGCCGTAGGAGCAGCGGCAGAGCGGCACCTGATTCATGATCGCCGCCCCGTCCACCAGCCAGCCGATGGCGCCGATGTCCGCCCAGCTCGGGGTCGGGTAGTTGAAGATGCTGGAATATTTTGCCTTGCCCGACAGCAGCTGGCCGACCAGCTCGTCGCGCGACACGCCCAGCGTCTCCGCCGCGCTGTAGAGGTAGAGGCCGTGCCCGCCCTCGTCCTGGACCTTGGCCAGCAGGGCCACCTTGCGGCGCAGCGTCGGCGCGCGGGTGATCCAGTTCCCTTCCGGCAGCATGCCGACGATTTCCGAATGGGCGTGCTGCGAGATCTGGCGGACCAGCGTACGGCGGTAGCCGTCGGGCATCCAGTCGCGCGGCTCGATCTTCTCTTCGGCGTCGACGCGGTCCTGGAAGCGGCCCAGGAGAGCGGAGTCCTCTTCCGTCACCAGCCGGGGAGACGGCTGAGCGCCCTGCTCGGTCTTGGTGTCCAAAGCTTGCGTGTACATCGGCATCCCCGAGATGGATTGCACGTCCAGCGAACAATGCGTCTTGGGAAAATATGATACAGATCAACGCCTGTAAAGCGTATTTGTGTGTCGCTTTTGAAGGGGGTGGGCTTCTCCAGAGTATATACAATAATATCAATATGTTAAATTGATTTTTCATCGTGGGTCCGGCGGCTTTTTATGGCAGGTATGCCTGGCATTAGCCCAATCGGCGATACAGGGAATGCATCTTTCCGACTGTCTTGTGCGGTGCGGAAAAGATGGGGCCAAGAGGGAAGGGCGGTGCAAGACGCTGCTGAGCGGATTGCTCGGCTTTTGCCGGCCCCCGGCAGCGATGCCGCCTTACGTTGCAGATGCACCGAACGGGAAGGGTGCCATCCGAACGCATCCATACGTATCAATTATCGATGGAATTCAAGAAGATCCGCCGGCATTGGCGGGATTGCCCGGAAGTCGTCGCAAGTCGATGCGGCGGCTCGTGAGCTGTCTGGCGGCACAACCATTTGTTTTGAATGGTCGAATCTATGACCGACCATCAGAGCGCCTTCCGGCGCCTCGTTTTCGTTTGGCGTTCTGTGATGAGGACCGCTGGTGGATGCCCCCTCCGCCATCGTTGACGGAGGAGGGAGGCACTCCAACCTTTGCTCATGCCTTGGACCGTTCAGCTCCATTGGCGTTGGCGTGACGGCGGCCGTCTTCGGAAAAGGCACGTTCCAGTCGACGCGGGGCGCGGATGAGGTGCAGGTACAGTTCGTCGAACTGGCCGACGGAAGCGAGCTGGCGCACGTCGTTCACGGTGATGCGCTGGCCGTTCAGTTCGATCAGCCCGCTGTCGCGCAACCGGCGCAGGGTGCGGTTGATGTGGACGATGCTGAGCCCCAGCGCGTCGGCCAGGATCTCCTGCGTCACCGGCAACACGAAATGTCCGTCGGCGGCCATGTTCACGATGCTGAGGCGGCGCAGCAACTCCACGATCAGATGTGCCGTACGCTCCAGCGCTGTGCGCCGGCCGAGGCTGAGCAGCCGTTCGGCGACGATGGCCTCTTCCCGCGCGCCGGACCAGGCGAGCGCCGCCGCGAGGCGGGGGAAGGAGCGGAACAGCTCGCCGATCCGCTCGGGCGGGAAGCTCGCCACCTCGACCGGGGTCAGGGTGGTCACGCTGTGGTCCGCGGATTCGAACAATGTGCAGTACATGCCGATGATGTCGCCGGGAAGAACGAAGTTCACGACCTGCCGCCGCCCGTCCGGCAATGCCTTGTGACGGATCGCCCACCCGTCCCGCATGATGCGGACGTCACGGTACCGTTCGCCCTGTTGTAGAAGATCGGTCCGGGGAGGATGCCTTGCGATTGTCCTTTCCAATTCGGAAAGATACATTTTTTCCTCATCCGACAGGACGAGGTAGCTGCTCAATTTGAGCCACAATGGAGTGGACTCTTGTACGCGGCTCGCCGGGGCGCGAGTCATGGTCGTCTCTTTGCCTTCTTTGTCCTAATATTGGCGCCTTAATGAACGGTTGCGCCGTTGAGCCGGTTCCGCGCGGTCTCGAACGATTAAGGCTTTCGACAAAGGCGGCCACAACATAGGTTAAAGGCGCTGAGATTTTTCTCGAACGTGGTGCGACGCCCCGCCGACCCGTTTGTTGTTCCTATGCCCTTAAGGCAGTCCAGGCGGTAGACCGCGACACTGGATCGAACGACAAGACGGGGGGCGTGATGATGGCGGAGGAGGAGGCGGCAGGCATGGCCGCGCTCTCGATTTGTGAATCGCTGGTGATCGCCATGGTCGAGAAAGGCTTCTTCACCGTGGAGGAGGTGCGGGGCCTTCTTGAAGATGCGGCAGCGCCGTATCTGCGCCAGGACCAGCAGCGCTCGGAAATGCAGGAGCCGCTGCTTCTGCATCATGACATGGCGGTGCGCCTCATCGAGCGGCTCGTCATTCAGGTGGATGCGGCCGGCCCGCTGCGACGCGGTTAGGGTGCGGCGAGTCTGTTTGGGAAACGCACGGGAGCGTCATGTCATCGTTTGACGGGCGGATCGCGTCGGATCGATGTCGATCCTGCGCGGTCCGCCCCGGCTCCGCCGTTGCTCAGCGGCGTCGTCAGTCTTGCGGCATGGCGGCGCCGAGATTGCGGCCGGCAGACCCTTGCGGCCTTGCGGACAAGCTCAGCAGCTGGGCCACGTCCTTTGCGGCGATCGGTTTGTGCAGGATGCGGTAGCCGCTGGCCTCGGCGTCGGCGATGCGCTGGGGGGCGGTATCGCCGGTCAGCACGACGCTGAGCGGCGAAGGGCGACCTTGCGCCTGAAGCGCGGTCTCCACCGCCCGGATGGCCTCCAGCCCGGTGGCGCCAGCCTCCAGCCGGTAATCGGCGATCACCAGATCGGGCGTCTTCGACCCCTCGCGCAGCAGGCGCAGTGCGTCCGCCGCGCTGTCGGCGGCAAGCACGCGCCAGCCGAAATCCTCGATCAGCAGGGTCAGCCCTTCGCGCACCAGCGGGTCGTCGTCGATCACCAGCGCCATGCCCCGGCCCGGTTCCGGCGGCCGCTCCGCCGTCTGCGCCGTTATCGCCGCGGCGGCGCGCAGGGCCGGGGTCGGTATGTCCAGGGTGAAGCAGGAGCCCTTGTCCGGGCGGGAGGCGACATGCACGCGGTATCCCAGCAGCCGCGCCAGCCGGTCGACGATGGCCAGCCCCAGCCCCAGCCCCTTGCCCCGGTTGCGGGTCGGATTTGAGACCTGATAGAACTCGTGGAAGATGCGCTCCAGATGTTCCGGCGAAATGCCGATTCCGGTGTCGTGGATCTGGATGCTCAGGCTGCCGCGCGTCCGGCGGCAGCCCAGCAGGATACGGCCATGGTCGGTGTAGCGCAGGGCGTTCTCCACCAGATTGCGGATGATCCGTTCCAGCAGTGCCGGGTCGGCGTTCAACGTCACGGTTGTGGGGACGCTGTGGAAGGCGACGCCCTTTTCCGCCGCGCGCAGCCGGTATTCGCCCTCCAGCCGCGCGAAGATGGCGCCCAGCGACACCGCCTGCACATTGGGCGACACGGTGCCGGCATCCAGCTTGGAGATGTCCAGGATGGCGTCGAGCAGGCGGCACAGCGCGTCCATCGACGCCTCGATGCTGCCGACCAGCGACGCGGCAGGGTGGTCGCCCAGCCGGATCCCCAGCGCCGAGGTCAACAGCACCAGCGACTGCACCGGCTGGCGCAGGTCGTGGCTGGCCGCCGCCAGGAAATGGGTCTTGGCGGCATTGGCCCGCTCCGCCACCATCAGGGCCATCACCGCCTCCTGGCGCGACCGCTCCGCCTCGTTGCGGGAGCCTTCGGCTTCGGCACGCGCCTGTTCCGCCCGCTCGGCCAGCGTCCGCTGGATGGTGATCTCCTCCGCCGCGCGCATCTCCCGCTCGCGCTGGATCGCCGCGATGTGGTCCAGCATGGCGTTGAAGCCCGTCGCCAGCGCCGACACCTCGTCGTTGCCGCGCACCGTCGCGCGCTGCCCGGTGAAGCCGTCGGTGGCGATGGCACCGGCCAGCCGCTCCAACTCGCGCAGGGAGCGGGTCAGATGGTTGCCGACGGCGCGGCTGCCGACATAGATCGCCAGCAGTGCGGCGGCCGCCGCCAGCCCGTAGGCCGGCAGCATCCAGGACAGGAAGGCGGCGGTCGGCACACCGGGAGCCTCCAGCCGCAGCCGCAGGTCCAGCCCGGCCAGCCTGTCGGGCACCTTCAGCGGGATCGTCACCGCCACCATGCCGTCCGGCACCGGCGGCGGCGTTTCATTGGCATGGAGAAGCATCGCTTCCGGATGCAGCACCATCGCATCGAGCGGCACCTTGTAGATCAGCGCACCTTCCGGCGAGGCGGTGCGGGAATAGATCAGCATTTCCGCAGCCAGGAGGAAGTGCGTTCCGTCCTGATGCACCACGGTGGCCGCGGGGCGTCCGGCGGCGATGGCCTTGCGCAGCCAGGCCATGTCGGCCGGGCTGACGGCCAGCGCGCCCGAATGGCGGCCGTTGTCGGCGATCGGCTCGCCTTCGAAATCGGTGAAGACCATCGCCACCGGCACGCTGGCGATGTGGTTGAAGCTGCGCAGGAAGGGGGCCAGGTAGGTTTCCTTGCCCGCGGAATCGACCAGCGCGGTAGCCAGCACGCTGTTGTCGGCCAACTCGCGCACCGTCGTCGCGATCGTGTTGACCACCCCTTCGGTCTGGCGCGCGGCGAGCGTGGCGTTCGCCTCCACATTGGCATGGTGCTGGCGCGCCAGATGGCGGCTCGACACGACATAGAGGCTGGCGCCGATCAGGACGGCGATCAGCACCCCCAGCATCAGCGACACCAGCGCGAAACGGCGGGCCAGCCGGCCGGACGTCGGCAACCGTCGGGGCGCGTTGGCGGAGGCGCCGGGAAAAGCGCCGCGGCGGCGATGGCCGGCGCTGCCCGGTTCCGGATCGGGCAAGGGGTCCGGGAGAGAGTCGGGGCCGGACATCCGCGCCGTCACTCCGCCGGGACCAGCACGCCATCGGCGCGGAAGCGGGCCATCAGCAGGTCGTCCGGGCCCAGTGCCTCGTGACGGCCGGGGGCGAAGGGGCGGTCGAAGTCGCGGATCACCCCGCGGTAGGGGCCGACCTGTTCCAGCGCGTCGCGAACGGCGGCGCGGTCGGTGGTGCCGGCGCGGTCGATCGCCAGCGCCACGATGCGGGTCAGGTCGTAGGCGTGCAGGAATCCCACCGGCGACACGATGTCCTCCGGCCGATGGATGCCGAACAGCCGCCCGGCGGTCTCCAGCACCGGAGCCAGCCGGTCGCGCGGGATGTTGAAAGGGCTGACCGTCTGGATCACGCTGAAATCCACCGACCTGAGCGCCGGCCCGGCCTGGCCGACGAAATCGCCGCCGGTCACCCCCCAATGGCTGAGGATCGGCAGCCGGCGTTCCGGTGGAAGGGCCGCCATCTCGCGCACCAGCACCGCGGCCTCGTCGTCGTTGGCGACCAGCACGATGGCCTGGGCGCCGGCGGCTGCCAGCGCCTCGTACTTGTCGATCAGCGAGCGGTCCCGCCAGTTGTACCAGGCGGTGCCGACCACATCCGGAACACGGTGGGCGACGAGATGGCGGTTGGCGGCCTCCAGGTTGGACCGGCCCCAGGCGGTGTTGGTCAGCAGCAGGCCGACGCGGGTCAGGCCGCGGTCGGCCGCGCGCGCCAGCAGGAAGGGCATCGCCAGACTGTCGCGCAGCGACAGGCGGAAGATGTAGTTGGGCCGCATCCCGTTGTCGACGATGGCGTCCGCCGACGACCAGGGCGCCAGGAACAGGGTGCGGGTCTGTTCCAGCACCGGCAGTTCCTCGATCACCACCGGGCTGAACCGGCCGCCGAACACCGCGACCAGATCGGGGATGGTGGCGAGTTCCCGGATGTTCTTGATGCCGCGGGCGGAGATCGACCGGTGTTCGCGCGTGACCAGGGCCAGCGGCCGGCCGCCCAGCACGCCGCCCTCGCGGTTGATCTCGTCGATGGCGGTCAGGATGCCGCGTTCGATGGCTTCGGCCGAGGTGCTGTTGGACAGCCCGAATTCCCCGTCCAGCGCCAGGATCACCGGCTCCCGGCCGTCAGGGGAGGTTGCGGTCGCCGGTGCCGCCCACGCGAGCGCAAGCAGGAGGAGGATCGGCGACAGAAGGCGGAAGGCTGCGGCAGTCATTGTCCGTCGTTCGATGAAGCGGCGGACGGAAGACGGGCTTCCGCGCGCGGAAGGCGGCACTATGGTAGGGTGGAAGCGGTGGGGTCAATCTGCCCTTTGGCCGAGCGGCAGGGCGGACGGCTTGTGCCGTTCCGGCGGGAGGGCCCGGCCCGCTGCCGCCGTCTCCGCTGCCGCCGCCTCCGCTGTCGTTATCGCCTCCGCCATCGCGGCGAGCACGCGGTCGGGCTGGTCGCGGTGGGGGGTGTGGCCGCAATCCTCCAGCACCAGCACGCTCACCGGCCCGCCGGCCTTCGCGGCGATGGCGTCGTACTGGGCCGCGGTGGCGTATTCGTCGTCCACGCCCTGGATGACCAGCAGCGGCTTGGCGATCGCCGGCAGCCGGTCCTCGACGTTCCAGGCGCGGAAGCGCGGCTCCAGCCAGGTCTCGCTCCAGCCGCGGAACGCGGCCTCGGTGTTGTCGCCATGCAGCCGCTCCAGCCCGCGGCGCAGGGCGCCGCTGCGCCAGGCGGTGCATGCGGTCTCGATGCCGGCGATGGTGACGTCCTCCACGAAGACGTGCGGCGCCTCGGCAATGGCAAGGAGGATGCGGGGGCCGAGCCGGCCCGCCGCCGCCAGCAGGGCGATGGTCGCGCCGTCGCTGTGCCCCACCGGCACGAGGTCGCCGGTCACGCCCAGCCGGTCGAGCAGCGCCGGCAGCACGCCGTCGGCCTCGTCGTCATGATAATGCAACGGCCGGGGCAGGCGGCAGGGGCTGGAGCCGCCATAGCCCTGGCGCGAATAGACGAGGGCGCCGCAGCCGGTCGCCGCCGCCAGCCGGTCGGGGAAATCCCGCCAGATGGCGACGCAGCCCAGCCCCTCATGCAGGAACACCAGGGTCGGCGCGCCGGGGCGGCTGGACGGGATGCGCCGGTATTCCAGCCGGGCGCCGTCCACATCCACGAAGCCGTCCAACGCCGGATGCTCCACCTTCCCGCTCAATCCCATCTTCGATACATCCGGCCCGTTTCATCCGGAGCGCGGTAGACGGGAAGCGCCGCCCGGTTCCGGACGGCGTATCCTATCATCGGTCGGACACAGGGAGAAAAGGGTTCGGAGCGTGTCCGTTCAGAGCAGCCGGGCGGTCAGGCTGATCTGGGTGCCGGTCAGCGCCTTCGACACCGGGCAGTTGGCCTTGGCGCCGGCCGCCTGTTCCTGGAAGGCGGCATCGTCGATGCCGGGAATCTCGGCCTCGCAGTCCAGTTCGATCCGGCTGATGGCGAAGCCGGCGCCGGCCTTCTCCAGATGCACCTTGGCGGTGGTATGGACGCGGGTCGGCGGATGGCCGGCCTGGCTCAGCGCGGCCGACAGCGCCATGGAGAAGCAGCCGGCATGCGCGGCGGCGATCAGCTCCTCCGGGTTGGTGCCCTGGCCATTCTCGAAGCGCGATGGAAAGGAATAGGCGCCTTCGAACGCGCCGCTGCCCAGCCGCATGGTGCCGCTGCCCGATTTCAGGTCGCCGCGCCATTCGGCATCCGATTGCCGCATCGTCATGTCAGGTGTCTCCCCTTCGGTTGGTTCGGGTCCGGCCGGCCGCGTCGCGCACACCGGTCAAGCCTGACCTAGGGCCGGAAAGCCCGGCCGCCAGCCGCATACCCCGTCTGCGGTAGGCCGCCTGCTTCTCCGGCCGGGGCTCAAGCCTCCTGCACGGTCTCGATTTCCGACAGGTCGGACAGGCGGCGGGCCAGCCGTTCGGTGCAGCGCACCTCCAGGATGCCGAAGCCGGCGTTGGGCGCGATGGCGTGCAGATCGCCTGCCATGCCGTTCTCGCTGGCAAGCCGCCGCACCCGCTCCACCATCGCGTCGCGCTCCGGCCGGCCCGGACGCAGGCCGGGCAGCGGGCGGGTGAAGTGCAGCTTGTAGCGTTTGAAGATCGAAGGTGCCATGCGGGAGACGTCCTTTGAATGCCGTCCCCCGGATCTGGCACAGGCGGCCGGGCGGATGCCAGCCTCCTGTCCATCATGTCCCCGGTCTTATTTGGCCGGGATCCTATTTCCCAGGCTCCACATTCTCCGCCCCGGCGCGGGTGCCGCCGAAACGGTCGGCGCCCTTGGCATCGGGGGCGTCCGGTTTCTTGTGGTTGCCGGTGTTCTGCTCGCCGCCGGTGTGGCGGACCGTCTCTTCGGTGTGGGGCTGCTTGTTCTGCCGCTCGGTCTCGGAACCGGTCATCGAAGGACTCTCCCCTATTATATGGATGTCCTCCTTCAACCGGATCGGGTCGCATTGGTTTCCAGCCGAAGGCGGTTTCCAGCCGCGGCCGGCCGCGAGACTTCGGTTGCAGCTCATTTTTCCTGCGAGATGGCGCGCGCCGCGGCGATCCATTCGTCGCCCTCTTCCGCGTCCCGCACTGTGCGCAACGGCCCCCAAACGCCGAGGCGGCTGGATCGGCGCAGCGCGAAGAAACGGTCGAGCTCGCCCCGGTCGGGCAGCCGGTCGCCCTTGCGCTGGTTGCAGCGGCGGTGCGCCAGCACGACGTTGGCCGGATCGTCGATCCCGCCATAGGCGCGGGGGATCAGATGGTCGAAGGTGGCTCCGGCCCCAATCGGCCCGTCGCAGTAGAAGCAGCGCCCGCCCTGCTGGACATCCATCAGTCTGGCATCGTCCGGCGTGACGGGCATGGGCGCGCTCCGATCGGGACTGCTGTTACAGGTCGCGTTCGACGCTGCCCCACAGGTCGTACTCGTCGGCATGCTCGATGGTGACGTCGACCATGTCGCCCGGCTTCAACCCGGTCTCGCCGTTCAAAAAGACGTTGCCGTCGATTTCCGGCGCGTCGGCGTAGGAGCGGCCGATCGCCCCATCCTCGTCGACCTCGTCGATCAGCACGCCCAGCGTCCAGCCGACCTTCTGCTGCAGCCGCTCGGCGCTGATCGCCTTCTGCGTCTCCATGAAGCGTTCCCAGCGCTCCTGCTTGACCTCTTCCGGCACGGCGCCGGGCAGGTCGTTGGCGGTGGCGCCCTCGACCGGCTCGTACTTGAAGCAGCCGACGCGGTCGAGCTGGGCTTCCTTCAGCCAGTCCAGCATGAACTGGAAGTCCTCCTCCGTCTCGCCGGGGAAGCCGGTGATGAAGGTGGAACGCAGGACCAGATGGGGGCAGTCCTGCCGCCATTTGCGGATGCGGTCCAGCTGCTTTTCCTGGGCGGCCGGGCGGCGCATCGCCTTCAGCACGGTGGGCGAGGCATGCTGGAACGGGATGTCGAGGTAGGGCAGGATCCTGCCCTCCGCCATCAGCGGGATGACCTCGTCGACATGCGGGTAGGGGTAGACGTAATGCAGGCGGACCCACAGGTCGAAGTTCGCCAGCTCGTTGCACAGGTCGAAGAAGCGGGTGCGGACCTCGCGGTCGTACCATTTCTCCGCCTTGTACTTCACGTCGACGCCGTAGGCGCTGGTGTCCTGCGAGATGACCAGCAGTTCCTTGACGCCGGCCACCGCCAGCTTTTCCGCCTCGCGCAGGACGGAATGGATCGGCCGGCTGACCAGATCGCCGCGCAGGGACGGGATGATGCAGAAGCTGCAGCGGTTGTTGCAGCCCTCCGAAATCTTCAGGTAGGCGTAATGGCGCGGGGTCAGCCGCAGCCCTTCCGGCGGCACCAGGTCGGTGAAGGGGTTGTGCGTCGGCGGCACGGCGTCGTGCACCGCGTTCACCACCTGCTCGTACTGGTGCGGCCCGGTGACTGCGAGGACGTCGGGGTGGATTTTCCGGATCATGTCCGATTCCACGCCCATGCAGCCGGTGACGATGACCCGTCCGTTCTCCTTGATCGCCTCGCCGATGGCGTCCAGCGATTCCTTCTTGGCGCTGTCGAGGAATCCGCAGGTGTTGACCAGCACGACGTCGGCGCCGTCGTAGCTGGGAGAGATCTCGTACCCTTCCGCGCGCAGGCGCGTCAGGATGCGCTCTGAATCGACGAGAGCCTTCGGGCAGCCGAGGCTGACGATGCCGACCTTCGGGGCGCCCATGCTCTGGACGGCGGCCGGCGATGCGGACTTCGGAACGGGGAATGTGGTCATCGCGCGCGTATACCTGCGAATCGCGGGTTACGCCAGTGAAACATGGATAAAGACCGAAATCGGCATGGCGGGCATGCTGATTTCGCTTATGCTTGGCGGGAGATCCCGGCGCGCCGGAGCCGATCGGGCCATGAAGGTGATGCGACAATTTGCAACAAAAGGATGAAGTGTTACCGGTTCCGTTTTCAGTTCGGTCGCGGTACAGTGTTCAATGCTCTTGTGAGCGATGTGGCTGCCGCCTTGCTAGCGATGGCCGCCAGCCTTTTTGTATGCCCATCGTATAGCCACTATACCTTATAGAGTGGAACAAATGGACTTCGCAAAATTGCGCGGCGCTGCTGCGGGCCGGGTTTTGGTGAGGAACAACAGCGTGTCGGATCGCCCCTCGATCGGATCGCCCATTGGAGTCGGGTCCATTGGAGCCGGTCCAATTGGAGCTGGAATGGACATCGTCGACTCCGAACATGTGGACAGCGACCATATGGGCGGCGCATCGCCGCAGGCCATTGCCGACGTGATGCTTCAGATCACCCACATCGCCGACAGCCTGGGCTACACCCACGGCCTGAAGCCGTCGCAATGGACGGCGCTCCGCTTCTTCGCAGGCGCCAACAACAGCCAGCGGACTGTCTCGGCCTTCGCCGACTTCCACGCCACCACCCGCGGAGCCGCCTCGCAGATGGTCGAGGTGCTGGTCGGCAAGGAGTTGCTTGTCCGCGTGCCGGTTCCGGAGGACCGCCGCGTCACCCAGCTTCACCCGACCCCGAAGGCGCTCGAACTGTTGCGCCACGATCCGCTGAACGATTTCGCCGGCGTCATCGCCGACCTGCCGGCCGACGACCAGTATCGTCTGGCCGAAACCCTGACCAGCCTGTTGCGCGGGCTGCTGGAGAAGCGGCAGTCGGTCTGAGGCCACCTGTTTTGACAAGGCCCGTCAGGGCTTGCGGCAGGCTGCCGCCGCGTCCTCAAGACCACGACGCTCGCGTTCGCTCAGCCGGTTGGCGACGAACCCCTCCCACAGCCCGTTTCGCGCCAGTTCGGACCGTACGCAGCGGCAGTTGGCCGCGCAGGGCGCCGACGCCACGCCTGCCCGTTCGCAACTCGCCACGCAGGCCGCCTGAAAATCGCGCACCGCCGGCAGTTCCACCGGGACGATCTGCGCGGCGGCCCAGGCCAGGCCGAACAGCAGCGGCTGGTGCAGCAGGTAGAAGGCCAGGCTGTGGCGGCCGCTCCAGGCCAGCGCCCGCCCGGCGCGGCCGGTCACTGTCATGCCGTCGCCCATCTCCGGCCACAGCCGGGCGAGTCCGATTCCAGCCAGCACGCCGCCGATCCAGGGCAGCAGCGGCACGAAATCATTGGAGTCCGGCGCGACCGTGGTCAGCCCGATCCAGCGCAGCCACGGGTCGTCGAACGGCGGGAAGGACAGCGTCGTTCCGGCCAGCACCGCCGCCGCCGCCGCCGTCAGCGTCAGCGCGGCCGGCAGGGGGATGAAGGCGAGGCCGATCACGCTCGCCACCGCGATGTGATGCAGCACGCCGAAGAAGATCGGGCTGTCGGGGAACAGGACATGGGACGCCGCCGAGACCGCCGCGGCTCCCGCCGCCACCCGGCCCAGCCGGCGCAGGAAGCGTCCGCGGTCGAGCCCGCCCCGTGTCGCCAGCACCAGCCCGATCCCGGCCAGCAGCAGAAAGCTCGACAGGATCGCCGTACGCGCGGCCAGCCACAGCGGGTCGCCCAGCAGGTCGAAGCCGGCCAGTCCGAAATAGGTGGCGTCCCAACTGGCGTGATAGGCGGCCATCGCGACCAGCGCCAGCCCGCGGGCGACGTCGATCGCCGGGCGGCGGTGCTTGCCCAGGGGGGAGCCCAGGGGGGAGCCCAGGGGGGCGGAACCGGTGTCGCTCATGATCCGCTCATTCCCACTCCGAAAATCCATCCTTCCCGACGCCGCGCCGTATCGTCCAGTCCCGGCGGCGCCCATGCCTGCGGCTTGGCGGCGAGCCAGCGCAGGCCGGCGGCCGACACCAACGCATCGCTGTCATGGTCGCTGACCGTGCCGGCCAATCCCAGCGGTTGCGATCCCAATCCGGCCAGCGCCACGTCCAGCTCTGTGCCATCCCGGATCTTGCGCTGCCCGAAACCGGTCTGCTTCAGGAACAGGCGGGGATAGATCTCCACCATCGCGCCGATGCCCGGCGCCGGCTGCTCGAAGGGCCAGACCGCAAGCCGTCCGGGCAGAGCCGCGCGCAGGGCGCGCAACACCCGCATTCCGGCGAGCGCGCCCTTGCCGACCTGTTTGGAGCCGATCAGCTTGTAGGGGCTTTGCGGGTGGCCCAACCCGTCGGCACGGCAGGCCCATTCGGTTGCCCGGTGCGGGTCGTCGTACCAATCCGGCTGCGGTCCGCGATGCCAGAACCCGGCTCCGTGCAGGGCGTGGACGGCGAAGGGGCCGCCGCCGAAATCCGGTTCGTCGGCGCAGACCTCCTCCACCGCGTCCCACAGGTCGAAGACGGTCGCCGCGGAGCCGGGCAAGCCGTGCGCCGCCACGGCGAAGGGCAGCGAGAAGGCGCAGTCGATGCCGACCAGCGCCGGCTCCCGCGCCAGTTCCGTCCGCAGCCAGTCGTACACTGCCGTCCGCGACCACCAGCCGTCCGGCCCGGCGATCGGCTGCGGTGCCCCATCGCCCGCCGCACACTCCGCCACCGCGATGCCGGTGTAACGTCTGCCACGGGCACCCGACCAGTCGATGGCAATGAAGCGGCCGAAGGCGGGCGCCGCCCCGTTCACAGCTCCGCCACCTCGATCACGCCGGGGACAGCCTTCAGGGCGGAGCGGCTCTGCGCGGTGATGGTGTAGCTGCCGGGCAGCTCGATCTCGACCTCCTTCAGCGGGTCGATCTCGACCAGGACGTTGATGCGGCTCCGGCCGCGCGACAGCCGCTCCAGGGTGGCGCGCAGCGTGTCGATGGGAGAGGGGTCGCGCAGCACCACGCGCAGACCGGCGCTGACCGAGGCGACGGCTTCCTCCAGCGGCTTGATCTCCTGGCAGGTCAGGCGGACCTCCTCGCCGTTCAGCTGGGCGTCGACCGTCATCAGCACCGGCCGGCCGGGCTCCAGCAGGTCGCGGTTGACGGCCAGCACCTCCGAGAACAGCGTCACCTCGTAGCCGCCGGTGGCGTCCGACAGCTCGACGAAGGCGAAGCGGTTGCCGGACTTGGCGGTCTTCTCCTTCTTCGACACGATGATGCCCGCCATCTTGTAGCGGGTGGAACCGCCCTTCGCGATGGCGGTCTGCAATTCGGCGGAGCGCACCACCTTCATGCGGCCGAGCGGGCCGGAATAGGCGTCCAGCGGGTGGGCCGACAGGTAGAAGCCGATGGCGGAGAACTCGTGCTTCAGCTTCTCCAGCGGCTCCCAATCCTTCACCTTGGGCAGGTCGGGTTCCGGCAGGCCGCCGCCTCCCCCCCCGAAGAGATTGCCGATGCCGCTGTCGCGCTCCGCCGCCTCGGCCTGGGCGTAGCGGATGATGGTCTCCAGCGCGGCATGGACCTGGGCACGGTTGGGGTTCAGCCCGTCGAAGGCGCCGGCACAGGCGAGATTCTCGAGCTGGCGCTTGTTGATGGTCTTCAGGTCCAGCCGGCGGGCGAAGTCGAACAGGCTCTTGAACGGGCCGTTCTTCCGCCGCTCCTCCACCACCGCCTTCATGGCGGGCAGGCCGACGCCCTTGACCGCGGCCAGCGCGTAGCGCACCGCCTTGGTCCCGTCGGCCAGCTGCTCCACCCCGAAGATGGAGTCGGACCTGTTGATGTCCGGCGTCAGCAGCCGCACGCGCAGCCGCGCCAGCTCCTGCCGGAAGACGTTCAGCTTGTCGGTGTTGCCGAGGTCGAGCGTCATCGACGCCGCCATGAACTCCACCGGATGGTTCGCCTTGAGGTACGCGGTGTGGTAGGCGACCAGCGCATAGGCGGCGGCGTGGGACTTGTTGAAGCCGTAGCCGGCGAACTTCATCACCTGGTCGAAGATCAGGCTGGCCAGCTCCGCCTTGACGCCGCGCTCCTCGGCGCCATCGCAGAAGATCTTGCGCTGGTTGTCCATCTCCTCCTTGATCTTCTTGCCCATGGCGCGGCGCAGAAGATCGGCGCCGCCCAGCGAATAGCCGGACAGCACCTGGGCGATCTGCATGACCTGTTCCTGGTAGATCATGATCCCGAAGGTCTCCTTCAGGATGCCTTCCAGGCTGTCATGCATGTAGTCGGGCTTTTCGTCCCCGTTCTTGACCCGGATGTATTTCGGGATGTTGTCCATCGGGCCGGGGCGGTAGAGCGACACCAGCGCGATGATGTCCTCCAGCCGGTTCGGCTTCAGCCGGCGCAGCACGTCGCGCATGCCGGAGCTTTCCAGCTGGAACACGCCGGTCGCCTCCGCCCGGCTGAGCAGCTGGTAGCTCTTCTCGTCGTCGAGCGGGACGGTGGTCAGGTCGGGCTTCCCGTCGATCATGTCGACCGCCGTCTTCAGCACGGTCAGCGTCTTCAATCCCAGGAAGTCGAACTTCACCAGGCCGGCCTGTTCGACATATTTCATGTTGAACTGGGTGACCGGCATGTCGGAGCGCGGGTCTCGGTAGAGCGGCACCAGATCGTGCAGCGGCCGGTCGGAGATCACCACGCCCGCCGCGTGGGTCGACGCGTGGCGGTAGAGACCCTCCAGCTTCAGCGCGATGTCGATCAGGTGGCGCACGGTGTCGTCGCCGTCGCGGGCCTGGCGCAGCATCTCCTCGCTGTCCAGCGCCTGTTGCAGCGTCACCGGGTTGGCCGGGTTGTTCGGCACCATCTTGCAGATCTTGTCGACCTGCCCGTAGGGCATCTGCAGCACGCGGCCGACGTCGCGCAGCACGGCGCGCGCCTGGAGCTTACCGAATGTGATGATCTGGGCGACGCGGTCGTAGCCGTACTTGTTCTGGACGTAACGGATGACCTCTTCGCGGCGGTCCTGGCAGAAATCGATGTCGAAGTCGGGCATCGACACGCGTTCGGGATTCAGGAAGCGCTCGAACAGCAGGCCGAAGCGCAGCGGGTCGAGGTCGGTGATGGTCAGCGCCCAGGCGACGACGGAGCCGGCACCCGACCCGCGGCCAGGGCCGACGGGGATGTCGTTGTTCTTCGCCCATTTGATGAAGTCCGACACGATCAGGAAATAGCCGGGGAACTTCATCGAGACGATGACGTCCAGCTCGAACTCGAGCCGCTCGAAATAGGTCTTGCGCGTCGCCTCGCGCTGCTCCGGCGTCATGTCGGGCGTATAGACGACCTTCTCCAGCCGCGTCTCCAGGCCGGCGCGCGACTGGGCGCGCAGCTCGTCGTCCTCGGTCCGGCCGCCTTCGCAGGCAAACGGCGGCAGGATCGGCTTGATCGGCTTCAGCAGGAAGGAGCAGCGGCGGGCGATCGCCACCGTGTTGTCCACCGCCTCCGGCAGGTCGGCGAACAGCGCCCGCATCTCCTCGGCCGACTTGAAACGGTGGTCGGGGGTCAGGCGGCGGCGCTCCTCCTGGCTCAGATAGGCGCCCTCGGCGATGCAGAGCAGCGCGTCGTGCGCCTCGTACATGTCGGCGGTGGCGAAATGGCAGTCGTTGGTGGCGACCAGCGGCAGGCCGTGGGCATAGGCGAGGTCGATCAGCGCCGGCTCGATGGCGTTCTCGACGGCGGCGAAATGGCCGCGCCCTCCCTCGTGCCGCTGCAGCTCGACATAGAGGCGGCCGGGGAACAGCCGTTTCAGCCGCTCCAGCACCTCCAGCGCCAAATCCTTCTGGCCCTCGTGCAGCAACCGGCCGACCGAGCCGCCGGGGCCGCCGGTCAGCGCGATCAGCCCGCCGGAGCGCCCCTCCAGCGCATCCAGCGCCACCTGCGGGCCGGCCAGCGGATCGGACTCCAGGAAGGCCTTGGACACCAGGGCCATCAGGTTGCGGTAGCCCTCCTCGTTCTGGCAGAGCAGGACGAGCTGGTCGGGGGTGGCCGCCGCCTTGCCGGGCAGGCCGGGCTTCGTCTGGGCCGGACCGGCACGGGTGATGCCGAGCACGGTGCCGACGATCGGCTGCACGCCGGCATCCGACGCCGCCAGCGCGAATTCCAGCGCGCCGAACAGGTTGCCGGTGTCGGTGACGGCGACGGCCGGCATCTGCTGCTTGAGGCAGAGCTTGACCAGCTCCTTCACCTTGATCGCACCTTCCGACAGCGAATAGGCGGAATGGACGCGCAGGTGGATGAAGTCGGCGTGGGGCATGGCGACCGGCGGCTTGCTGAGACGAGGGCCCCCGGTTCTAGCACAGCCGGTGCTGCTGCCGCGACCGTCGCGCGGATGCATGCGAACGTGGTATGCAGGTCGCCGCAACAAGACCCCGTAACGGAACTTGGGATGGGGAGGACGCCGCGATGGATCGGCTGCACCTTGCACCCGTCGCCCGACCGCTGCCGGTCCTTCGGGACCGCCGCGCCGTCCGGGCGGCGACGCCTTTGGCCCTGCTTGCCGGCCTCGCGCTGGCGCTTTCCGCCTGCGAAACCGTGCCGCCGCCGCCGGTGAAGCCGCCTTCCGCCGCCGGGCTGGAGGACGGGCCGGCCAAGCCCTTCAGTGCCGGCAAGGGCTGGACCGTCACCATCCACACCCCACCCGGCGGCAAGGCCTTCTGCGTCGCCGAACGCGGCATTCCGGTCGGACAGAATGCGGCGCCGCGCCTGACCTTCCGCACCGCGTCTGTCGAATCGGGCTTCATCCTGTCCGGCTTCACCCCGTCGGACAGCGGGGCGACGGTGAAGCCCGGCGAGCGCTACGACCTGACGGCCAGCCTCGACCAGGGCTCGCGCCTGACCTTGGGCGCCCGGGGCCTGCCGGACGGCAGCCTCTATGTCGCCTTGCCGACCAAGAGCTATCTGGATGAGCTCGAACCGCTCGCCCGCGGCCGCCGCGTCAGCTTCCGCAGCAGCGGCCTGGGGGACATCGGCACGATGCTGCTGGCGGGATCCTCCTGGGCGATCAACGCGTCGGACGAATGCCGCATCCTGCACGCCGACCCGTGACCGCAACCCCGGCGCGCAGGCCAGCCCTGCGACTGCCGCGGGGACCGGGTGGCCGGGGCGGATTGACCGGTCCGGCGATGGCCGTTTAGCCTCCCCACCATGCGCGCTTCCCACATCCTGCTCGCCGTGGCGGTCGCTGCCGTCTGGGGATTGAACTTTGTCGCGATCAAGGTCGGATTGCGCGATTTTCCGCCCCTGCTGTTCTCCTGCCTGCGTTTCGCGCTGGCGGCGCTGCCGGTGCTGGTGCTGGGCTGGTGCAAGGGACCGCCGGTCCCCTGGCGCTTCGTGATCGGCATCGGGGTGATGCTCGGGGTGGTGAAGTTCCCGCTGCTCTATTTCGGCATCGAGGCCGGCATGCCGGCCGGGCTGGCCTCGCTGGTTCTGCAGTCCCAAGCCTTCTTCACCGCAATCTTCGCCGCCTTCATGCTGGGCGACCGGCCGGGGCCGCGGCAGATCGGCGGCATGATCGTCGCCTTCGCCGGCGTCGGGCTGATCGCGATGGAGATGCCGGCGGGCGACTCGCTGCTCGGCCTCGGCCTCACCCTGGCGGCGGCGGCGGCCTGGGGCGTGTCGAACATCGTGATGAAGCGGGCCAAGGCTCCCGACCTGTTCAGCCTGATGGTCTGGGTCAGCCTGGTCCCGCCGCTGCCGGTGCTGGCGATGTCGCTTGCCCTGGAGGGACCGGACCGCATCCTCCATGCCTTCACCACGCTGACGGTCGTCGGGGTGGCCTCGCTGGTCTATATCGCGGTGGCGGCAACCTTGTTCGGTTTCGGTGCCTGGGGCTTCCTGATGCGGCATTACCCGGCCAGCCTGGTCGCCCCCTTCTCGCTGCTGGTTCCGATCTTCGGCATGAGCTCCAGCGCGCTGCTGCTGGGGGAGACCTTCACCACGGCCAAGCTGGCCGGCGGGCTGCTGGTCTTCGCCGGTCTGGCCCTGTCGGTGCTGAAGCTGCCGGCCGCGGCACGGGCGCGGGCCTGAGCGGCGCCGATGGAACGGTTCCCGGCGTCAAAGGCCTATTGACCTTGGCCGTCTTGACGCAGCGTCATGGCCTTCGGATCATCCCGACGCAGCGGGACAGTCATCACAGCCAGGGTCGACCTTGAACTCTTCCGACAGGAGCGTACGACCGGACGGCGGGCCGCCGACCTCGCCGATCGGGCATTGGCTGGCGCATCTGCGGGCCAGCCGGCCTTTGCGTGTCCTGCTGTTCATCGGCGGGCTGCTCGTCACCCTGCTGCTGACGGCGACCGTCCATTACATCGACAGCATGCGCGGCAAGGAACTGGAGGGGGCGGAGCGCGAGCTGTCCATCCTGAACCTGTCGCTTGCCGAGCAGACGGCGCGTGCGATGCAGGGCGTCGATCTGGTCCTGACCACGATCATCGAACAGGTGAAGTCCGACGGGATCGTCACCTCCGCCGACTATGTCCGCCGGATGGGGGGCCGCGACACCCACCGGATGCTGCAGGCGAGAACCTCGGGTCTGCCGCAGCTCGATGCGGTGACGATGATCGCCGCCGACGGGCAGCTGATCAATTTCTCACGCTATTACCCCATCCCGTCGGTCAACGTGTCCGACCGCGATTATTTCGCCTATCTGCGCGACCACGACACCGCCGAGCCCTTCATCAGCGAGCCGGTGCGCAACCGCGGCAGCGGCACCTGGACCATCTATCTGGCACGCCGCATCAGCGGCCCGGACGGCAGCTTCGTCGGGCTGGTGCTGGGCGCCATCGAGCTGGGCTATTTCGAGGGGCTGTACAAGGCGCTGCAGCCCGACGGCAACGGCAGCATCAGCCTGTGGCGGCGCGACGGCATCCTGCTGGCCCGCTATCCGACGCTGCCCGGCATCGGTATCGGCAGTGCGGTGGGGCCGCGCCGCTTCCTGGAGGTGTTGTCGAAGGCGGGATCCGGGGTTTTCCTGGCACAGGGCGGGCTGGACAAGGAGGCGCGCCTGGTTTCCACGCGGGCGTTGTCCGATTATCCGCTGATCGTCAACGTCACCCGGACGCAGGACGCGGTTCTGGCGGACTGGCGGATCCAGGCATGGTCGATCGGTGCCGTCGGCACCATCGGGATCGCGGCGCTGCTGCTCGCCATATGGGCGCTGGCCCGGCAATTCCGCGCCTACGAGGTGGCGACCCAGGCGATGGACTCCGCCCGCCTTGCGGTGGAGGCGCGCGAGCAGGCCGAACATGCGCTGCGCCAGAGCCAGAAGATGGAGGCGATCGGCCAATTGACCGGCGGCGTCGCCCACGACTTCAACAATCTGCTGCAGGCCATCGGCATCAACCTGCACGTCATCGAGAGCCGCAGCAAGGATGAGCGGATCGCCGGCCCCGCCCGGCTGGCCTTGCAGGCGGTGGAACGGGGCGCCACCCTGACGCAGCATCTGCTGGCCTTTTCACGCCGGCAGCAGTTGCGGCCGGTTCCGGTCGACGTGGCCGGTCTGGTGGAGCAGGTCGGGCAACTGCTCGGCCGTACGCTCGGCCAGTCCGTGCGGATCGAGGTCGAGACGGACCCCGGGCTGTGGGCGGCGATGATCGATCCGACCCAGCTGGAAATGGCGCTGCTGAATCTGGCGCTGAATGCCCGCGACGCGATGCCCGGCGGCGGTACGTTGCGGATCCTGGCCGGCAACCGGACGGCCGGCAGCGATATGGGGCATGACCTGACGGCACCGGCCCCGACGGCGGTGGACGTGACGGCACCGAGTCTGATGGCCGGCGACTATGTCGTGTTGCGGGTGCGCGATACCGGCACCGGCATGCCGGACGAGGTCGCCGCCCGTGCCTTCGAGCCCTTCTTCACCACCAAGGAGGTCGGGCGCGGAACCGGTCTCGGCCTCAGCATGGTGCATGGGCTGGCCACCCAGTCCGGCGGCGGCATCGAACTGACCAGCCGGCCGGGGGAGGGCACGACGGTCAGCCTCTACCTGCCGCGCGCCCGGCTTGCGGAACCGGTTCCGGGCCAGGCGCCGGCGTCGCCATCGACGGCACCGGAGGAGGGGGGGCAGGCAAAGGATGCCGCAGGAGGCAGCGCAGGGGTGGCCGCCGGCATCTCCGCGGTGGATGCCGGCCCGGACGGCTGTGCCGTCCTGCTGGTCGACGACGAGGAACTGGTGCGCATCGCCACCGCCGAGTTTCTGGAACAGGCCGGCTTTTCGGTGCGCGAGGCTGCCGATGCCGGAGCGGCGCTTGCCCTGCTCGACCGCGGATACCGGCCGGACGTCATCGTCACCGACCATATGATGCCGGGAATGACCGGGCTGGACATGGCCCGCGCCCTGCGTGCCCGCAGCGATGCGACCCCGATCCTGATGGTCACCGGCTATGCCGAGGATCTGACCTCCGCCGCCGCGGCGCAGGAAGTGGCGATGACCGTGCTGTCCAAACCGGTGGAGCCGTCCCGGCTGGCGCGCTCGATCCGCAGCATGGCGGCGGTCGCCGGCTGACGTCGTCCAGGCCGCGCGTCGCGCGGAGGACGGGGGCGGAGAGCGGGGAACAGATGGGGGCGTTGCGGCGTTTGCAGGGTGATCCTGTCCAATTCCAGCATCGGAGCCGCCATGAGCGCCCAATCCACGATCCGCCACGCCTATGACAGCGTGTTCGACGGCCACGCCAACCTCGGCATGGGTGAACGCATCCTATCGACCGGCCTCGGCCTCGCCGTCGCGGCCGGCGGCCTGCGCAAGGGTGCCAGCGTACCCGGCGCCATCATGGGGCTGGTCGGCGCCGCCCTGGTCGCCCGCGGCATGAGCGGCCATTGCCCGCTCAAGGACCGCCTGTCCGGCCATGACGGCGACGCGCTCGGCCATGACGGCTCCTCCCGCATGTCCCATGGCATCGACCAGTCCCGGATGGCGGAGACCTATTGAACGGCCGTTCACCGGCTGTCGCATTCCATTCATCTGGATGAGCGATACCATTAACCCTGATGGTGAATTATTGGGCAGGCCAGCGACGGGGTGAAGACCAGGAAGCGCGGGTGTGACATCCTGCGCAGCTCGGGCCGGAGCCCCCGACCTGCCGTCCCGCTCAGGAGATTCACCATATGCGGTTCCCCGTTCTCCGGTTCCGTCCGTCCGTCGCCGCCGTGGCCGCGCTGTGCCTGGGCCTGCCGATGGCGCTGCCGGCACCGGCTCTTGCCCAGCAGGCCCCCGCCGCCTCGACTTCGTCCCCGGCATCCGTCCGCTACGACATCGGCTACAACATCTTCTATCCCGTCCGCTCGCAGAACGGGATGGTTGCCTCGGAACACCGGCTGGCGACCGAGATCGGCGTCGACATCCTCAAGCGCGGCGGCAACGCGGTCGACGCGGCGGTCGCCGTCGGCTTCGCGCTGGCGGTGGTGCTGCCGAACGCCGGCAATGTCGGCGGCGGCGGCTTCATGATCGTGCATGACGCCAAGACCGGGAAGGACGTCGCCATCGACTTCCGCGAGATGGCCCCGGCCAAGGCCTTCCGCGACATGTATCTCGACGGCCAGGGCAAGGTGGTGCCCGACCGCTCGCTCTACACCCATCTGGCGGTCGGCATCCCCGGTACCGTCGCCGGCCTTGCCCACGCGCTGGAAAAATACGGCACGATGACGCTGGCCGACGTGTTGGCCCCGGCGATCCGGCTGGCGCGCGAGGGCCATACCGTCACACCGCAGCTGGCCGGCCTGCTGGAGGTCGAGCGCGACCATCTGGCGGCGTGGGATGCCACCAAATCCATCTTCTTCAAGGACGGCCGGCCGCTGACCGCCGGCGAGACACTGGTGAACGCCGACCTCGCCCGGTCGCTGGAGGCCATCGCGCAGCAGGGGCCGAAGGCCTTCTACGAAGGCGCCATCGCCGAGCGGATCGCGGCGGAGATGGCCCGGCATGGTGGCTCCATCACCAGGGAGGATCTGAAGGCCTACAAGGTGGTGGAGCGCGAGCCGGTCAGCGGCAGCTACCGCGGCTATACGGTGAAGTCGATGCCGCCGCCCAGCTCCGGCGGGACGCACATCATCCAGATGCTGAACATCCTGGAGCGCTGGCCGCTGAATGAATACGGCCCCGACAGTGCCAGGGCGATCCACCTGATGGCGGAGGCGATGAAGCTGGCCTACGCCGACCGTTCCGAATATCTGGGCGATCCAGACTTCACCAAGGTGCCGGTGAAGGGCCTGACCTCGCGCACATACGCCGACGAACTGGCGGCGAAGATCAATCCCGAAAAGGCGACCCCGGCCGGCACCATCAAGCCCGGCAAGCCTGCACCCCACGAGAGCGACCAGACCACGCATTACTCGGTCGCCGACAGCCGGGGCAACGTGGTCAGCACCACCTACACGCTCAACCTCAATTTCGGCAGCGGCATCGTCGCGGAGGGCACCGGCATCCTGCTGAACAACGAGATGGACGATTTCTCGGCCAAGCCGGGCGTTCCCAACGCCTTCGGCCTGATCGGTGGCGACGCCAACGCCATCCAGCCCTACAAGCGGCCGCTCAGCTCGATGTCGCCGACCATCGTGCTCAAGGACGGCAAGCCCTGGCTGGTGACCGGCAGCCCCGGTGGCAGCCGCATCATCACCACCACCATGGAAACGGTGATCGACCACATCGACTTCGACATGAACCCGGCGGAGGCCGCGGCACTGCCGCGCGTCCATCACCAATGGACCCCCGACGAGCTGCGGGTGGAGAAGGGCCTCAGCCCCGACACGATCCGCCTGCTGGAGCAGATGGGCCACAAGGTGGCGGTCAAGCCGACGATGGGCCGCACCCAGACCATCCAGCTGCGCCCCGACGGGCTGTACGGCTATTCCGACCCGCGCAACCCGGACGGCATGACGCTGGGCTATTGAGGCCGGCTCCGCCGGACCGGATGGTGCGATGGAGCGGGAGGGCGCCCGGCCGCCGCCGGGCGTTACAATTCCCGTATACAAAGAAAAAACGGCGTGCTTTGGTAGCCGGACGCGTCTTTCCGGACGGCGCGGGAGCCATGTGCCTCGCGCCCTTGCGGATGAGGCAACGGAACAGTTGGCGCAAGGCGGGCCGGTCGGTTAGCCTTTGCAGGAGTGAACCGGAGCATTTGCCGTGGACAAGGCCTTGGTCGAAAAGAACCGCGAGTGGACCTATCAGCGTGAGGGGAAGCCGGCCGTCACTATCCGTGTCGCCGATTTCGAACGTGAGGGAAAGCGCATCGTCGCCTTCCTGGAACAGACCGACATCGCCAAGTCGGCCGGGACGCCCCCGCCTGCCGTGAACGACTGGCCCCGCATCGCCGAGGCCTATGCGCAGGAGCAGGGCGTCGGCCTGAACGACATCTATTGGTACGAGCTGCACCCGCGACGCTTTGCCAATGGCCGGCCCAACGTGTCGGAATACCGCCCCGGCATGGCCGAATGGCGTTTCGAGACCAGCATCCCGCTCGCCCGCGCCATCGTCGAGCAACTGGGCTTCGATCCCGACAACCTGCCGCTCGACATCTGATGCCGGGGCCGGACCATTCCGAACAGGGAGTGGTCCGGACGTCTCCCATTCCGTCGATGCAGCCCCGCCGCGCAGCCCCTGTGATCCGTCGCGAGAGCGGTGTATGATACCCGTTGTGCGCGCGCCGGCCGGACAGCCGCCGGGCGTCGCGATCGGGAGATGCATGATGAAGTCGGTGCGGAGGGCGGTTGCCCTGGGTGCTGTGATGCTGGCAGCCGTGTCCGCCGCCACGGTCGTGGCGGGGCCGGCGCAGGCGCGCACGTCGGTATCGGTCGGAATCGGAGTCGGACCGATCTTTCCGGGCTATGGCTATTATCATCCCCACCGTTACTACGCGCCGCCCTACCGCTACTACGCGCCGCCGCCGGTGGTGCAGTATTACGCGCCGCCGCCGGTCGTCTACGCGCCGCCGCCGGTGGTGTACGCCCCGGCTCCGGCCCCCATGGCCGTCGATCCGGCCGGGCCGGCCTATTATTCGCGCAATGGTCAGCAATGCCGCGAATATCAGAGCAGCGCCGTCGTCGGCGGCCGGTCCCAGCCGGTCTACGGCACCGCCTGCCTGCAATCCGACGGGACCTGGCGGATCGTCAACTGAAACCACCCGTCGCGTGTTCCCGGTTGAGTTCCGGCAACGTCTCGGCATGGCTTTCGTGGATGGCGCAGACCTCGTCCCAGCGGAACAGGAAGGCGTCGAGCAGGGCGGGGTCGAAGTGGCTGCCGCGGTTGGCCATCATGTAGGTCCGTGCCTCTTCCGTCGTCCATGGCTGCTTGTAGGGTCGGGGCGAGGTCAGCGCGTCGAACACGTCGGCGATGGCGACGATGCGGCCGGACAACGGGATCGCCTTCCCGGCCAAACCGCTGGGATAGCCGCTGCCGTCATACTTCTCGTGGTGGCTCAGCGCGATTTCCGCCGCCAGCCGCAGCAGCGGGATGTCGCTGTCCGCCAGGATGCGGTGGCCGATCACGGTGTGCTGGCGCATCAGCGCCATCTCCTCCGGAGTGAGCCGGGCCGGCTTGAGCAGGATCATGTCGGCGATGCCGATCTTGCCGATGTCGTGCATCGGCGCCGCCTTCAGCAATTCCTGGGCAAAGGCGCTGCCGCAGCCCGACGCCTCGGCGATGAGGCGCGAATAGAGCGCCATCCGCTCGATGTGGGCACCGGTTTCCGGGTCGCGGTACTCGGCGGCGCGCGACAGGCGGTTGACCAGTTCCTCCCCCTGGCGCTGCAGGGCGGCGGTCACCCGCTCCACCTCGGCGGCGAGCAGGGCGGCGCGGTCGCGCAGCAGGGCGCGGCTCTGGCGCAGGGCCAGCAGGTTGCGCAGCCGGGCCTGGACCTCCGGCACGATGATCGGCTTGGTCAGGAAATCGTTGCAGCCCTGGTCGAGCGCCCGCACGCGGATATCCACGGCGGTGTTGGCGGTGATCATCACCACGGGCACATTGTCCAGCCGCATGTCGTCGCGGATGCGGCGCAGAAGGTCGATGCCGTCCATGTCAGGCATCATCTGGTCCAGCAGGATCAGGTCGGGCTCGTTCCCGTCCAGCCAGCCGGCGGCATCGAGCGGGCTTTCCATGGTGACGGGATCGGCGTCGTCCAGGCGGCGGACGATGGCGGACATGATGAGCAGGTTGGTCCGGTCGTCGTCGACGATGAGGATCTTCACGTCGTGGTCTCCGTCCTGCCGGCCCCGATCAGCCGTCCGGCCTCCGCCAGCAGCGCCGCGAGGTCGAGCGGCTTCTCGAAGGCCGCCTCGGCGCCGAGCAGGCGGGCCATCCCCGGCAGTTCCATGCGCAATCGCAGGCTGCCGCCGGTCACCGCGATCAATGGCGGGCGTGACGGCAGTTGCTTCAGCCTCAGGATGATCTCGTAGCCGTCGGCCTCCGGCATGATGATGTCGGTCACCACGAGGTCGACCCGCCGGTCGGCGAGCATGGCCAGCGCGGCGTTGCCGTTCTCCGCCTCGAGCACGATGTAGCCGGCGCGGGTGAAGGCGGTGCCGACCATGCCGCGGAAGTCGGGATCGTCGTCGACCAGCAGGACGGTACCGGCCGGACCCGCCGCGCCGGCGGAGGTCGCGGATGTCTCGGGCGCCGCGGATGCGGATTGCGGAGAGGTGGGGCGTGCCCGCAACTCGTACAGAGTGGATTCCATGGTCGCCGCTTCCGTCGTCCGCCGCAACGCGGCAGGCTATGCAAGATGGATTTCGATGGAATTCACCTTAGCCGGTCGCCGCTGTCCGCGCCTTCGGTGCCTGGGATAGCCCGGCCGGGAAATGGGATAGCGGGGATACTATCCTGCATGCGGTACGAACCGGCCCGGGATATGATCGGCCGATGATGCGGCAGGCCTATTGTGTGACGGACGTGAAATATGTCACAGCCACAAAAACTTAAGATTTTGGCGGGCATATAGGGAAATGTCGATATACTGGAAAGATCGGTTGCCGAGGGCGGCGGAGGCGGTGGATGAGAATCTTGGTGGCAGACGACCATCCCTTGTTTCGGGATGCGCTTGAGCTGTCGGTCCGCCAGGCGTGGCCGAACGCCGAGGTCGGATGCATCGGTTCGCTGCTGGAGTTGCCTGCCTTGGGGGAGGCGGCCAATGGGTCTCAGGCCGGGATCGCCCGCTATGACCTGATCGTGCTGGACTGGCGCATGCCGGGAGCGGAGGGCAGCGATCCGGTCAGCGTGCTTCGCCAAGCCGGTATCCAGGGGCCGGTCGCCGTGGTGACGGGAGCGGAAGAGCCCTTGACCGCGCTGGAGGCGTTGCGGTGCGGCGCCGAGGCCTTCCTACCCAAGACCACGCCACGCCGCGTCCTGGCCCAGGCGCTGCGGCTGGTGGCCGAAGGCGGCAGCTTCGTGCCTAAGGACGTGGCGCTCGACCTGATGCACATGACCGATCTGTCGCTCGACATCGACGAGGCGGAGGAGTGCGAGGGGCCGGCGCTGGACGGCGAAGGGGCGCTTTCCGCCCCCTTGACCGAACGGGAGCAGCAGGTTCTGTCGATGCTCGCCACCGGCGCGACCAACAAGGAGATCGGGCGCCATCTGAACCTTCAGGAAGTGACGGTGAAGCTGCACACCCGCCGTATCCTGCGCAAGCTGGGCGCCCGGAACCGCACCGACGCCGTGCGCCGCGCCCAGCAGGCCGGGCTGCTGTTCCGCAACCTCGACGAAGCGCCATCCTGAACGGCCGGCAGAGGGGCTGTTGTCCGGGATTTGCCGTCCGGGGTCTGATCGTTCGGGGCTGCGGGCTGGGATGCGGAGCCGCATAGGGCTGCTCCCAGCAGCGCGATCCCGGTCCATCTGTTAAAGTCCCAGGCCATCGGGTCGCGACCGTCCGCTCTTGCTCAGCGGAGCCGGAGCGCTACCGGCCGAACTCCCGAGTCGCTGATGAGCCCGTCCGACCATCTCCCGTCCCGGCCACCCGTCGCGCCGGATTCAGCAGTCGGTTCCCGCACTTTCCGTGCAGGAAGAACCAGCGGCATCGCCCCGGCGCTTGCTGCGCTGGCCGGAGCCGCCCTGCTTCTGCCGGGCTCGCTGGCCCCCGTGCGCGAGATCGCTCCCTGGGTGCTTCCCCTGGGCGCGGCGTGCACCGGCGCGGCAGCCGGTTTGGCCCTGCTGCTGGCCTGGGCCGCGTACCGCCGGTCGGACCGGCCCGAGGCTCCGCTGCCCGCTCCCGCCGCGGTGCCCGGTATGGCGCCCGGTGTGGTGTGGTGCGAAGCGGGGAGCGGCATCGCCGATGCCGCACGGATTGCCGAACTTCGGGCGGCGGCCCGGCAAGAGGCCCGGCGGTCGGCCGAGCAATCGGCCCGGAGCCTGCGCGACCAGCAGATCGCTGCGATGGATGCCCGGGCGGAGCTGGCCGGCGCCATCGTCCACGACATGAACAACACGTTGGGAGCGGTCGCCGGCTATGCCGATTTCCTCACCGCCGACCTTCCCGCCGGCTCGCCCCAGGCCGATTACGCCGACCGGATCCTCGCCGCGGTCGACCGCGGGAGGAAGGGGCTGCGCCGTCTGGCGATGGCCTCCCGCGCGGAGCCGGTGCAGTTGCGCACCGAACCGGTGGTCCGTGTGCTGAACGAGGCGGCGGCCCTTCTGCGCGCGGCGCCGTCGGTGCCGTCCAGCCTCACGGTTCTCAGCCACCCCGATGCGCCCGACCCCCGGTGCGACGCCATGCTGCTGACGCGGACCCTTGCAGGACTGGCGGAAGAGCTTATCGAGGCTGCTGGCCGCGGTGCCGATTTGCGGCTGTGCCTGAGCGTCGCTCCGAGCGGCGCCCAAGCCGTGGACGGTTCGACGCCGGGCGGGAATGCCCATGAACGGGAGATCGATGGCGGGGATGGCAAGGACGGGAACGGCGAGGACGGGAACGGCGACGGCGACGCCGTTCGGGCCGGTTGGCGTATGCGTACCCTGCTGACGCCGCAAGCGGGCCTGCACACCCTGTTCGAACTGCGCATCGACGGTCGGCCGCTGGCCGACGACGTCCTGTTCGCCATCGTCGACCCGCTGCTGTCCACCCGTGCCCGCAACCGCCGGGGCAATGAGGGCCATGACGAGGCCGACGCCCCGCCCGCGGCCCTGCTGACCGCCCGCCGGCACGACGGCGGCCTCAGTCTGCTGACCCATCCCGGGGAGGGTACGGCGGTTCGGCTCCGCATCCCCGCTGTTCCGCCCGCACAGCCTCGGCCGGCGCCCGTTCCACCGAAGCATCCGATCGGGCCCGTCGTCCAGGTGCTGGTGATCGAAGCCGATCCGGCGACCGGCGACCGGCTGCAGACCGGGCTGGAGCGGCAGGGTTGCGAAGTCTCGGTCTGCGACGATCCCCGCG
Source organism: Azospirillum thiophilum (assembly GCF_001305595.1). Lineage (NCBI taxonomy): Bacteria > Pseudomonadati > Pseudomonadota > Alphaproteobacteria > Rhodospirillales > Azospirillaceae > Azospirillum > Azospirillum thiophilum. Next base: position 283,112 of record NZ_CP012404.1, read on the forward strand.
ACGCGCTGGACGTCGTCGCCGACGAACCGGGTTTCTTCGACGTGGTGGTCATCGGTCCCGGGTTGAGTGCGCTGACGGCCGGCGCGGCGCTGGTGGTGCGCCTGAAGTCGCTGCGGCCCGACCTGCCCTGCGTGACCTTCGCCGCGGAGGCTGTCGTCGGAGGCGACGGGCCGGCGGACCTGGAGTTGCCGCTGCCGCTGGACCTGCCGCGGCTGGGGCGGGGGGTGGCGGCGCTCGCCGCCGGCCGCGGGGAGCGGGGTTGATGGGGCGGACGCTTCAGCAGCACGGCTTCATGGTCGCCGTGTGGGCGGGAACCCTGGTGATCGCTGCCGGTCTGTGGGCGGCGGCGCTGATGCTCGCCCATTACGACCATGCCGAGGCCATGGCGCGGGCCGAACGCGACGGGGGCAACCTCGCCCGCGTGGTCGCCGAACAGGCGACCCGGACCATCGCCGAGGCCGATCAGATCATGGTGTTCCTGATCAACGATTTCCAGGAGCACGGCAATGCCTGGACCCCTGGTGTCCCGTGGCTTCTGCGCCAGACGGTGGAGCGGTCGGCCATTCTGCTCCAGTTGGCGGTGATCGACGAGCACGGCGATCTGATCCACACCAGCGTGGAGGATGCTCCCCAGCGCGTCCAACTGGCCGACCGCGAGCATTTCCGTGTCCATGTCAACCAGCCGAAGGCGGGACTGTTCATCGGGAAGCCGGTGTTCGGCCGCGCGTCGGGCAAATGGTCGATCCAGCTCACGCGCCGCATCGACCGCAGCGACGGCAGCTTCGCCGGGGTGCTGGTCGCATCGATGGACCCGTTCTATTTCAGCCGATCGCTGGAGGAACTGGATGTCGGCACCAACGGCGCGGTGGCGATCATCGGAACCGACGGCATCCTCCGCGCCCGCTCGCTGATGAGCGACCGGATCGTCGGCCGCGACGTCGGCGAATCACCGACGCTGCTGATGGCGCGCCGGCAGCCGACCGGGTTCCTGCGAAGCGCCAGCGTGATCGACGGCATCCTGCGCCTGCAATCCTTCCGGCGGTTGCCCGACTATCCGCTCGTCGTCACCGCCGCCTTCGACGAGGCGGCCTTCCTGTCCGATACGCGGCGTCGGCAGCGGATCTATCTGCTGGGGGCGTTGGCCTGCAGCGTCGGCCTGATCGGGCTGGCCCTGCTGGCGACGCGCCAGACGGCCCGGCTCGCGACGTTGGCCCGGCGGATGGCCCTGAGCGAGGGGCGGCTCCGCGATCAGGCGGAGACGGCCTCGGACTGGTTCTGGGAGATGGATGCGGACTTGCGCTTTTCCCATCTGGCCGGGCCGCTGGTTCCGCACATCGCCAGCGGGGCGCTGCCCATCGGCCTGCGGCGCGACGAGGTTGCCCTGCGCGAGCCGGGCGACGCCGTCAAATGGGAGGAGCACCGCAGCGTCATGGAGCGGCGGGAGCCGTTCCGGAACTTCCGTTATCGGGTGATGACCGCGTCGGGCCTACGGTATTTCAGCGTCAGCGGCCGTCCGATCCTCGACGAGCGCGGAAGCTTCCGCGGTTATCGCGGCTCCGCCACCGACATCACCGAACGCGAGCTGGCCGCCAACCGGCTGGCGTCGAGCGAGGCACGTTACCGCGCCATGTTCGAGGCGGTCGGCCAGCCGATCGTCACCGTCGACGAGAATGGGACGATCGACGCCTTCAACCAGGCGGCGGAGCGGCTGTTCGGCTACCGTGCAGCCGAGGTGGTCGGCGGGCCGTTGACCCGGTTGATGCCGGCCGCCATCGGTCCGCTTCACGATGGGTTGCGGACGGCCGGCCGCGAAGAGAACGGCAATGGCGGCGCCCTGCGGTCGGAGGTGCGGGAGTTGACCGGCCGCCGCAAGGACGGTAGCGAATTCCCGCTGGAGGCGACGCTGGCCGGCTGGCGCGCGGGCGACCGCTGTTACGTCACCGGCGCCCTGCGCGACGTCACCGCCCAGCGCGAGATCGAAGCCAGCCTGCGCCGGGCCAAGGAGGCGGCCGATCAGGCCAACCGCGCCAAGGGCGAGTTCCTGGCGACGATGAGCCACGAGATCCGGACGCCGATGAACGGGGTGCTCGGCGCGCTGGCCCTGGTGGAGGGGCCGAACCTGGACGAGGAGCAGCGCCAGCTGCTGGATGTCGCCAACCGGTCGGGCAATGCGCTTTTGCAGATCATCGACGACATTCTCGATCTGTCCAAGCTGGAGGCCGGCAAGGCGGAGGTCGAGCCGGTGGATTTCGATCTGCGCGCGGTGATGCGCGACTGCATCGACCTGCTGGAGCCGACCGCCGGCGGACGGGGCCTGATCCTGACGATGGAGGTGGCGCCTGCCGTGCCCGCCCACGTGCGTGCCGACCTGCGCCGGATCCGTCAGGTGCTGGTCAATCTTGTCGGCAACGCGCTGAAATTCACCCACCGCGGCGGTGTCGCCGTACGGATCGGGCTGGTGGGAAGGCCGGAGCCGGACGGTGCCTTCCACCTGCGGTTCGAGGTGGCCGACACCGGGATCGGTATTCCGGAGGAGGTGCAGCCGACCCTGTTCCACCGGTTCACCCAGGGCGACAGCTCCACCACGCGGCGCTTCGGCGGGACCGGGTTGGGGCTGGCGATCAGCCGCGAGCTGGTCATGCTGATGGGGGGACGGATCGGCGTGTCCAGCGCCGAGGGCAAGGGAAGCGTTTTCTGGTTCACCGTGCGCTGCCAACCCGCCGCCGACCCGTGCGAGGGGACGCCGGCGGCGTCCTCGGTCACGGAGCCCGCGTCGGCCGTTCCGCAGGGGAAGAAGGCGGCCGGCAGCCTGCATGTCCTGGTGGCCGAGGACAACGAGATCAATCGCGACATCGTCGTCACCATGCTGCGCCGCGCCGGTCATCAGGTGACTGCCGTGGCGGACGGGTTGCAGGCTGTCCGCCTGGTCGAGGACGGCGGCTTCGACCTTGTGCTGATGGATGTGCAGATGCCGGTGATGGACGGCGTCACCGCCACACGTCACATCCGCGCCTTGGCGAACGAGTCCGCCCGGCTGCCGATCGTGGCGTTGACCGGCAATGTCATGCCCGGCCATCGCGCCGAATATCTCGCCGCCGGCATGAGCGCCTACCTGACCAAGCCCATCGTCTCGGCTGACCTGTTCAAGGCGCTGGCGGCGGTTTCCCGCCCCGGTCAGGACGCCGCATGGCCGGACGGGGCGGGCGATGCGACCATCGCCACGCCGCCGGCTCCGGCCGTATCCGATGAGGAATTCTGGAGGACCGCACCCCTCCTGGACGAGGGTCAGGCCAATTCCCTGCGCGACGTGATCGGTGACGAAGCATGGGCACGGACGGTCGAGGCGTTCCGGCATACGGTGAATGACGGCATCGCCGCCATTCGCGAGGCCGCCCTGCCCGCATCCTCCCCGGCACCGGGGGGAGGGCCCTCGCCGCTCGTCCGCATGGCCCACACGCTGAAGGGAACGGCGGCCAACATCGGTGCGGTGCGGCTGAGCCGGCTGGCGGCGCAGGTGGAACAGCAGGGGCAGACGTCCGCTGGAAGTCCTCTCCAGGCTGCGCTGTGCGATGCGCTCGAAGCCGTCGCCGCCTCGACCATCGAAGCGCTGTCTTCGCGAATCCCGCAGGCGGCTGTGGTCGAGCCCACGAGCGAGAATGAACGGGCACCGGTGTGAGGCAACGGAAGTGATGGGTGAGAGTTCATTTGTTTCCTGAATACTTTTGCAGTATTTCTAAAAAATAGCGACGATCAGTCACAGGAGGCTATGAATAGATGTGTTTCTGGTGACGAAGTGATTGGGGCTCTCTAAAGTGTGTACGAAAGTGATTCAGCAAGAATCGTTTGTACTCTTAACTTGTGAAGCCTCTCATCATGATCTCTGCCAGCAGGGTTCTCCACGCCATCTCGATCCGGGCAAAAGTTGTTGCTGTCGCGGTGTTCGTTTTTTCCGCGGTCGACCTGTCCTCGATCCTCACCATGCGCGACATGGACCGGCAGACCGTCCATCTGTCCGATGTCCAGCGCGATACCGGCGACGTGGTCGGCCGGGTCATTCCCCTGGTCTCGTTGGTGGCGGAGATCCGCTACGACGTGGTGCAGACCCAGCAGTGGCTGACAGACGTGTCGGCAACCCGCGGGCTGGATGGCATGAACGACGGCCCGGAGAAGGCGGCCGACTATGCCCGCCGCTTCGTGGAGCACACCGCCAAGGCAACCGATCTGGCGCGCGCGTTGAAGCTGGAGCAGGTGGTCGCGGAGATCGAAAGGACGCGCAACGCCTTCGATCCCTACTACGAGATGGGCCGGCGCATGGCGCAGGCCTATATCGAAGGCGGGCCTGCGGCCGGCAATCCCATCATGGGACAGTTCGACAGTGTCGCCGATGCCATGGGCGACAGCCTGGAGGCGCTGGGCGCCAGCGTGGTCGCGGCCAGCGCGGACCGGCTGACGGAACTGACCGGCGGCATCCAGGCGATGCGGGAGACGGCGGATGACCTGCGTTGGACCCTGATCTCTGCCGGGCTGGCCATCCTGCTGATGGCGTCCGCCTGCGTCGTCTTCCTGGAAGCTGCGATGATCCGCCCGATCGAGCGGCTGCGCCGCGCCATGGTGGCGCTGGCCGACGGCGCCCTCGACGTCGAGATCGGGCTGGAGGAGCGTCGTGACGAAATCGGCAGCATGGCCGACACGGTCCGTGTCTTCCGGCAGGCCGCGCAGGAGAACGCCCGTCTGCGCGCAGCGCAGGAGGAGACCCGGCGCCATGGCGAGGACGAGCGGCGTCGGGCGCTCGAGTCCATGGCGGAGAAGGTGGAGCAGGAAACCCGGGTCGCCGTCGACCATGTGGCCGAGCGGACCGCCCGCATGAGCGCCAATGCCGGAGAGATGACCCTGTCGGCGGTGCAGGTCAGCGACAATGCCCAGACCGTCGCCGCCGCCGCCCAGCAGGCGCTGAGCAATGCCGAGACCGTCGCCGCCGCGACGGAGGAACTGTCGGCGGCCATCGGCGACATCGGGCTGCAGGTGTCCACGGCCAGTCAGGTCACCGGCCGCGCGGTGGAACGGTCCGGCATCGCCCGTTCCACCATCGAACGGCTTTCGGTCTCGGTGGAGCGCATCGGCGCCGTCGCCCGGCTGATCTCCGACATCGCCAGCCAGACCAACCTGCTGGCGCTGAACGCCACCATCGAGGCGGCGCGTGCCGGTGAAGCCGGACGGGGGTTCGCCGTGGTCGCCAACGAGGTCAAGACCCTGGCCAGCCAGACCGCGCGCTCGACCGAAGAGATCGGATCGCTGATCGCCGAAGTGGAGGCGGTGACGGTGTCGGCCGTCGGTGCCGTCGGCGAGGTGTCGGAAACCATCCACGAGGTCGCCGCCATCTCCACCTCCATCGCCACGGCGGTGGAGGAACAGGCGGCTGCGACGCAGGAGATCGCCCGCTCCGTCGGTCAGACGAGCGAGGCGGCCAAGGAGGTGTCGCTGCGGATCGCCCGCGTCTCGGCCGAAGCGGATGCCACCCAGAGCCGCGCCGGCGAGGTGCGGACGGTGGCCGCCGACGTGGCCGGCGGCATCGACTCCCTGCGCAACGTCCTGATCCGCGTCGTCCGCACCGCCACCACCGATGTCGACCGCCGCAAACGCCCCCGTTTCGCGGTTTCTGTCGGCTGCTCGGTCGAATTGTCCGGTGCCGCGCCGGCCCGTGCCACAGTCTGCAACCTGTCGGCCGGCGGCGCGATGCTGACCGGGGCTCCCGGCGGACTGGCCGGTGCGTCGCTGGTCCTGCGCATCGACGGGCTGGGCGGACCGCTGGCCGCGCGGATCAAGTCCAGCGAGAACGGCCGCCTGCATCTGAAGTTCGACCTGACCGAGGCCGCCCAGCAGCAGCTCGACCGTGACATGGTGCATCTGACGCGCGGGCTGACGCCGCTGGCCTCGGTGGCGTGACCGGGCGGTAGGGCGGTTCGCGGCGCATGGCCCGAAGGCTTACAGCATCCTTCGGGCCAGTTCCTCGCCGCGCCGGGACAGGTCGCGCATGAGGTCCCGCGCCTCGCCCTCGCCGGTCCAGCGGGCCACGGATTCGATGCCGTCGGGGCTGTCGGCGGCGCCGTCGCGGCCGCCGTCACGGTCTTGCGGCACGCCGAAGACCTTGCCGGCCCGCGTTTCCACCACGGCGAAGCGACCGTCGCAGACGACCAGCCGGAAGCTGCCATTCTCATCCACAACCGACACGCGGTTCATCAGGCCCCTCCTTCAAGACGGATCGGATATGCGCTGTTCGGCTGTTCAACCGCTGACGGGGTTGGAAGGTTGCGCGGATTTGGTTGGATTCGGTCGCTGCAACGACCAGATTTCTCGCGACACCGCGGTTTTTGTGGTATTGAGATTCGTTCGCACATTTGCGGTCTGTGCTGCCCCCATGCGTGAAATGGTTCGTCAGGCAAACGAAATGCGGGCTAGGCCGTTTGAAAACCCCATAAAAAACGGCGGAATCCCGGCAAGTGCCGGACGATTTTCAGTGCGATTGAGACTCATTCGCACTATAAACCCGATGGGGGCTTTGCTCTGGAGTGTCATCGGGTTTTTGCACGGCGCGTGGTGGACACGCGTCGAGGGGAGTTGGACCGCCATGCCGACATCGTTTCGCCACCGTCCTGTCCTGGCCGCCGCTGTTGCCGCGGTCGGGGTGCTGATGGCCGGCGCCGCCGCCCATGCGCAGGAGGCAGCCGCTCCCGCCGCCGGATCGCCGCCGCCCGCCGCCGATCCGGCGGCCGCGGCGACTGCGGTGCACACGGCGGTTCAGGCGACGGTTCCGGCTGGTCAGGGGATGGGCAATGGAGCCGGGCAGGGAGTGGGGCAGGGCGCGGCCGATGCCGCGACGGCCTTGGCGTCGCTGCCGCACGACCTGTCGCCCTGGGGCATGTTCGTCACCGCAAGCCCGGTGGTGCAGGCGGTGATGGTTGGGCTCGCGCTCGCCTCGGTCGTGACCTGGACCATCGCCATCGCCAAGACCTTCGAGCTGTCCGCGGCCAAGCGCAAGGCCCGTGCCGCTCTTGCCATGCTGGAGGAGGCGCGTTCGCTGTCCCAGGCGGCGGAGCGGGTCGGTTTCAGCCAGGGCACCGCGGCAACGCTGGTGCGCGCGGTGATCGCAGAGACGCACCTGTCGGCCGACGCCCCGTCGCGCGACGGCCTGATGGACCGTGCGGCCTCGCGTCTGGAGCGGATCGAGGCGGCCGCCGGCCGGCGCATGGCGCGCGGCACCGGCATCCTCGCCACCATCGGGTCCACCGGCCCCTTCATCGGCCTGTTCGGCACGGTGTGGGGCATCATGACCAGCTTCATCGGCATCTCCAAGGCGCAGACCACCAACCTCGCCGTCGTGGCGCCGGGCATCGCCGAAGCACTGCTGGCGACCGCCATCGGGCTGGTCGCCGCCATCCCGGCGGTGGTGGTCTACAACGCCTGCAGCCGCGCGATCGGCGGGCACAAGGCGCAGTTGACCGATGCGTCGGCCGCGGTGCTGCGGCTGCTGAGCCGTGACATCGACCGCCATGCATTGCCCCGGGCCACCCAGGCCCATGGCAAATCCCAGGCGGCGGAGTAACGGGGATGGGTGCGCGCCTCGGCTCCGGCGGCAACGACGACGATCTGACCGAAACCCATGAGATCAACGTCACGCCCTTCATCGACGTCGTCCTCGTCCTTCTGATCATCTTCATGGTGGCGGCGCCGCTGGCGACGGTGGATGTGCCGGTCGACCTGCCGGCCTCCACCGCGATGCCGACGCCACGGCCCGACAAGCCGCTGTTCCTCACCATCCAGGCCGACAAGACCCTGTCGCTGGGCGAGACCTCGACCACCAAGGAGGCGCTGGGCGCCGCGCTGGACGCCGCCACCCATGGCGACAAGAGCCAGCGTGTCTTCCTGCGGGCCGACAAGACGGTCGATTACGGTGCGCTGACCGAGGTGATGAACAGCCTGCGCGGCGCGGGATATCTGAAGATCGGCCTCGTCGGCCTGGAAACGGCCCCCTCCCCATGAGCGCGGCCTCCGATTTCGGCGCGGCTGACTGGACCTCGGACGGAGGGGAAAGGCCGGCGCGGGGCTTTGCCCGCTGGGGCGGCAGCCTGATGGTCGCGCTGGGCGTCCATGCCGCGGCCGGCGTCGCCATGGTCGCCTGGCATGTGCCGATCATGCCCTCCGAAGCGGAACAGCCGGCGGTGCTGCTGGAGTTGGCGCCGCTGCCGGTGGCTCCGCCCGAACCGGCCCCCGCCATCGACATCCCGCTGCCGGAACCGATGCCGGAGCCGGTCGTCGAGCCGCTTCCCGAGCCGCCGCCGCCCGAACCCGAACCCGTGGTCGAGGAACCGCCCCCGCCGCCGGAGCCGCCGCCCGTGGTCGAGCCGGAGGTGGTGCTGCCCAAGCCGCCGCCCGATCCGCCGAAGCCCAAGCCCGAGGTGAAGAAGGAAGCGCCGAAGCCCAAGCCGGAGAAGCCGAAGCCGCCCCGCCCGGTGGTCCAGCAGGCGCAGCCGGCCCCCGCCGCCGCTCCGCCCGCTCCCGTCGCCGCCCCGGCGCCGGCGGCGCCGGCACCATCGACGGCACCCAGCCGGGCGGTGCCGAGCTGGCAGGGCCGGGTTCTGGGCCATCTGGAACGCCACAAGCGCTACCCGCGCTCCGCCCAGGCCCGCCGGCAGGAGGGCGTCGCCCAGGTCCGCTTCACCATCGACCGCGAGGGGCGCGTGCTGTCGGTCCAGATCGACCGCAGTTCCGGCCACAGCGTCCTGGACGAGGAGACGGTGGAGATGGTCCGCCGCGCCTCGCCCCTGCCGGCTCCGCCGGAGGAGATGGCGCAGGAGCGCATCGAGCTGGTCGTTCCGGTCCAGTTCTTCCTGAAATAAGACCAACGGCTTTCGATGGTGACCCATCGAAAGCCGTTGGCATGACGTCAGTCCAGCGTCGGTTCCGTCCGTTGACCGACGCGGCGCTGGGTGTCCACCGCGGCGCGCAGGCGGTCGCGGGCGGCGTTGCGGCTGCTGGCGGCGGGGCGCAGGCCGTTGAGGGCGGCAAGGAAGTTGGTGCCGGCGCGCGCCTTCGGTTCGGCCGCTGCCGGCCTCTCGGCCGCCGGTCCCTCCTGGGTGACTGCCTGCCTTGCGGCATCGGTTCCCTGGCCGCGGGCCTGCCGGGCCTCCTGCCGGGCACGGGCGACGATGCGGTCGCGCAGGTCGGCGTCCAGGGTGCGGAAGACGCGGGAGGCTTCGGCCAGCTCGAGTTCCCGTCCGGAGTCCAGGGTGCGGCGGAGCGCGTTCGCCAGCAGCCGGCATTCCAGGACGCCGGGCACCCGCTCGCCGTCCACCGCGCGGGCGAGGACGCCCACGGCTTCCAGGGTTTCGCGGTCGAGAGTGCCGTGAGGCATGGGCGGCCTGATCCGAAAGGGGTAGGGCCGACACTATCGGCGGGCACGCTTCGGTATTCAACCCGCTTGTTCACAAACGGTCCGGCAAGACCGCAGTCGGCCCGCACGCCTTACCGCCCCACCGTCGCCTCCGGCCGGTCCTGCTCGACGGTGCCGCGGCGCTGCAGCCATTCGGCGAGGATCCAGCACAGCGCCGCCCAGGCGGCGCCGACGCTCCAGCCCGCCAGCACGTCGGTCGGCCAATGGACGCCCAGATAGACGCGGCTCGATCCGATGACCAGCGTCAGCACCATCGCCCAGGCGAGCAGGTAGGCCTTGGTCCGCCGCCCCTCCACGAACTGGGCCAGCAGGGCGCCCAGCGTAAGGTAGACCACGGCCGACTGCATGGCGTGGCCGCTGGGGAAGCTGGCGGAAATCACCTGATCGCCGTGCGGCACCAGATCGGGGCGGGCGCGGTCGAACAGCATCTTCAGCCCGGCGCTGAGCGCCCCGCCGCCGCCGATCGACACCAGCACCAGCAGCGCCGCCGCCCGCTTGTGCAGCAGCAGCAGGAAACCCAGCGTCGCGACGGTGACCAGCGTCAGGATGGTGGTGCTGCCGAGCGAGGTGATGTCGCGCGCCACCCGGGCCAGCCACCAGGGGCCGCCGGGCTGGTCGGGGTTCAGCGGGTCGCGGAGCGCCAGCAGCAGCCGCTTGTCGAAGGCGCTGGTCTCTCCCTCCATCACCTCGCCGGCCAGCTCGACGAAGCCGAACAGCAGCCCGGCGATGATCGAGAGCCCGACGAGCAGGCCCAGCTGATGCCGGCCCACCCTTGCCCAGAAGCCGTTCCGGATGCCGTCCCCGATCCCTGTCCGCACCCCCACCGGCACCCTCCGTCTCCGTTGCCCGTCTAGAGTTTCGTGCGTTTAATATGAAACGCACGAAACTCTAGCCTTATGTTTGGCGATCGGATTCACGCTTCAAATCGATGCCGATTTTACGCGATCCGATCTAGACGGGGGAGAGCAGCCGCACCGGCGATCCGGCCGTCCAGGCCAGGATGTCCTCCAGGGCGTCGCGGTAGAACACCGCGTAATTCTCCCGCGTCACATAGCCCAGATGGGGTGTCAGGACGGTGTTGGGAAGGCCGAGCCAAAGGCTGTCGGCCGGAAGAGGCTCGATGGGGAAAACGTCGATGCCGGCCCCGCCGATATGGCCGTGCCGCAGGGCATGGATCAGCGCCGCCTCGTCAACCAGCCCGGCGCGCGAGGTGTTGACGAACAGCGCCGTCGGCTTCATCGCGCCGATCTCCTCCGCCCCGACCACGCCGCGGGTGCGGTCGCCGAGCACCAGATGGAGGCTGATCACGTCGGACGTGGCGAACAGCTCCCGCTTGCCGACGCGGGCGACACCGGCTTCCGCCGCGCGCTCGTCGGTCAGGTTCTGGCTCCAGGCCACCACCTCCATGCCGAAGGCCTGGCCGATCCTCGCCACCTTGGTTCCGAGCTTGCCGAGCCCGACCAGCCCCAGCCGCCTGCCCTCCAGGTCGTCGGTCAGGCCGGTCTGCCAGCGGCCGTCCCGCAGGGCGCGCTCCTCCGCCGGGATGCGCTTGGCCAGCGCCAGGATCAGGCCCCAGGTCAGCTCGGCGGTCGGTGTGCCGACCATGCGGGTGCCGCTGACCGTGATGCCGCGGGCGGCGCAGGCCGCGAGGTCGATTGAGTTGTTGCGGGCGCCGGTGGTGACCAGCAGCCTCAGGTTCGGCAGCCGGCCGATCAGCGCCGCGGGGAACGGTGTCCGCTCGCGCATGATCACCAGCACGTCGAAGGGCTCCAGCGCAGCCGCCACCGCGTCTTCGTCGCCGAGCGGCCGGTCGAACACCGTCAGGCCGGCGCCGTCCGGCAATTGCGACCAGTCGGCAAGGTCGCGGGCGACCTGCTGATAATCGTCGAGGATGGCGATGCGCATGGAGCCCTCTCCGCTCACTTGGCAAGTCTCGCTTGGCAAGTCTCACTTGGGGAAGTAGGGGGCGAGGTTGGCGCGGATGCGGTCCAGCACCGGAACGGGCGTGGCCGGCACCTCGAACGGGCGGCCGGTGATGGTCTCGCCGGCCTCGATGTAGACGCGGGCGGCTTCCAGCACGACGTCGCCGGGGATCTCCGGGATGTCCTGGGTGTAGGGATCGCAGCGGGCGACCACCCAGTTGCGGACGAAATCCTTGTCGAAGCTCTCCGGCTTGCCGCCGGTCTCGAACCGCTCCTGGTAGCTGCCGGCGAACCAGTAGCGCGAGCTGTCGGGCGTGTGGATCTCGTCGGCCAGCAGGATGTTGCCATCCTGGTCGAAACCGAACTCGTACTTGGTGTCGACCAGGATCAGGCCGCGGTCCGCCGCCATCTTCTGGCCGCGGGCGAACAGGGCCAGCGCCTTGTCCGACACCTCGTCCCACTGGGCGCGGGTCAGCAGGTTGCGGCCGACGATCTCCGCCGCGGTCAGCTCCTCGTCATGGCCGGCGTCGAAGGCCTTGGTGGTCGGCGTGATGATCGGGGTGCCGAGCCTCTGGTTCTGGCGCAGCCCGTCGGGGAAGATGTGGCCGTACATCTCGCGCCGGCCCTGCTTGTACATCGACCAGATCGAGGTCCCGGTGGTGCCGGCCATATAGTCGCGGACCACGATCTCGACCGGCATGATGGTCAGCCGCTTCGCCACCACCACGTTGGGGTCCGGATATTCCAGGACATGGTTGGCGCAGATGTCCTTGGTCGCCTCGAACCAGAAGCGGGCGGTCTGGGTCAGCACCTGCCCTTTGAAGGGGATCGCCGTCAGGATGCGGTCGAAGGCCGACAGGCGGTCGGTGGTGATCAGGATGCGCCGCGCCCCGTCGCCCTGGTCGGGAAGGTCGTAGTTTTCACGCACCTTGCCGCGGTAATGATTGGGCAGCTCCGGGATGAAGGCGTCGCGAAGAACGTTGGTCAGGTGCGGGGCGAGCAGGGCGGTGTCAACCATGGGGTCCTGGTCCGGATGCGGGGGCGAATGCAAGAGGGGCGCATGATACCCCAAACCCCTGCCGGAGCCAGGGCGCTAATTTCCGAGGGAGGATCGCTGTCCGATGCATGACGGCGCTGTCGCACAAGAACCCGGCGGTACCGCCGGGCATGACCCGACCGCCGAGGATTACGTCCTCGGCCTCGGCGTGGTCCGCGTCTGGTTCGCCGACCTCACCCGCCTGTCGGCGCACAGGGGCGCCCTGCGGGCGCTGCTGTCCGCCGACGAGATCGAGCGCGCCGACCGTTTCCTGATGGAGCGGCTGACCGACCGCTTCGTGCTGCGCCGGGGGCTGCTGCGGCTGCTGCTGGGGCGCTGCACGGGACGCGACCCGGCGGGGCTCCGCTTCGATTACGGCGCGCATGGCAAGCCGTCGCTGGCCGGCGGCCCGGCCTTCAATCTCAGCGACAGCGAGGACAGCCTCGCCATCGCCGTGGCGGCGGAGGGGCGGATCGGCATCGACATCGAGAGGCTGCGCCCCATCGAGAGTGCCGAGGGGATCGCCGACCGCTTCTTCCATGCCGTCGAGCGCGCCGCCCTGCGGGCGCTGCCCGCCGGCCAGGGGGACGAGGGCTTCCTGCTGGCCTGGACGCGGAAGGAGGCCTTCATCAAGGCGGCCGGCGTCGGGCTGTCGATGCCGCTCGACCAATTCGCGGTGGAGGTGACGCCGGGTGCGGCACCGGCCCTGCTGGAGATCGGGCCCGAGTTGCGGGCCGATGTCGGCGTTCCGGCCGACTGGAGCCTGTTCGACCGCCGCGTCCTGCCGGGCACCGTCGCCGCCATCGCCGCGCACGGGATGGGCTGGACGGTGGAGACGCGGGTGATGGGGCCGGGGTTCGTGGGGTAGGAAAACACCCTCTCCCGGGGCGGGAGAGAGGGGCTCCCTCACTCCCCTCCGGCCAGCGTCCCGGTCAGGCGGTTGCGGATGGCCGACACCGCGCATTCCAGCGGACGGTCGTCGTCTGGCTTGGGCGCCTTGTCCATCACGTCCGGGCACATGTCCGCGACCATCCAGACCTGCGGCTTGGGCGGGACGGGAGCATTGGCGTCGCAGGTGGCGGGGTCGGGATGGCTTTCCTCGGTGCTGCCGTGGGTCGGCTTGACTTCCAGGTTCGGCGACACGCCGAAGCAGTCGACCAGTGCCCCCGACGGACGGTAGTAGCGGGCGGTGGTCAGGCGGATGCCGGTGTCGGAGCTGAGCGAGGAGATGGTCTGCACCGATCCCTTGCCGTAGGAGCGCGAGCCGAACAGCAGCGCCCGGTGGTGATCCTGCAGGGCGCCGGCGACGATCTCCGACGCCGAGGCCGAGCCGCTGTTGATCAGCACCACCACCGGCAGCCCGGCCAGCAGGTCGCCCGAGGTGCCGCGGTAGGAGCGGGATTCCTCCGGGTCGCGGCCGCGGACCGAGACGATGTCCACCGTCTCCAGGAAGCGGTCGGCCACCTGCACCGCCTGTTCCAGCAGGCCGCCGGGGTTGTTGCGCAGGTCGATCACCGCGCCGATCAGCCGGCCCCTGGACTGGCGGCGCATGTCCTCGACCGCCGCATCCAGCGCCGTGGAGGTCGACTGGTTGAAGGTGGCGATGCGGACATAGGCGACGTTGCCTTCCAGCCGGTAGCGGACGGGCTGGATCTTGACGATGGCGCGGGTCAGCGACACCCGCGTGTTGGCGTCGGTCGCCGGCGGCCGGCGGATCGACAGGGCCACCGAACTGCCGACCGGCCCGCGCATGCGGGCGACGGCGTCGTGCAGGTTCAGCCCCTTGACCGCCATGTCGTCGATGCGGGCGATCAGGTCGCCGCTGCGCAGGCCGGCGCGGGCGGCGGGCGAGCCGTCGATCGGGGAGACCACCTTGATCAGCCCGCTGTCCTCGTCCATCGTCACTTCGATGCCGAGCCCGCCGAACTCCCCTTGCGTCTGTTCGCGCAGGTAGCGGTAGCGCTCGGAATCGAGGAAGCTGGAATAGGGGTCGAGCGAGCCCAGCATGCCGTCCAGCGCCGCTTCGGTCAGCATGCGGTCGCTGGCGCGCGGGTTCTCCGCCTTCTTCTTCTTCAGCCCGTCTTCGGCCTTGTCGATCAGCACCTGCGGATCGAAGGGCTTCACATGCTCCGTCAGCACCCGGCGCATGGCGTCGGAAAAGAGGACGTAGTTGCGGTCGGCGGTGGAAAGCGATCCATAGCCACGGATCTTCGCGAAATCGCTGCGGTAACGGTCCAGCGCCGCGACGGTGTCGGCGCGGCTGGTGGGGGCCACGGCGCAGGCCGGCCCGATCGCCACCATCATCAGCAGCAAGGCAGCCAGCAGCTTCGCCATCCTAGGCCCCTCTTGACTGGCCGGTCCGGCCGGCGGTCTCACACGCATCGTTCACTTTACCAGGGGTTTCGCCGGTTGAAGCGACCCTAACACGTCGTTCGCCCATTCTCAAAGTCCAGCCCGGTTCCGGCAAGCTGGGAGATGGTGGGCGGCAACGACGCCGTCGCGCGCCCCGATGGAGCGCGCGACGGCGTGAACGGATGGCTGCTTTCGAGGGGGGAAAGTCAACTACTAGTAGGCGCCGCTGCCCTTCACGACGACGCGCACCGTGCGCAGCATGATGCCGATGTCGGTCCAGAAGCTCCAGCCGACGACATAGGCGGTGTCGAGCTGGACGCGGCGGACGTAATCGACGTCGCTGCGGCCGCTGACCTGCCACAGCCCGGTCAGGCCGGGGCGGCAGCGGGTGTAGAAGGAGAAGCAGGCGCGGTAATAGGGCACCTCGTCGTCGATGATCGGGCGCGGCCCGACCAGGCTCATGTCGCCGCGCAGGACGTTGACCAGCTGCGGCAGCTCGTCCAGGCTCGACTTGCGCAGGAAACGGCCGACCGGGGTGATGCGGGGATCCCGGCGCAGCTTGCGCGTCGCCAGCCACTCGCCGCGCGCCGTCTCGTCGGTGGCGAGCAGCCGGTCCAGCACCTCGGCGGAATTGACCACCATGGAGCGGAATTTCAGGCAGGTGAAGGGGCGCCCGTCGGCACCGATGCGCCGGTGGCCGAACACCGCCGGCCCGCCGTCGCGCGCCACCATCCAGGCGATCGCCAGCATCAGCGGCCCGAACAGCGCCAGCAGTCCAAGCGCGCCGACGATGTCGAAGGCGCGCTTCACCCGGTGGCGGTGCAGGGGCGGGCAGCCGGGCAGCCGGTCCATCGCCTGCATCGCCGACCGGGCTCCGGCCATCCGGCCGGGGTCCAGACGGGGAGCGCCCAAAAGAGCGATGTTGGACAACGCCATTGGAGTTTCTCGTCGCTGATCGTCTCTGGTCAGAGCATAGGACCATCCGGGAGAGGCAACGGCCAGCGCGCGAAAGGGGTCCCGCCAAAGGGGCCGCATCTTTGGAAACAGTGGGTTAGCCCGGCGGTACGGGTCAGCAGATACGGGGAAGCTGTTCTCCGGTCAGCCAATCCACGATGCGGCGGCCGCCGAACCGGGTCTCCATCTGGACGAATCGATGGGGGTCTTCCACCACACGGCCGATGCAGGCGGCATCCCGTCCCAGCGGGTGGGCGCGCATCGCGGCGAGCATCCGGCCGCTCTCCTCCTCGGCGCAGATCGCGATCAGCTTACCCTCGTTGGCGGCATAGAGCGGATCCAGGCCCAACAATTCGCAGGCGGCGGTGACCTCGGCGCGCACCGGGATGTCGGCCTCGCGCAGCCGCATGCCGACACCCGACTGGTGGGCGATCTCGTTCAGCGTCGTCGCCAGCCCGCCGCGGGTGGGGTCGCGCAGCACATGGACGCCGGGCACCGCCTCCACCATCGCCGCGACCAGCCCGTTCAGCGCCGCGCTGTCCGACAGGATCGCCGTCTCGAAGCCCAGATTGTCGCGGGTCGACATGATGGCGACGCCATGGTCGCCCATGGTGCCGCTGACCAGGATGGCGTCGCCCGGCCGCGCCCGGTCGCCCGACGGCGCCACGCCCGGCGGGACCATGCCGATGCCGGTGGTGGTGATGAAGAGGCCGTCGCCCTTGCCGCGCTCCACCACCTTGGTGTCGCCCGACACGATGGCGACCCCGGCCTCGCGCGCCGCCGCCGCCATGCTGTCGACCACCCGCTTCAGGTCGGCCAGCGGGAAGCCCTCCTCGATGATGAAGCCGGCGGTCAGGTGCAGCGGCACCGCGCCGGCCATGGCGACGTCGTTCACCGTGCCGTGGACGGCCAGCGAGCCGATGTCGCCGCCGGGGAAGAACAGCGGCGAGACGACGAAGCCGTCGGTCGTCATCACCATCCGCCCGCCCGGCACGTCGAAGGCCGCCTGGTCGTTGCCCTGGTCGAGCCAGGGATTGGCGAAGGCGGCGGCGAACAGCTCGCGCACCAGCTGCGCCATCGCCTTGCCGCCCGAGCCGTGGGTCATGTCCACCGCCCCGCGGGCGATGTCGAGCTTGCGGGTGAAGAGGCGGCGGTCGGTCATGGCGGGGGTCCGGGATGGTCGGGTGGGTGGGCGTGCGGGATGGCGGTCAGGCGGCGGCTTCGGCGTCCGCGACCTCGGCCAGCAGGGCCAGCGTGCGTTCGGCCTCCCCGGCATCGAGGCGGGACAGCGCGTAGCCGACATGGACGATCACATAATCGCCGACGGCCACGTCCTCGACCAGCTCCAGCGAGCAGGTGGAGGTCACGCCGCCCAGGCTGACGGTGGCGCGGTCGTCGGGCAGCAGGGCGGTGACCAGGGCTGGAACGGCGAGGCACATGGCGGCGGTCCTTCGGTCAGACGGCAGGGGTGACGGCGGAGACGGCTTCGGGCGTGGCGGCGCGGGCCGCGCGGGCCTCTGCCAGCCCGTCGGCGATCCAGTCGTACCACTCCTCCAGCCCCTCGCCGCCGGTGGCCGACAGCTGGATCACCGCCAGCGACGGGTTCAGGCGCTGGGCATAGCCGATCATCCGCTCCACGTCGAATGTCAGATGCGGCAGCAGGTCGATCTTGTTGACGACCAGCAGGTCGGCGCGGACGAACATGTCCGGGTATTTCAGTGGCTTGTCCTCGCCCTCCGTCACCGACAGCACCACGACGCGGTGGGTTTCGCCCAGGTCGAAGCCGGCCGGGCAGACCAGATTGCCGACATTCTCCACGAACAGCACGCCGTCGCCGGCGAACTGCCCCCCGGCCTCCAGCCGGTCGGCGGCCTGCGCCACCATGCCGGCGTCGAGATGGCAGCCCTTGCCGGTGTTGACCTGCACCGCCGGGGTGCCGGTGGCGCGGATGCGGTCGGCGTCGAAGCTGGTCTGCTGGTCGCCCTCGATCACCGCGACCGGGAAGCGGCCCTTCAGGTCGGTCAGGCTGCGGGTCAGCAGCGTCGTCTTGCCCGAGCCGGGGCTGGACATCAGGTTCAGCACGAACACCCCGCGCCCGGCGAAGCGGCGGCGGTTGACGTCGGCCAGCGCGTCGTTCTTGGCGAGGATGTCGCGTTCGATCGTGACCAGCCGCGGCCGGTTCAGCGCGGCGCCGCCGTCGATGGCGTCCGGCCGGTCGGGACGGTGGCGATGGTCGTGCGCCTGGGTGTGGTCATGCCCATGCTCATGGTGCCCATGGCCATGCTCGTGGTCATGGGTATGGCCGTGGTCATGCTCATGCTCATGGTGCCCGTGGCCGTCGTGGCTGTGGCGGAACACCGTGCCGTCGGGGCCGACATGCTCGTGGGTATCGCCATGGTCATGCCCGTGGGTGTGGGGATGGGCGTGCCCCTCGCCGTGGCGATGGCGGTAGATCTTGCCGTCCGGGCCGACGTGCTCGTGCCCGTCCTCATCCATCGCGGCACCGTCGATCCGGGTCTCGCCTTCGCCGCATCCGCAAACCGTGCACATCACGCGCTCTCCCACTCCAGAAGCCGCAAGCCGTCTGCGGCCATCATCGGACGGCTGCCCCGTTTCGGGCAAGTGGTCGTCATTCGTGTACCTCTATGCCGCAGGCGACGCAGGGATCGAGCATCGCCACCAGCAGCCGCGCCCGCTCCACCGCATCGGCGCCGTCGCGCACCGCGGCGCCGGCCAGCCCGCGCGCCAGCGGCCCGTCCGCGGCGAAGTTCCAGTCGGTCGGCGCCACCATCCGGGCATCGGCCAGCCGCCCCGATTCGTCCAGCCGGAGCCAGTGCGCCAGCCGCCCGCGCGCCGTCTCCGCCACGCCGCAGCCGGTGCCCGGGCCGGATGGAGCGGCCGGGCGGAAGGCCGGGGCGGCGGGGCGCAGCGCTCCGGCGGCGGCCTCCATCCGGCGCGGCAGCTCGGCAAGATCGGCCAGCCGCGCCGCGAACAGCCGGGCGAGCCCGTCGCCGAACCGTTCCGTCACCGACAGGACGAGCGGATGCCCGGCCTGCCGCTCCAGCGGGCCGGTCAGGGCGGGATGCGGCGGCCGGGCGGCGAAGGACGCATCGGCGGCGAGCGCCGCGGCGAACCGGTCCGGCGACCGTTCGCCCAGCAGCGGTACGCCGCAGGCGCCCCAGCCTGCCAGATCGGGCTCGATCAGCCGCGCCGCCAGCCGCGCCGCGTCGTTGCCGCCCCTTGCGGCCCAGGCGGCGAGGCCGTCGGCATCCCGCGGCGGCGGTCCAGCGAAGATCTCCGCCTCCAGCCAGCCGGACAGGCGGGCCAGCGCGTCGCGCAGCGCCGCCGCGTCCGGCCGCAGGGCGCCGCCGCCCAGCCGCAGCCCGTCCCCGGCGGGATAGAGCGCCGCCGCGACCGCCGTTACCGCCGGGCGCAGGCCGCGCAGGGCCGCCGGCCGCGGGGGGGCGCCGAGCCGGGCCGGCCATTCGACGGCCGCCTGCCAGCCATGGCTGTCCAGCGCCTCCGCGTCGGTCAGCAGGGCGCGCGCCGCCTCGTGCGCGGCGGCATCGATCCCCAGCGCCGACTCGCAGGCCCGGGCGACCGCCAGCCCCTGCGCGGTGCCGCACAGGCTGAACAGCAAAGGGGCCAGCCGGACCGCCTCGTCCGCCGTGCGCCCGACCAGGGCGGCGACGGCGCGGGGGCGGCGGGTCGCGACCGCCGCCCGCCCGATCCGTCCATCGGCAAGCTGCAGGCGGACGGCGACCGATCCCTCTCCCGGAATTCCGGCGCCCGGCCCGGCGCCCGGCGTGACGGTCATGGCCATGGCCCGGCAAGGACGGGGCACCCGGACGGCGCCTGCGCCGGTCTCCCCGACAGGGTGTCGAGCGCTAGGCGCGCCGCGTGGCGGGCATCCTCCGCGTCCAGGAACAGCGCCATGTCGGAAGCGAGCGGAATCGCCGCCAGGGTGCCGAGCAGCCCCATCCGCGCCGCGGTGAAGCGATGGCGGCCGGACGGCAATTCGAGCGGCAGCGGGTCGCCGTCACGGGCCTCCGCCCACAGGAACGGGTCGTCGGGCAGCAGCACCGCCTCCAGGAACCAGGGCGTCACCATGCAGCCCAGGCGGCCGGGACCGCAGGGGTGGAAGCCCACCGCCTCCACCGCCAGCGCCGGGTTGCCCGCCGCCCCGCGCCTGGCGGCCCGTCCCACGCCGCGGCCGGCCATGCGGTATGCGGCGAGCAGCGCGTCGAGCCGGCTGGAAAAGCCGTCCGGAAGGCCGGCCGGGGGAGCGCCGCCGGCCGGGCCGCCCCGGTCGGGGCACTGCATGGGAACGCCCAGGGACATGCGCGCGGACACCTTGCTGCAATCGGATGACGGCAATCGGACACTGGCAATCGGAGAATGACCATCGGATGAAGGCGGGCACCTCCTCATCCACCGCGCCATCCTGACGCATCGGGGATGCAACTCATTGACCTGCGTCAAAATACGTAGATACGGCAGGGCGCAAGCCGTGTCGGCGCCATGGCCGCGCTGGCCTGATCGCCGGAGAGGCGGGTGGAACAATCGGCACCTCGCGGTGTTGCAAGCCGGCAGCCTCCACAGGAGACGTCCGGCATGCCCAACCACAACGACGCCATTCCGTCCGCCCCAACCGGTCCCTTGGCCGATCCCGCGGCCGCTTCGCAAAGCCGGCGGCCCGAGGATATCGAGCACGAGATCGAGTCGATCCGCGCCCGGATGGACTCGGTGATCGACGAGATCGAGTTCCGCCTGTCGCCCGGCCAGATGTCTGGCGGTGTGGTCCAGGTGGTGCGCGACGTCATCCAGGGCGGCGGCGACGGCATGTCCGGGCGCATCGCCCGCGCCGTCCGCGCCAACCCGATCCCGGTGGCGCTGATCGGGATCGGCGCGCTCTGGCTCGGCTGGGCGGTCGCCCGCACGCCGGAGATGACCACCGAATTCGACGATTACGACGCCCATGGCCGCCGGCTCGACCCGCGCAGCCGGCAACTGCTGAGCGGCCTGATCGCCGCCTGCCGCGACGGATCGGCGGCGTTCCGCCGCGCCGACATGACCATAGCCGACCCGGGCCTGTCGCCGCGCCTTGAAGACCTGGCCGACCAGCTCGACCGCAGCGCCGCGGCGCTGGACGAGGATCTGCGCAACGGCGGCGGCTGGGTCGAGACCGGCGAGGCCGGGGATGGGGTGGGAGACGGCCGCCGGGCCTGGTCGCCGCTGCATGGGCTGGCCGAGACCGCCGCGGGCCGGGTCGTTGCCGGGGCCGGTGGGCCGGGCGCGCGGGGCGACCTGCTGGTCCGGCTCGAAAGCGGGCTGGACGACACGCTGGCCCTGTTCCGCGACGCCCTGGCCGACGCGCCGGATGAGCATCTGCAGGTCGCCATCGGTGCCCAGTTCCATGCCATCGAGACGGCGCGCCACCGTGTCGGCGCGCTGCGCGAAGCCGTGGCCTGAGGGGATGCCGGCATGCTGGGGCTGAGCCGCCGCCACTATTATGCGCATCGGGGCCGTGCGGATCGCCACCCGGAGGACAGGCAGGCCACCGCGGACGGACGCGGCGGCGGGCACCGGGACGGGCGCGGCCGGACGGCGGAGACCCCCTCCGACATCCCCGCGCGCGGCTGGAAGGACATCCTGCTGCGGGTGTGGGACGAACAGGGCAAGGACAATGTGTCGATGCTGTCGGCCGGCGTCGCCTATTACGCCCTGCTCGCCATCTTCCCGGCGGTGGCGGCGCTGGTGTCGATCTACGGCCTGGTCGCCGATCCGGCGATGATCGAGACCCAGTTGAGCCAGATGCGCGGCCTGCTGCCGCCCGAAGCGCTGTCGATCGTCAGCGACCAGGCGCGCAAGGTGGCGACCGCCCCGTCGCAGGGGCTGGGATTCGGCCTGATCTTCGGCCTGCTGCTGACGCTGTGGAGCGCGTCGCGCGGGACCAACTCGCTGGTGTCGGCGCTGAACATCGCCTATGGCGAGACCGAAAGGCGCGGCTTCCTCAAGCTGGCCGCCCTGTCGATGGGGCTGACGGTGGCCGGGCTGCTGTTCGTCCTCGTCGCCATGGTGATGATCGTCGCGGTTCCCGCCGCCATCGCCATTGTCGGGCTGAAGGACACGCCGATCGGCTGGGCCGCCAGCCTTATCCGCTGGCCGATCCTGGCGCTGGCGATCGTGCTGGCGCTCGCCGTCCTCTACCGCTACGCCCCCGACCGGCGCGAGCCGCAATGGCGCTGGGTCAGCTGGGGGTCGGCGACGGCGACCACGGTCTGGCTGCTGGGCTCGCTGGGCTTTTCGGTCTATGTGTCGAATTTCGGCAGCTACAACGAAACCTACGGGTCGGTCGGCGCCGTCGTCGTCCTGCTCCTGTGGTTCAACCTGACCTCCTACGTCGTGCTGCTGGGGGCGGAGCTGAACGCGGAGATCGAGCATCAGACCACCCGCGACACCACGAAGCGCCGCGACGGGCAGCCCGGCCGGCCGATGGGGCGGCGCGACGCCTATGTCGCCGACACGGTGGGCGAGCGCAGGGCGGCCGAGTGAGGGAAGGCCAAGTGAGGCGGCCCTTTGGAAATTGTCCCTTGGCAGGGCGGCGGCGGCGCGCTATGGTCTTTGCCATGCAACAGGCGCTTTCCATCACGTCCTCCGGACGTTCCCGATATTTTGGCCGCTGGTTTCGTTCGGCGGCCTAGGAACGCGCATCTGTCGCTCACTCCCGAAGCCGCCCGGACCGACCCGCGGCGGCTTTCGTGTTTGTGACCTCCGGCCCTCGATGGGCTGCACATCCTGAAAATCCGAACATGGGCGATCCGGGCGGCCTCACCATCCGCAAGAGAGGTTGTCATGTTCGATTTCGATGTCGTCACCGGCCCGACCCAGCCGCCCCATGTCCAGCCCGTCGAGGAGCCGGCGTCACCGGCTGCGGCCTCCGCGCCGCTGGCCGTCGCGGCGGTTTCGGCCCCCCGGTCCCAGCCCGAGTCGCATCCCGCGGCGGCGGCGAAGCGGCCATCCTGACCCCCGGATCGGTCCCCACCGTGGCGCGCCGGTTCCGTTTTCGACGATTCGACCAAAAGAATCACGAATCCCGCCTATGTTTCGCCGGCCGATGTCGTATACTCTCCATGGGCAGTCATGCCCGGGTGACGGCTCGGCCGGCGGCCCCCCTCGTCGGTTTATCGGCCGTCGGCGGGAGCGCGGCCATGGCAGGCGTAACGGTCGGATCGGGAGAAGGATGACGGATCATGGCGGATGATGCTCTCTCAAGCGTCAGCTCTATGGTGTCCAACCTCAACGCGTCGATCAACAACGCGGTCGAGGCGATCAGGAAGTCGCAGAGCAACCAGGCCATCGGCGAAGTCCAGACCTTCGAGAAGTCGGTCAACAAGTCGGCGCTGACGACCACGGGCGGCGCAACCGACATCGGCGTGCTCGCCAAGAACGCCACCCGCCTGAACGTCGCCAGCACCCTGGCACCGAACGACAAGGTCGATTTCTACAAGTTCAAGGTCACCACCAAGGGCGAGATGACCCTGGGCCAGGTCGGCGACGACGGTGTCCGGGTCCAGCTGATGAACCGGCTGGGCCGCGTGATGGCCGACAGCGACCCGAAGGCCGGCGACGAGTATGACTCCTTCAAGAAGCTGCAGGCCGGCAACCTAACCGTCGACAAGGGCGACTACACCCTGCGCGTCACCCGGGACAAGGGCCAGTCTGACAAGGACCCGAAGAACTACGCCATGCAGGTGGTGATGGGCAATTACAGCAAGGATTACGATACGGTGGCCAAGCAGCCGGCCAAGGGCAGTACCGGCCTGACGCTCACCACCGGCCAGCAGGCGACGCTGGACGGGCTGAACAGCGCCATCGGCACCATGAACTCCATCCCCACCGGCCAGACCGGCACGCAGAAGCTGATGGGAAGCTTCAGCCTGTTCGTGTGACGCGGCGGGCTTGTCCCGTGCCCTGACCTTGCGCCCTCACCTGTGCTATGACGGAGTGGAACCGATCCGTTCCGGAGCAGCCCCTTGCCGTCGATCACGCGTCTGAGCCCAGCCGACCACCGCCGCGTTCCCTGGAAGAATGGCGGCGGCGTCACCACCGAACTGGCGGTCGAACCGATCGATGGGCCGCCGGACGGGCAGGGGGAAGGCGGCCAGGGCCGTTTCCTGTGGCGCGTTAGCATCGCCGATGTCGTCGAACCCGGACCTTTCTCCGCCTTTTCCGGCTATGACCGCCTGATCGCGGTCGTCGAGGGCGACGGCATGCGCCTGTCCGTCGACGGCGCCCCGCCGGTGGAGCGCCGCCGCATGGAGCCGGCCTTCGCCTTTCCCGGCGAGGCGCCGGTGTGGTGCGAACCGACCGCCGGTCCGATCCGCGACGTGAACCTGATGCTCGACCGCGCCTCCGCCACCGGCAACCTCACGCTGCTGGCGGGCGGAAGCCATTGGGCTGCGGGCCGGGCCGCGGGCGATGCGCTGCTGGTCCATGCCCTGGCCGGGACGCTGACGGTCACGCCCGACGGGGGAGAGGCGTTGCCGGTGCCGGAAGGCCACAGCCTGCTGCTGCGCGCCGCCGCGGCCCTGGTGGACGTGCCGGCCGGGGCGGAAGGCGTCTGTGCGGAGGTTTGGCGCCGCCGGAGTTGATCGCGCGGGGGCGTACCTGAATCGGAGAGCACCGCCGATCACCAAACAAAGGGATAGAGGTTCGTGCATTTCATATAAAACGCACGAAGCTGTAGGGGCGCCGGCGGCCATCCGTCCATCCATACCCGTTCATATGGCTCTGGCAATGACGCTTCATGATGATTAGCTTGAAAAGCAAACTATTGGACGCCGCCCCGGCCGATACCGGCCGCGGGCGGAGCGGAAGGGATCGGACGCCATGTCGAAAGCGATGCGCATCCACCAGGGGAGCTTCGGCCGCGTCGCCCTGCTGGACATGGACAATGCGCTGATCCATCACGCGCATCCCCATTGCCATGTGCTGATCAAGGCGTCCGGCGCCGACACCCGCTTCGCGGTGGGGGACCAGCTCCATCCGCTGCGCGACGATACCGCGGTGCTGGTCAACAGCTGGGAGGCCCATTCCTACGCCCACCAGCCGGGCGCTCCGCGCACCGTGATCCTGGCGCTGTACATCGAGCCGCGCTGGCTGGGCGCCATGCAGCGCGAGTTCAACGCGAGCGGCAGCCCCGGCTTCTTCGCCCAGTCCTGCGGCGAGCTGACGCCCTACATCCGCCGGCTCGCCGACCGGATGGCGGCGGAACTGCTTTACGACGACCCGTCGGGCGACCGGATGGAACAGGCGCTGTTCGACCTGATGATCGCCATCATCGACCGTTTCTCCGAATGGCGGACGCTGGGCGGGACACGGCACGCCGCCCCGGTGGCCGGCGACTTCCGCATCCGCCAGGCCATCCGCTTCATGAGCGGGACGCTGGGCGAGGAGTTCGACGCCGGCCGGGTCGCCGCCGCCGCCGGCCTGTCGCGCGCCCACATGTTCCGGCTGTTCCAGCAGACGATGGCGATCACCCCGGCGCTCTATTTCAACGTGCTGCGGATGGAGGCGGCCATCGACGCCATGGCCGCCGGGCAGGAGAGCGCGACCGAGGTGTCGGGCCGGCTCGGCTTTTCGGCGCCCAGCCATTTCAGCCGCTTCTTCCGCAACCACCAGGGCGTGACGCCCACCGAGTACCGCCGCGTCGTCACCCTGCTCGACCGACAGGAAGCGGGGCGGCAAGGAGCGGGGCACGCCTGACCCGCCTCCACCTGCACGAAAATGAGACGCTAGGGTAATTCGCGACACTCCACGGTAAAAGCTTTGCGTGGCGAACGGAATAGTCTTCCCCGGTAACCGGAGGACGACGATGACGGCCACGCAGACCGCCACGCAGAGCGTTGAACCCAGGACAGATGCGGCACCGCTCGTCGGCCGCGCCATGCCTCGGGTGGAAGACGCGGCATTGCTGACCGGGGTCGCCCGCTACGCCGACGACCTGCCGGTGAAGCCCGGCACCCTGCACGCCGCGATCCTGCGCTCGCCGCACGCCCATGCCGAACTGCTCGGCATCGACGCCGCCGCCGCCCTGGCGCTGCCCGGCGTCGCCGCGGTGGTGACCGGGGCCGACGCCAGGCGCCTTGCCAGCCCGTTCCTGGTCGGCGTGCGCGCGCCGATGGAGCATTGGTGCCTCGCCACCGACCGCGTGCGCCATGTCGGCGAGCCGGTGGCGGTGGTGCTGGCCGACAGCCGCTATCTGGCCGAGGACGCGCTCGACCGCATCGCGGTGCGCTACCGCCCGCTGCCGCCGGTGACCTCGATCGCCCAGGCACTGGGAGAAGGATTGCTGGAGGAGGGGGCGGAGCCGCTGCACCCGGCGGTCGGCTCCAACCTTGTCAACAGCCGCAGCTTCCGCTACGGCGATCCCGAGGCCGCCTTCGCCCGCGCTGCCCGCAGCGTGTCGGTCGAGGTCGAGTATCCCCGCAATTCCTGCACCCCGATGGAGTGCTTCGTCGTCCTGGCCGACTATGACGCGGCCGAGGATGCGTACGAGGTGCTGTCGAACTTCTCCGGACCCTTCGCCGTCCATCCGGTGATGGCGCGCGCGCTGAACGTGCCGGGGTCGCGGCTGCGGCTGAAGACGCCGCCCCATTCCGGCGGCAGCTTCGGCAACAAGCAGGCGGTCTTCCCCTATGTCGTGCTGATGGGGTTGTGCGCCCGTGTCGCCGGGCGGCCGGTGAAGTGGGTGGAGGACCGGCTGGAGCATCTGATGGCCGCCACCTCGGCCACCGCGCGCCGCATGCGCATCGAGGCGGCGGTCGAGCCGGACGGCCGGGTGCTGGCGCTGCGGATGGAGCAGACCGAGGATTGCGGCGCCTATCTGCGGGCGCCGGAACCGGCCTCGCTCTACCGCAACCACGGCAATTTGACCGGGGCCTACGACATCCCGAACCTGGCGGTGACCAACCGCATCGTCGTCACCAACAAGACGCCGACCGGCCTCAACCGCGGCTTCGGCGGCGGCCAGCTCTATTACGGGCTGGAGCGGCTGATGAACCGGGTGGCGGCGGAGCTTGGGCTCGATCCACTCGACGTCATCCGCCGCAATCTGGTGGCGGCCGACGCCATGCCCTACCGCACGGCGTCGGGCGGGACACTCGACAGCGGCGACTACCGCGCGACGCTGGAGCAGGCGGTGCGCGATGGCGCGCTCGACGCGCTGAAGGCCCGGCGCGCGGCGCTGCGGGCCGAGGGGCGGCTCTACGGCATCGGCTACGCCGCGGTGGTCGAGCCGTCGATCTCCAACATGGGTTACATCACCACCGTCCTGACCGCCGAGGAGCGGCGCAAGGCCGGGCCGAAGAACGGCGCGCAGGCGACCGCCAGCGTCGCGGTCGATCCCACCGGCGGCGTGTCGGTGACGGTGGCGTCGGCGCCGCAGGGGCAGGGGCACCGCACCGTGCTGGCCCAGGTGGTGGCCGACGTCTTCGGCCTGCGCTTCGACGACATCCGCGTCAACACCGACCTCGACACCGGCAAGGACGCCTGGTCGATCGCGTCGGGCAACTATTCCAGCCGCTTCGCCGGGGCGGTGGCGGGGGCGGCGCAGGTGGCGGCGACCCGGCTGCGCGGACGGATGGCGGCGTTGGTCGCCGGTCCGCTGAACTGCCGGGCGGAGGATGTGCGCTTTGCCGGCGGCAGGGTGTTTTCCGAGGCCAACCCGGACAACGGGCTGTCCTTCTCCCGCGTCGCCGCCGCCGGCCACTGGTCGCCCGGCACGCTGCCCGATGGGCAGGAGGCGGCGTTGCGCGAGACCGCCTTCTGGACGCCGGAGCCGCTGAAGGCGCCGACCGACGCCGACCACATTAACAGCTCCGCCTGCTACGGCTTCATCTTCGACTTCTGCGGGGTGGAGATCGACCGGACCACGGGGGCGCTGCGGATCGACCGCTACGTCACCATGCACGATGCCGGTCGGCTGCTGAACCCGCTGCTGGTGGAGGGCCAGATCCTGGGCGGCTTCGCCCATGCCGTCGGCGCCGCGCTGTACGAGGAATACGCCTATGGCGACGACGGCCGGTTCCTGTCCGGCACCTTCGCCGACTATCTGGTGCCGACCGCCTGCGAGGTGCCGGTGCCCGTCATCCTCCACCGCGAAAGCCCGTCGCCGGTGACGCCGCTCGGCGCCAAGGGGGTGGGGGAGGGGAACTGCATGAGCACCCCGGTCTGCCTCGCCAACGCGGTGGCGGACGCACTGTCCGGTGTGGCGGCGGGCGAGGTGCCGTCCCTGCCGCTGACCCCGGCCAAGCTTGCGGCGCTGATCCATCCGCCGGAACCGCCGCGCCCGGCATCCGCAGCCGGCTCTGCCGCCCCGCCGCCGGCCGCGGTGAAGGGCGGGCGGGGCCTGACCGGGGAGGGCAGCCGCGATGTGCCGGCCACCCCCGAACAGGTCTGGGCCATCCTGCTCGACCCCAAGGAGCTGGCGGCGCTGCTGCCCGGCTGCGAGGCGCTGGATCTCGTCGGCCCGAATGCCTACCGGGCGGAGGTGGTGGTCGGCATCGGCCCGGTGCGCGGCCGCTACACCGCGGAGGTGGCGCTGTCCGACCTCGACCCGCCCAACGCGCTGACCCTGACCGGCAGCGGCACCAGCGCGCTCGGCTCGGGCAGCGGCACCGGGCATGTCACGCTGGAGCGGACGGCGACCGGCACGCGCGTCACCTACCGCTACGGCGCGTCGGTCGGCGGCAAGGTCGCCGCGGTCGGCGGCCGGATGCTCGACAGCGCGTCCCGCCTGCTGATCGGCCAGTTCTTCGAAAAGCTGGTCGCCCGTGCCGGCGGCCCCGCGGCTTCCGTCAAGCCTCCTTCGCTCCTGGCGCGGCTGCTGCGCCTTCTGGGACTCACCCGATGAAACCCGCGTCCTTCGATTATCTGCGGCCGGCGACGGTCGCCGACGCGCTGGCGGCGCTGGCGGCCGGGGGCGACGACGCCCGCGTGATCGCCGGCGGCCAGTCGCTGATGCCGATGCTGAACATGCGGCTGGTGCAGCCGCGCCTGTTGATCGACCTCAGCCGGCTGGAGGAGCTGCGCAGCCTGCGCACCGAGGCCGGCTGGCTGACCGTCGGTGCCGCCGTCACCCAGGCCGAGGTGCTGGCCCGCCCGGCCCTGGCGCGAGAGGTGCCGCTGCTGGCCGCCGCCCTGCCGTGGGTCGGCCATTTCCAGACCCGCAACCGCGGCACGCTCTGCGGCTCGGTCGCCCATGCCGACCCCAGCGCCGAGACGCCGCTCTGCCTGGTCGCCAGCGGCGGCGAGGTGGTGCTGCGCAATGCTAAGCGCCGCCGCACCGTCGCCGCCGCCGATTTCTTCCTGGGGCCGCTGACCACGGTGAAGGCGGCGGACGAGATCGTCGAATGCGTGCGCTTCCCGCTGGCGAAGCCGGGCAGCGGCCATGCCTTCCGCGAGATGTCGATGCGGCATGGCGACTTCGCCATCACCGCCTGCGCCGCCACGGTGGACGGCCACTCTGCCAGCCTTGCCGTCGGTGGGGTCGCCGACCGGCCGACGCTGCGGTCCTGGCCGCTCGTTTCGGGCGGGCTGCCGCCGGATCTCGACGAGGCGCTGAACGCCTTCGCCTGGGATCTGGGCGGCGACGACGACCAGCATGCCACCGCGCGCTACCGCCGCGACCTCGTCCGCCGGATCGGCCGCACCGTCCTTGAGGAAGCCCTGTCATGCCGCCGCTGACGTCCCAAGCCTCCCCGCCGGTTTTGGCGGCGGAGACGCGCCATGCCGTCTCCATCGTCCTGAACGGCACGCCGCGCAGCGGCCACGCCCATCCGCGCCTGCTGCTGAGCGATTTCCTGCGCCACGAGCTGGGCGCCCACGGCACCCGCGTCGGCTGCGAGCATGGCGTGTGCGGCGCCTGCACCGTCCGCATCGACGGCGTGGCGGTCCGTGCCTGCCTGACGCTGGCGGTGCAGGCCGACGGCCGGCGCATCGACACCGTCGAGGGGCTGGCGGCGGCCAACGGGGGGCGGATGACCGCGCTCCAGGAGGCGTTCCGCCGGCACCACGCCCTGCAATGCGGCTTCTGCACGGCCGGCATCCTGATGTCGCTGACCGATTACCTGGGCCGCACCCCCAAACCCACCGAAGAGGAGCTACGCGACATGCTGAGCGGCCATCTTTGCCGCTGCACCGGCTATGCCGGCATCGTCCGCGCGGTGATGGAGGTCACAGGCCAGACGATGAAGGAGGGCGGTCATGTTTGACCTCGGCCGCAGCATCCTGGCCAGTGCGGAGCGCAGCCCCGACACGCTCGCCATCGTCGACGGCGGCCTGCGGCTGACCTACGCGCAGTGGCTGGACCGCATCCGCCGGCTGGTCGGCGCCTTCGACCGGTTCGGCCTCCATCCCGGCGACCGCATCGCCACCGCGCTGCAGAACACATGGGAGATGGCGACCATCCATTGGGCCTGCCAGCTGGCCGGCATCGCCATCGTGCCGCTGAACTGGCGGGTGAAGGCCGACGAGCTGGATTACTGCCTGCCCAATGCCGAGGTGCGCGCCCTGTTCCATCAGGACGTGTCGGCCGACGCCGTCGGGGACTCCGCCGCGGCGCGGGCGCTGCCCCGTATCGCGGTCGGCGATACCGGTGGCGGCCACTCCGGGCACCGCTTCGCCGACCTGCTGGACGGCGACCCGGCCCCGGCGCAGCCCCGCGCCACGACGGAGCATGTCTCGCTGTTCCTCTACACCTCCGGCACCACCGGCAAGCCCAAGGGCGTGCCGCGCCGCCACCGGACCGAGCGGGCCGCCGCCGTCGCCCATGTCGCCCAGAACTGCTACCACCGGGGCGAGCGCACGCTGGGGGTGATGCCGCTCTACCACACGATGGGGGTGCGCTCGCTGCTGGCGATGGCGCTGGTCGACGGCTGCTTCGTCTGCCTGCCGCGCTTCGACACCGCCCGCGCCCTGGAGCTGATCGCGGCGGAACGGCTGACCTGCCTCTATCTGGTGCCGACGCTCTATCACGACCTGCTGGCCGACCCGGCATTCGCCGCGACCGACGTGTCGTCGGTGCGCAAGCTGGGCTTCGCCGGGGCGTCGATGACCGACGGCCTGCTGAAGCGGCTGGACGCCGCCTTCCGGCCCGAGCTGTTCGTCAACCATTACGGCTCGTCGGAGATCTACACCTTCACCATCGACCAGAACGCGCCGGCCAAGCCGGGATCGGCCGGCAAGGCGGCGCTGAACCAGCGCATCCGCATCGTCCGCCTCGGCAGCTTCGATCCGGAGGAGCGGGCGGCGGCCGGGGAGGAGGGGCAGATCGTCGCCGACCTGTCGGGGGACGAGTCCTTCGAGGGCTATTGGAAACGGCCGGACGCCGACGCCAAGGCGCTGCATGCCGGCTGGTACTTCACCGGCGACATCGGCTTCCTCGACGGCGACGGCGACCTGTTCGTCACCGGCCGGGTCGACGACATGATCATCACCGGCGGCGAGAACGTCTCGCCGGTCGAGATCGAAAGCGTGCTGTCGCTGCATGACGGCGTGCTGGAGGTGGCGGTCGCCGGCCTGCCCGACGAGCGCTGGGGCCAGCGGGTCGTCGCCTTCGTCAAGCGCGCCCGCGGCGTCGAGGCCAAGGATCTCGACGAGCATTGCCGCACCTCCGGTCTCGCCAACTTCAAGCGCCCGCGCGAGTACGTCTTCCTCGACGAAATCCCGAAATCGCCGGTCGGCAAGATCCTGCGCCGCAAGCTGCAGGCCGGCGAGTTCGCGCTCGAAAACGGCCCGGCCGCCCCCTGACCCCACCCCATCCAGTCCAGTCCTTTCAGGAGTTCCGCACCGTGACCCCCTATCGTTTCGACAGCACCGACCGCCTGCTCGCCGACCTCGACGGCTTCCGCGTGGAGATCGACGAGGCCAATGAGCGTGCCGACATCGTGCTGGACCGCCCGCCCTTCAACATCGTCAGCATGCTCCAGCGCGACCAGTTCGGCGCCGTGTTCGCCGCACTGGACCGCGATCCCAGGGTGCGGGTGATCGTCCTGCGCGCCGAGGGCGAGAATTTCTCGTCCGGCGGCAGGATCGCCGGCTTCATGGAGATGTCGGCGGAGCATGTGTCGGAGCTGGCGGTCAACATCGCCGCTCCGGAACGCTGCCGCAAGCCGGTGATCGCCCAGGTCCGCGGCTATTGCTTCGGCGTCGGGTTCGAGCTGTCGCTGGCCTGCGATTTCCGCATCGCGTCGGAGACCGCGCAGTTCGCCCTGCCGGAGATGCGCATCGGCATGATCCCCGGCTCCGGCGGGTCGGCCCGCCTGCTGCACATGATCGGCATCTGCCGGACCAAGGACATGGTGATGCGGGCCAAGCGCATTCCCGGCCGTCAGGCGGCCGACTGGGGCTTCGTCACCGACTGCGTGGCCGACGCCGAGCTGGAGACGGCGGTCGCCGCGCTGGTCGACGAGCTGCGCGGCTTCTCGCCGCTGGCCCAGCGCACCATCAAGGGCGTGCTGAACCGCGGCAACAACGTGTCGGTCGACGGCGCCATCGAGATCGAGGGGCAGGCCTACGGCCGCCTGCGCGGCTCGGAGGACTTCAAGGAGGGCGTCGCCTCCTTCACCGAGAAGCGCAAGCCGGTCTTCAAGGGCGTCTGACCGACGCCTCCAGGCACGGACAACAAAGCACGGACCCCATAGGGAGGAACCAAAAATCATGACCAAGACCACGCTTCTCGGCACCGCCGCGCTCGTCCTGCTCGGACTGGCCGGCGGCGCGTCCGCCGCCGAACCCATCCGCATCGGGGTGGTGACCCCGCTGTCGGGCACCTATGCGCCGATCGGCCAGCAGGTCCGTTGGGGGCTGGAACTGGCGACGAAGGAGGTCAACGCCGCCGGCGGCGTCATGGGGCGCCAGATCGAGCTGCTGTTCGAGGATGAGGAGGCCAACCCCGCCGTCGCGACCCAGAAGGCGGAGAAGCTGTTCCAGGTCAACAAGGTCGATTTCCTGACCGGAACCGTCAATTCCGGCTCGACCCTGGCGGTCGGGCAACTGGCCGAGCGCAACGGCCGGCTGATCGCCACCACCGTCTCCTTCTCCGACGCCATCACCACCGACAAATGCTCGCCCAACGTCTTCCGGGTGAACGCGCGGGCGGGGCAGCAGTCGGCGGCGCTGGCGGAATGGTTGGCCAAGGACAAGCCGAAAGCCAAGGTCTATTATCTCGGCCCCGACTACGAGATGGGCCGTTCCACCGTCGCGGCCTTCAAGGCGGCGGCGGAGAAGACCGGGGCGCAATCGACCGGCGAGGTGTTCGCGCCGCTCGGCAGCAAGGATTACTCGCAGTATTTCGGCCAGCTCCGCGCCGCGCGGCCCAGCGTGCTCTACACCTCCACCGCCGGCAACGACACCGTGCGGCTGCTGACGCAGATGGGCGAGTACGGGCTGCTGCGCAACCTGACCATCGTCGGCGCGTCCGGCACCGTCACCGCCCAGAACATCGGCGCCATCGGCAAGGCGGCCGACGGCTTCGTCACCGGCGTCGGCTATTCGGCGGAACTGGCGTCGCCGGAGAACAAGGCCTTCGTCGCCGCCTTCCGCAAGGCCTACGACACCGCCCCCGACCTCTACGGCGCCGATAGCTACGGCCTGATCGGCTTCTTCAAGGCTGCGGTCGAGAAGGCCGGCGGCACCGACACCGACGCGCTGCGCAAGGCGATGGAAGGGCTGAGCTGGGCGACGCCGCAGGGCACCAAGACCATGCGGGCCGGCGACCATCAGGCGGTGCAGGACATGTACGCCGTGCGCATCGCGGCGGACGGCAACAGCCCCCGCTTCGACGTCGTCGGCACCGTTCCGGGCGACGCCGCCATCGGGCCGGACCAATGCACCCGGTTCTGAGGACGCATTCAAGGAGCCGACGGCCATGGCCGATCTCATCGACTATCTGCAATTCGTCCTGGCGCCGCAGGCGCTGAACGGCCTGTCGCTCGGGGTTGCCGTCGTCCTGATGGCGCTGGGCCTGACCATCATCTTCGGGCTGCTGGACGTCATCAACATGGCCCATGGCGAGTTCTACGCCATGGGCGCCTTCCTGGCGCTGACCCTGGCCGGGCTGGGGGTCGGCTTCTGGGCGCTGCTGGTGCTGGTGCCGCTGCTGATGCTGCCGATCGGCTGGCTGGCCGAGCGCTGGCTGATCGCGCGGGTCTTCCACAGCCGTGACCGCCACATCCTGACCCTGCTGCTGACCTTCGGGCTGGGGATGATCCTGGAGGACCTGCTGAAGCTGGTCTACGGCCCCAACACCCTGCGTCCCGAAAACCCGATCGAGGGCGGCACCGAGATCCTCGGCATGTTCCTGCCGAACTACCGGCTGTTCCTGATCGGTTTCGGCCTCGCGCTGATCGCCGCGGTCTGGCTGGTCGTCTTCCGCACCGGGCTCGGCGCCATGGTGCGGGCGGCCGCCTTCGACAAGGACATGGCCTCGTCGCTGGGGGTGCCGGTGCGCCGGGTCTATGCCGGCACCTTCGCCTTCGGGGTGGCGCTGGCCGGCCTGTCCGGCGTACTGCTGGCGCCGATCTACTCGGTGTTCCCGACCATGGGCCGCGACTTCATCCTGATGGCCTTCACCGTGGTGATCGTCGGCGGTATGGGCTCGATCCAGGGGGCGGTCGTCGCCGGCCTGCTGCTGACCCAGGTGCAGGCGCTGTCCAGCCTCTACATCTCGCCGGTCTGGTCGGACCCGCTGGTGTTCGGGATCATGGTGCTGGTGCTGATGGTCCGGCCGCAGGGCCTGTTCGGGAGGCTGGGACATGCCTGAGGCCACCAGTTTGCGCACCCTGTCCGACCCCGGCCGCGCCGGGCCGGTTTCCCGGCTTTCCCGTCTGGCCCCGGTCCATTGGCTGGCCCTGGCCTTCCTCGCCGCGGCGCTGGGCTTCGCCGCCGTCGCCTGGGCGACCGGCAACGGCTTCTACCTGCGGCTGGCGACCGAGGCGCTGATCTTCGCCGGGCTGGCGATGAGCGTCGACCTGCTGCTGGGCTACACCGGCCTCCTGTCGCTGGGGCAGGCGCTGTATTTCGGGCTGGGCGCCTATGTCTCGGCGCTGGTCCTGCGCGACGTCGCGGCCAGCTTCTGGCTGGCGATGGCGGCGGCCCTGCTGGCGGGGGCGCTGGCCGGGCTGATCGGCGGCGTCATCGCCAACCGGGTGAAGGGCGTCTATTTCGCCCTCATCACCTTCGGGCTGGCCCAGGTCGCCGCCAAGACCGTCTACAACACCCGCGCGCTCGGCGCGTCGGACGGGCTGATCGGCATCCCGCAGATCCGGGTCGGCTTCGGTCCGCTCAGCCTCGACACCGCCGACCCGCTGTCCTTCTTCCTGCTGGTGCTGGCCCTGACCGTGGCGGCCTATGCCGGGCTGGCCTATCTGATGGACGCGCCGTTCGGCCGGACGCTGGCCGCCATCCGCGCCAACGAGAAGCGCGTGCCGTTCCTGGGCTTCGACGCCTGGCGCTACAAGCTGGCGGTCTATGTGCTGGCGGCCTGCGTCGCAGCAACGGCGGGGGCGCTCTATCCGATGCTGCGCGGCTTCGTCTCGCCCGAACTGATGTTCTTCGAGACCTCCGGCAACGCCGTCATCACCGTCATCGTCGGCGGGGTCGGCACGCTGATCGGGCCGGTGGTGGGCAGCCTGCTGCTGACCGCCCTGCGCTCGGTCGTCGGATCCTGGACCGAGCATCACCTGATCGTCGTGGGGGTCATCTTCATGCTGTCCGTCATCTTCCTGCGCAAGGGGCTGGTCGGCGCCCTGCTGGCCCGGCTGGGCCGCCGCGGCGACCAGGGGAGGGCGGCCCGATGACGGCATCCTCCCTCAGGACGGCGGCGACGGGCGCGGGCCGCGCCTGTGCACTGGGCGTGCGCGACCTGTCGGTGAATTTCGGCGGGCTCCAGGCGGTGGCGGGCGTCGGCTTCGATGCCGCCGCCGGCCGGATCACCTCGGTCATCGGTCCCAACGGCGCGGGCAAGAGCACGCTGTTCAACCTGATCAGCGGCGCCATCCGCCCGACCGGCGGCCGGGTGACGCTGGACGGCGCCGACGTCACCGGGCGGTCGCCCGACCGGCTGCTCGCCGCCGGGCTGGCTCGCTCCTTCCAGATCACCAACCTGTTCTTCGAGCTGCCGGTCCTGGAGAACCTGCGGATCGCGGCCCAGGTGCTGGAGCGGCCCTGGCACGCGCTGCGTCCGGTCGGCCACAGCCGCCGGGCGCTGGCCAAGGCCGACGCGCTGCTGGAGCGGTTCGGCCTGTCGGCCAAGGCGCGCGAGCTTGCCGGCAACCTGTCGCACGGCGAGCAGCGGCGGCTGGAGATCGCGGTGGCGCTGGCCGCCGAACCGCGGGTGCTGCTGCTGGACGAGCCGACCCAGGGCATGAGCCACGGCGACACGGCGGACACCGGCGCGCTGATCCGCTCGCTGGCCGGCGACCTGACGGTGCTGCTGATCGAACACGACATCGGTCTGGTGATGAGCCTGTCGGACCATGTCGTCGTGATGGCGCAGGGCCGCAAGATCGCCGAGGGGCCACCCATGGCGGTGCGCGCCGATCCGGCCGTCCAGGCCGCCTATTTCGGACACAGGTGACGCCATCATGCTTTCCATCGAGAACCTGCACGCGCATTACGGCCTCAGCCATGTCCTGCAGGGGATATCCCTGCAGGCCGGGCCGGGCGAGGTGGTTGGTCTGTTCGGCCGCAACGGCGTCGGCAAGACCACCATCCTGAAATCCATCGCCGGCTGGGTGCCGGCCAGCTCCGGCACGATCCGCTTCGACGGTGCCGATCTGGCCGGACGGACGCCCGACGAGATCGCGCGTCTCGGGCTCGGGCTGGTGCCGGAGGATCGCCGCATCTTCCCCGGCCTCAGCGTCGAGGAGAATCTGCGGCTGGGGCTGCGCCAATGCCCCGGACGCGCCCGCCAGGAGAACGAGCGGGCCATCGGCAGCGCCTTCGCCCGCTTTCCGCGGCTGGCCGAGCGGCGGCGGCAGCTGGGGACCACCCTGTCCGGCGGCGAGCAGCAGATGCTGGCGATGGCCCGCGTGATGGTCGGCACCGCCAGGCTGCTGCTGATCGACGAGCCGACGGAGGGGTTGGCGCCGATGATCGTCGACGAGATCTTCTCGATCATCACCGAGTTGAAGCGGGCCGGGCTGACCATCCTGCTGGTGGAGCAGAACATCCATCGCGCGCTGGAGGTCGCCGACCGCTTCTATGCGGTGGAGCGGGGACGCATCACGCTCCATGGCGAGGCGGCCTCCGCCGCCGACCGCGACCGGCTGCTGGAGACCGTCGCGGTCTGATCGGGCCGTCGCGAAACGACCGGGCAATCGGAACCGGGCGTTCAGAACCGGGTAATCAGCCGACCAGCCCGGCCG
Organism: Azospirillum thiophilum; assembly: GCF_001305595.1. Classification (NCBI taxonomy): domain Bacteria; kingdom Pseudomonadati; phylum Pseudomonadota; class Alphaproteobacteria; order Rhodospirillales; family Azospirillaceae; genus Azospirillum; species Azospirillum thiophilum. The sequence continues at coordinate 320,255 of NZ_CP012404.1, forward strand.
CCAGATTGACGCCCAGTGCCAGCACCGCCGTGTTGAACAGGAAGGACAGGGCGCCGTGCATCAGCACCAGCCGGCGCATGCCGGCGCCATTGGTGGTGACGTCGGAGACCTGGGCCGTCATGCCGACGGTGAAGCTGAAATACAGGAACTCCAGATAATCCGGGGCGTCGTTGCCGGGAAAGTCCAGGCAGCGGTTCCCCGTGGTTCCGCCGTCCAGCCAATAATCGTGGGCGTAATGCTGGGCGAAGAAGACATGCAGGAAGCACCAGGACAGCAGAACCGTCACTGCCGCCAGCACAGCGGCCAACCCTTCATGCGGGGAGCCCCTGGCCGACACCAGCTCCACCACGATGGCGGCCAGCGCGGCAAGGGAGGCCAGCACCGCCCCGGCCAACACACCCCATTTGCCGGGGTCGAGCAGCCGTGCCCGGCGGCGCATCGACGCCACCGACGCCCGGCTCATCAGGATGCCGGCCAGCAGGATATAGACGGCGATGCCCAGATCCCAGCCGATCAGCACAGCGCTCGACGGCCGCAGCCACGGGGCGGCGACGGCCCCGGCCAGCACGGCGACCGCCAGCGCCCTGGTCAGGGTGGGGCGGTTGCGGAGATGGGTCAGGCTGCGGTGCATCGTGCCTCTGGCCGATCTTGGGTGCCTCCGGCCGATCTGGGACCGCCAGTTCAGTTGGAGGCGGGATAGAGCGGAAGCAAGCCCTGCTGCCGGCGCTGGTAGCGCACCAGCTCCCACGCTGTCAGCGGCGTGGCGCCCGCCGCCCGGCAGGCGTCGGCGACCTCGAACATCAGGGATTGCTGGTGGAACAGGGTGGCGTAGGCGTCGCCCAGCCGGAACTCCGGATCCCACATGTGGATGGCCTCGGCCCCGGCGCCGTTCACCTCGATGATGCGGAAATCCTCGCCCACCGCCAGCCGCTCCACCGACGCGAAGCGCACGTCGAAGCGGCCGAAATGGAATCCCGGCATCGTATCGGCGATCTCGTCGAAGCGGGCGGTCAGCGTCGCCGTGACATGGCCGCAGGCATCCTTGTAGAGCCCGCCGACCCGGCTGCTGCCGACCAGCGACAGCCGCACCGTCTCGCCTGCCGTTGGCACCTCGTCCAGCCGGGCGGCGAGCGCCTCGCGATGCAGCCCGGCCTTCCAGGAGGCGCGCGGATCATCGGCGATCAGCTCGCGCAGGCTGGACCGGCCGTCGCCGACCACATGGGGGTAATAGCGGAAGGTCATGGAGAAGATGCGCCCGTGCCGTTCCCCCGGCTTGCGGACGTAGAAGATCCCGGCCTCCCCGGCATGGGGCACATGCTCCTGCAGGATCACCCGCGCCTCGGCCGGGAAGCCCTGGAGATAGGCATGGAGGTCGGCGGCATCCTGCACCAGCCGCACGCCGATGCCGCGCCAGCCGATATCGGGCTTGGCCACCAGCGGGAAGGACAGGCCGGCACCCGAGGCCAGCAGCTCCAGCCCCGAAGCCGTCGGCGACGGCCGGTTGTCCAGCACCATGGACCGGGCGGCCCAGCGCCGTGCCGCCGGACCGATCAGTTCCATGCAGGCGATCTTCGATTCCCCCAGCAGCCCGCCCGCCTCGATCGACGGGTTGGCGGCGGTCGGCAGGCTCAGGCTGCGGTAGCGGATGCCAAGCGCGAACCACTGGACCACCAGCGGGATGTAGAACAGCAGCGGCGGGATGCGCTCGGCCCAGCCGATGGTGGGGGCGCCGGCGGGGACGACCGGCAAGCCGGGCAGGGTGATTGCGCGCCGGGTCGGGTTGCCGTGCAGCGCGGCGCGCAGGGCAGGGGGCAGCTGCGGCTCCGCCAATTCGCGGATGCGGGCGAACAGGGCCTTTACGATGGATCGGGCGCGCCGGGTACGCAGGGCGATCAGCAATGCCGCCCCGCCGATGCCGATGACCTGCACCTGCAGGGCCGCCGATTCCAGCGACGACGTCATCAGCGTCAGCAACAGCCCGACATGCACGCCCGCCGTCACCAGGGTGATGACGGTGAAGCGCAGGAACGGCACCCGCATGGCTCCGCAGGCGAAGTAGGTCGGGAACAAGACCCCGGGGATCAGCCGGCAAGTCACCAGCGTCGGCAGCAAGTTATGCTGCAAGGCATTACGGCAACGCTCAAGCATCGGCCCTTCGGTCCGCCGCCGGATCCAGGTGATGCGCAGAGACGATAGCCCGAGGACATAAATGAACAAATCGCCGGCAACAATCCCACACAGCAGCGTGAAAGCGGTCACGCCGATACTGACCGTACCGACGCTGACCAGGCTGGCCCCCGCAGCAATTGCAACGTCTTCGTGCAGCAGTGTCAGCAAAGCAAGGCCCAGCAGGAGGGGAAATCCGGCGAGGGCGGTTATTGGTTGCAACGCAGCAAACACGGGTCGGATGTCCGTTGGATAGGTGGCGGCTACAGTGCCATCGGCAAAATTGCATAGGAATTGGTAAGCTTCACGTTAAAACTTTTGTAGAACCGTGCGTGACAGAGACAGTTTGTTCGTATCCATATCGAAACCATATGGGAATGATCGAAAATATGTGTTTGCAGGTATGGTGCTGACACGGCACAGTGCGCTTCAATCAATCGACGGCCAATGGCTGTCAGGCGATGGCTGCCGCCCGATGAGTGGCGGCCGAACCGCCATATGACACGAGCAGGAGACGCACCGTGCAGAGCATTCAGTGGGACGACGCCTTCCTCCTTGAAGCCCAGCTGACCGAGGACGAGAAGCTGGTCCGCGACAGCGCCCGCGCCTACTGCCAGGACCGGCTGCAGCCCCGTGTCATCTCCGCCTTCCGCGAGGAGCGGTTCGACCGCGAGATCATGAGCGAGATGGGCGAGCTTGGCTTGCTCGGGTCAACCATCCCCGAGGAATATGGCTGTCCGGGCGTCAGCCACGTCGCCTACGGGCTGGTCGCCCGCGAGGTGGAACGGGTGGACAGCGGCTACCGTTCGGCGATGTCGGTGCAGTCCTCGCTGGTCATGCACCCGATCTTCTCCTACGGCAGCGAGGAGCAGAAGAAGAAGTGGCTGCCTCGGCTGGCCACCGGCGAGCTGGTCGGCTGCTTCGGCCTGACCGAGCCGGACCACGGCTCCGACCCCGGCGGCATGAAGACCCGCGCCACCAAGGTCGACGGCGGCTATCTGCTGACCGGTTCCAAGATGTGGATCACCAACTCACCCATCGCCGACCTCGCCGTCGTCTGGGCGAAGTCGGACGCCCATGACAACAAGATCAAGGGCTTCGTGGTGGAGCGCGGGACCAAGGGCTTCTCGACGCCCAAGATCGAGGGCAAGCTGTCGCTGCGCTCGTCGGTCACCGGCGAGATCGTGCTGGACGGGGCCTTCGTGCCGGACGAGAACCTGCTGCCGAATGCCAGTGGGCTGGGCGGGCCGTTCGGCTGCCTGAACAAGGCGCGCTACGGCATCGCCTGGGGCGTGATGGGGGCGGCGGAATTCTGCTGGCACGCCGCGCGCCAGTACACGCTGGACCGCAAGCAGTTCGGCCGTCCGCTGGCCGCGACCCAGCTTGTCCAGAAGAAGCTGGCCGATATGATGACCGAGATCGCGCTGGGCCTGCAGGGCTGCATCCGCGTCGGCCGCATGATGGACGACGGCAGCTGGTCGCCGGAGGCGGTGTCGCTGATCAAACGCAACAACTGCGGCAAGGCGCTCGACATTGCCCGCGTCGCCCGCGACATGCATGGCGGCAACGGCATCTCCGACGAGTTCCAGGTCATCCGCCACATGGTGAACCTGGAGACGGTGAACACCTACGAAGGCACCCACGACGTCCATGCCCTGATCCTGGGCCGGGCGCAGACGGGGATCCAGGCGTTCTCGTGAGCGAAAGGCTGCGGCCTTCGTACAATTCTGAGTTGATGGACTCACCCTCCCTCCGCTTTCTGTGGACCTTCGATCCGCCTGCCTCGGCAGTCCGAGGGAGGGGGACGCGAAAACGAAGGGAGGGCAAGGGAGGGTCCGGAAATCGGTGTGGTTGCGGATTTCCGGACCCTGATCCCTGCTGATACAGCGGCGTGAAGCTGACCGCGAAGCGCCGCAAACTGTCGCAATCGATGCTGGCCGAGCGTGGTGGAGTATGAGCCGGACAGCGAATTGCGCGATACCGAACAGGTGCCGGTGCTGGAACCGGGCGGTGTCGCGGCGTTCATCGAACGCGAGGTCCTGCCCCACGCCCCGGACGCCTGGGTCGACGCGACGAAGACGCAGGTCGGTTTTGAGGTCAATATGACCGGCCTCTTCTACAAACCGCAGGCACTGCGCCCGCTGGAGGTGATCCGAGCCAAGATTCTTGCGTTGGAGACGGAAACGGAAGGGTTGGTGGCGGAGATTATCGGGGGACGGTCGGCGATCAAGGATTCCGGCGTGCCGTGACTGGGAGACGTACCGGAGCTTTGGGAGGTAAAACGGCTGGGATTTTTTCTAAGATTGGCAATGGCTAGACACCGTCTCGCGGGCCAGAAGGAGCGCATGGGGCCGTTCATCCGCACCATCGGCCTTGGTCGTGCGACGGTAAAGATCGGCCTCGCCAACCTCGCCAACAACTTCCGACGCCTGATCTGGCTTGAGGGGCGAACTACGCCCATATAGTGCCGAAAGCGCCGCATATTTCCGCATTTTCCGCCAAAATCGACCGCAAAAACCCAAAGGAACGCCGTCTTCTCACCGGTGCGAGCCTTTCATTGGGCTCAACCGGCGTTCAAGGACGGTTTATCGAGATGTTCATCTAGACTGTTTCCGCAGTCGGAGGCTACAGGCCTTGATGAACTTTGCTGATCGACATGAATCCAAAATCAATCTACTGGGGTCAATCGCGTCCCGATGCGGGGATGGCAACCAAAATCAATCAAGGACCGTCCACCGCATCACCTTAGCCAATGCCGTGTCGTTAAGTCGGTTACGTCCGGACCAATCCCCTTTGTCCGGTATGTTGCCGCGCATGTGCATTCTAAATGTTGTAATAGCGCACCACATGGACGCGGTATAGGATATATATCTGCAAAAAAACCATCAGAAAATGATTTCTGTAAATCATAAAACAATTATGAGTAATTTTCAATGCTTGATGCTTCAAGCTAAGAGAGTATGATTCAATGGAAACAATCCAATATTGCATTGCGAAATTCGAGGGAGCTAGGCGGACGCGATGGCGGAAGAGCAGGAAGGACCAGTGGCTTGGCGTGAGTGGAAGAGGCGCAGAGGGTATTGGGCGTGGTTCGCCAGTCCGGAATGGGTCGTGTGCCATATTGTGTACCGGCTCAAAGGACTGGCCCTGTTCCAGATGCTGGAACTGATCGGAAAAGCATCGGTGGTTGTGGGGGTGGTGGTTTGGGTGGTCGAAGCAGATAATCGGCGACAGCAAAAGCACTATCAGGCCTGGAGCGTGATCAATACGGCGCGCGGCGGAACGGGCGATGGTGGCCGGATCATTGCACTTCAGAACTTGAACCAAGATGGGGTGTCGCTGAAGGCCCTGTCGGTTCGGGGGGCGATGTTGCGAGGCATTCAATTGCCGGGAGCCGACCTGACTGACGCAGACTTGCAGAATACCGATCGATCATGCCCCGAGGAGTGGTGTAGGATCTGGGTCGCTCATCAGGTTCTCCGGCCGGTCTGGCCGGATGGTCAGGCGGCCACAGCGGGCAGGCTGACGATGGGATCATCGCCGAGCGGGGCGATGGTTTCCAGCGTCATGTAGCGTGCCCGCTGAACGGCCCATTCATCGTTTTGCTCCAAGAGGATGGCGCCGATGAGCCTCGTAATCGCTTCCTCGTTGGGAAATATGCCGACAACCTCGGTGCGCCGCTTGATCTCGCCGTTGAGACGTTCAATCGGGTTTGTCGAGTGGAGCTTGGCCCGATGCTCCCTGGGAAAGGTCATGTAGGCCAGGACGTCTTCTTCCGCCTCGTCCATCAGGGTGGCCAGCTTCGGCAGCTTGGCCCGGACCTGATCGGCCACTTGCCGCCACTGCGTGCGAGCAGATGCCGCATCGTCCTGGGCGAAGGCCGTGGCGATGAAGGCCGCCACGACACGGCGTCCGCTCTTGCCGGCGTGGGTGAGCGCTGTCCTGGAGAAATGGACCCGGCACCTTTGCCACGTCGCCTGGAAGACCCGGGTGACGGCGGCCTTGATGCCGCCATGGGCGTCGGAGATCACCAGCTTGACGCCGCTCAGACCACGGCGCTTGAGCTTGCGTAGGAACTCGATCCAGAAGGTTTCCGCCTCGGACGGGCCGATGTCCATGCCCAGCACCTCGCGCCGGCCGTCGGTGTTGACCGCCACCGCGATGGTCACGGCGACCGAAACGATGCGTCCGTTCTGGCGCACCTTCACGTAGGTGGCATCCAGCCACAGGTAGGGCCAGTCGCCCTCGATGGGACGGCCGAGAAAGGTCTTAACCCGCTCGTCGATCTCGGCGCACAACCGACTGACCTGGCTCTTGGAGATGCCAGACATTCCCATGGCCTGGACCAGATCGTCCACCGAGCGCGTCGAGATGCCCTGGATGTAGGCCTCCTGGATCACCGCCGTCAGCGCCTTCTCAGCCATCCGCCGCGGCTCCAGAAAGCCGGGGAAGTAGGAGCCCTTGCGCAGTTTGGGAATGCGCAGCTCGACGGTGCCGGCTCGAGTTTCCCAGTCGCGATCGCGATAGCCGTTGCGCTGAACCAGTCGCTCGGCCGACCGTTCGCCATGACCGGCGCCGGTCAGGCCCTGCACCTCCAACTCCATCAGCCGCTCGGCAGCAAAGCCGATCATCTCGCGCAGAACATCGGCATCCGCGCCCTTCTCAAGCATCGCGCGAAGCGCCATCATCTCGTCGGTCATCGTGGTCACCCTTCGGTCGGGTTGAGGTGTGGTGACCAGACTCTATCGAAGAACCGCGATGACCGCCCCGCTATGGATAACCGGCCCGCCTACGCCAGCCATCGGAGGGCGCTACGGCGGGCCGGTTCCCCACAGCTCCTACACCACCCCGTGGGGCACGACCTACCGATCTGAGCGAAGCCGTCTTAATCGAAGCCCAGTTGCCCGGAGCCAAGCTTCGCGGTGCCAATTTGATAGATGCAAGGATGGACGGTGCCATCCTTTGGGGAAGCGACCTGAACCACGCCACCTTGTTCAAGGCCAACTTGACGGGTGCCAAACTCAGCGGTGCCATTCTTATGAATGCCAACCTGCGCGAGGCCAAACTGAGCGGTGCCGAACTGAACGAAACCGAACTGGGCTGTGCCGATTTGAGCGATGCGGACCTTAACAAGGTCCAGATGAGCGGTGCCAAACTGAACGGAGCCGAATTGAGAAGAGCCAAACTGATCGGTGCACGACTGCTCGAGGCCGAGTTGAGCGATGCTATACTGAGAAGTGCTGACCTGCGTGGGGCCGAGTTGAGCGGTGCCAAATTGAAAAACGCCGACCTGAGCAATGCCGGCCTGAGCGGTGCCAGGATGAACGATACCGACCTGCGCGACGCCGACCTGAGAAACGCGGATCTGAGAAACGCGGATTTGAGAAACGCAGATCTGAGAAACGCGGATCTGAGCGGAGCCAGTCTGCGTGAGGCCGATCTGCGCGAGGCGGATTTTCACGGGGCCAAGCTACGAGGGGTGACGCTTCCGAATGGCCAGATCTGGACAAGCGATGCTCCGCCGCCGACCGAAGCGATGGCAACTCTCGGTTCTCTATAGCGTCTGGCGAAAACGCTCGAACTTCGAACTGCCATTCGCGTTGCGGCTTTGGCGGCGAAGCGACCGCCCGATGCCTTCCGGCATCCTCACTACAAACATTTCTCTTTCGCCCAGAGCGTTCTGGCTTGATCGTGTTTCGATCTGACATCCTTCAGCAAGCTGCAGGCTTCGGTTCGTTCCGTTCCTGTTTTCGCTGGCTTGTACTGTATCAGGAACTTGGCGAGGTTATATTTGGCATCCGCTCCGCCGCCGCGCGCCGCCTCCCGGAACCAGACCTCCGCCATGAGCAGATTGGGGGGCACCCCAATGCCAAGGACATTCATGATCCCAAGCGTGTCGATGGCCAGGGTGTCGCCCTTTGCCGCGGCGGCGGCGATAACCGCCAATGTCTGGTTGGGAGACAGTGTCTGGTTGGGAGACAGTGCCTCTTCGCCTTGACGTTTCAAGAACTCCTCGACCGCGCGCCTGTCCAACATCTTATCGTCCTTGCTGGGCAGGCCGGTAACGGTCTCCAGGGCGGTTTTGACGGAGTGCACCGGCAATTCCCTGATCTTTTCGAGAGCCGCTCTGCTCAGCTCGGTCGTATCGATAATGGTGGCGCTTGCAATGGGCGCGGTGCGATCAGGCAATTTGCCGCCGGCGACTGCGGCCTCGCGCACATGGCGGCTGAACGGGAAGCGAAAGATGAAGTCCCTATAGGCCGCGGCCGTATTGGAGGTTTGCGCCGCTGTCCATTCCCGTTCCTCCTCATCCGATGGAAACAGTGAAAAATGTTCCAGAAGCGAAACCGATCCGTAGATAACCGGAAGTTGCGTTCCGGGCAGCCCATGCTCATCGATGCGCCTGCTGACGTCGATCTCGGTTTTCCTGACCGCTTCAAGAAGATTCATTCCCTTGATTTGCAGGGCCTTTAGAAACGCTCCCGTCCACCATGTGTGTGTGTCGGTTGAATTGCCCGCCTTGGCTTTGTACAGCTCTTGGGTCGCATAAAGCTCGATGATCTTGGCCCCGACATTCTCACCGGGCATCACTGGAGTGGGATGCCCGAGCGTGGCCGTCAGGCTGTTGGACGACGCCTGCGCCACTGGGATCGAGGATGGCGCCTTGTCCCGGCAACCGTCGACCATCACGATGCTGGTCCTGCTGCTAAGCTTTTCGCCCCGCAGAGTGACGATGAGATCGTCAAAATCGTAGGCTGTCTCTGGAAAGCCCGCCGTCCCATCGACCGGGGCCAGCAGCATGCCGCGCTGCGTCCGGCCGAACGCCTCGGAATGCCCTGAATAATAGACGATTGTCAGACGATTCCCGATGCCCCGATTTAGGAGGGTTGTCAGCCGACCTCCATTTCCCATTTTGGAATCGCCGAGCAACGCCTTAAGATCCTGCAATGTCAGATTGTTATAGTGCTGGACGCAAAATTTTGCATCTTTAAACAATTTTGCCATGTCGACGCCGTTTTGGGACACGGTGTCTTCGACAATCTTCTTGAATATTTCTTTTGAGTACCAGCCGCTTTTGTCCGGATAGCGGTAGTTGGTGATGATAACGGCGAGGTTGGGCGAGTCCGCCGGGCAGTCGGGGACAGCAGTCAGAGCCGCCGCGGATTTGGCGGACAGCAAGGTTGCGGCGGCGGCAAGCAGCAAGAAAGTCCAGGGTCTCTTCATCGGGCGGCACCTAGGAAATCAGGACGATGCTTTCACAGGGCGGTGGCCCGCTGAACCTTGACCGTGCAGCGGGTGACCACCAGGGTCGGTTCCACAGGCGAAGCCGGCTCCCGCTGGACGGGAGGAGGAAGGGGCTGGGTCGCGGAGGCGGGTGGCGCCGCGGATTCCGGCGGACCCGGCGGCGGCGTGAGGGGCGGCGTGAGGGGCGGTTGGACCAGCGCTGCCGTTTCGCCGGCCTGCGGCTTGTCCATCGCAAGACTGTTGCCGCTCCTCTCGATGACCGCCACCGGATTGATCGGGCCGGGCTGGGCCAAATCCGCGCGACCGAGCGTCGCCAGACTAGGCCGCCCGATCCGGTCCAGGGGCAGGGGGCCGCTGGCGGCAATCAATTCGATTTCCGTCAGGTTGTCATTGTCGAGCTGGAAGAACTCCCCGGCCGTACGCGGAAGCCACCCATTGCTTTGCACCAACTCCCCTGCCCCGGCGGAAGGCATGCCGCCCATGGCGGCAAGATCGCGGTTCTTGACGGTCTGGGCGCCACTGCCGGCGGTCCTGTCGCGGACATAGATGTGGGTGAGGTTTGGCGCCAGATCGGCGCGAAACCGGATCCGCAGACCGGCCTCGGCTGGAATGAAGTAGCCCGCGCTCTCAATCTGCAGGCCGAGTGAGGCCAGGGACGGCCCTAATGTGGGTTGGAGATGGTCGCCCGCCTGCACGGACGGATGCAGGTCGGCAAGCTTCACCGGGGTAACCGAACGGCCCTGACGCGCACCCAATTCCGGACTGTAGGCCGCGACCTCCCAGGGACAGGCCCTGGTCGGGTGGGCGCCTGCCGATTCCGTCGGGATGAAATCGACGATGCGATTGCGGGGATCGGCTTTCGGTTTGTTGTGCGGGTACGGGATGCCGGCGGTCCCGACGCCCTCGGCGGTTAGGCGGCTGGGGGCGGTGGCCTGTTTGTTCAACCAATCCCTGACCGCATCGGCGCGTTGCTGGGAAAGGGCCAGATTGCCGCTTTGGCAGCGGGCTGGCGACAATCCCCCGCAGGATTCATCGGATCGGCCGACCACCGTGAAACGGCGATCGGGATACTGTGCCATGATCCGCTGCATCTGTGTCAGAATCGCGGTGTTGGCGTCCACCTCTTTCTTGCGCTTCGAACCACCTGAGTCGAGCAGGAGCCGGCTGGAGTTCAGCGCGAAAGTGATCTGGTAGGAGCGCACCGGCGGCAGAGGAGCGACGACCGCCCCGACCGTCGCATTGCAACCGTTCTGGCCTGGACCGCCGAGCCAGCTCGGCAGGCGATGGCCGGCTGCCGGATCGCTATCGCCCCTTCTCCCTTGCGGCGGCCTGCCCGCCTGCAGGTCGGCGAGCGCCGCGCCATCGGTGGGCCCGCACCACTGGCCGGGCAGGGCGGTGCGCGCCTTTGCCAAAAGCGCGGCTGAATCGTCGAGCCGGCCCATTCGGGACAGAAGATAACCGCGGGCGAGAAGCGTGAGGTCGGGGGCACTGCGCGGATGGAAGTTTTCGAGAATCTGCGTTGCCGTGGCCCATTCGGTGTTCTGGGCGCGGGCAATGGCAACGGCGATTGTCAATTCATCGGCCGCGGCGTCGCGATCCGCCGGGCCGACGGAATCCAGGAGTCGAGCAGCGGCCGAAAAATGGTCGATGGCAATGGCGGGAGCATCGCCAACAACAGCGGTCACACCTTGCTGAAGCTGCCAGCAGAAGTTGCGCAGGCCGGAATCCCTGATCTCCTGGTTTTCCTTCCACATCGGGCAGGCCCCGGATGGACCGAGGGCCTGCGCCGGCGGCGCCCAGACGGCTCCGGCAGCCACAGCGCAGAGAATCGCCGACAACCGGATTTTCATGCCATGATCGGGCATCATCCCTTCTCCACCGTCTGGAAGGTGCATATATACCGCATCCTACCGGAAAAGCGACGTTCAAGAAAGTGAACAGCTCCCTTGAGGTTGCTTGTCTTGAACGCCTCTTCAATCTCTCTCGTCAGCGTGTCGCCCTCGGGCCGTTCCCAGCGCTGGCCGATTGCGAACATGGTCAATGTATCGCCGGCCTGTCCGTCCAGTTTGACCCGACTGGACCAGACCTCGCCTGGCGCCGTTCCAAACCATGCGGGCATTCCCGGCTCCGGCTGGTCGAAAAAGACCCTGAATGAACGATTCTCATCGGGCGCGCCATATTGCAGCGTCACCAATGCCGGGTGGTAGCCCAGCGCCGGAAGCCCGAAGCCGCTTCGGCCGGCCCGCCAAATCAGATCGTCGATCCAGTTTCCGGCGAGTCTGACATAGGTGGCGTATCCGTGGCGTACCGGGACGGTCGATGGCTGGCCTTCCTGGCAGAAGGGCTGCGGTTCAACATATTTCTGGTTGTCGACGAACGTGACGTAATGGAAAGGGGACTGCAGGCTCAGCGGCTTGCCGTCCTGATCCGGCATGGTCAGCGCGACGGGGGCGATGTCGATCACGGCATCCCGCTGGCGGATGTACAGGCCGCCGGCCAACGCCGACACGGCCGCAAGGGCGAGTATCCAGCGGCCGACATGCAACAGCCTTCCCGCCCGTCCCCACAAATCGAGGATGAGCCGGTCCGCCTTCAAGGGACGGGCGTCATGGCCGATTTGCAGCGCGTCAGCCGCCTGCTGGACATGGGACACCGCCATCGGGACCAGCCCGCGGTTCTGCAATGCTCCGACCAGTTCCTGCGAAACCTCGCCCAGCCTGTCGCATTCCGCGGGATAGAAGACATGGGTTCCTTGGGGGAATGGTTTGCCTGTATCTGCCGCCACGCAGATCGCCTTCAGCTTCGGTTCTATGCCGCCGACATGCTCCACCGTGAAGTGGGGACCGATCTGCCCGGTCGCGACGATGGTGTCCTCCTTCCGGCCGGTGCTGCCGACGGCGAGCAGACCGAGCGTCAGCGCGAGTTCCGCGCTTCTATCCCCCTGTACATTCTGGACCTGCGACGCGCCGGCTGCGGTGATGCGCAGCATCCGCTGGAAGGAAATCAAACCGAACCATTGGGCCGGCGTCCGGCCGGGGCTTATCGTGCGCTGCCAGCCGCCGGTGGCGCGGCTCAACCGGCTCAGGTTCACCGCCCGGCGCAATGCCTCGTCGAATGTCTTGGCGCCGAAAGCCTGATGCCATTTCGTCTGGATATCGGTGCACAGCGTCCGGCCGTTGAAGATCTCGACCGGATGCGGCGGCCGGTCCACCGGCAGCGCGAACTCGACCGCAACCAGATGCCCGGTCTGCGTGAGGTCGAGGGCGTTGCACAGCGGGATGTGAATCCGCCAGGCGGCTTCGTCCGTGGTCGCGCCGGCGGAACGGGTGGACAACGAGGGGCCGGTCATGCATCTCCCCTTTCCCGTGGTTCGATGGCAAAGCTGTGCAGGGCGCGCCTGATCGACGGATCGTCCGGCAGCCTCACGACAGCGGAACCGGCACGGTCGAAGGAGAGGTCTTCGATCACGATATTGCCAAGCCCGTCGTTCAGCGAACGATCGCCGAGAACCAGGAGAAGGTCGGTACGCATCGAATAGAAGGCGGTTGCCCGCTTGCCCTGGACGAAGACGCCATAATCGGCGGCGAGGTCGAGTACCAGATCCTCTCCCTCCTCGGTCACGCGCAGTTCGAGGTCGCCGGACGCCGAGCGAACCGGCTCGGCGGACAGCGGCACTTCGCCGTCCTTGCCCGCGCTCAAGGCCCACAGCGGCGGCGGCGAAGCGGACACCGTTGTGCCGATGCCGCCGCCATGCTCCGCCCGGTAATCGACGATGTTGCGGAAAAGGCGCGTCGCGGGGAGAGGTCGTGGTTCCTGAAGCGCCTTCTCGATACGGGCGCTGCGTTCCGATGGCGTTTCGCCGGGACGGCTTTCGGCGATCCGATCCAGGCGGGCGTTCCATGCGGCACCGGGGTCCGCCGAGGCACGGCTTCCACGCAACAGCGCTTCAAAGACTTTTCTGAGCATCACAGTGTCTCCATCGGGGATGGGCCGGGGCTGGCGCCGCGCTTGGACCATGGAACATGCCATTCCGGGTCGGGCGATTTGCGCAGCCGACGCCAGAAGAAGTCGTACACCTCCAGCCGTTCGGCATCGCTGGCGGCGCTCAGCCAGGAGAAGGGTATACGGGAGGCCAGCGCCTTTTGCAGTCTTGCGGCGGCGAGATGACCATAGGTGCCGGGAACCGCGTCCTGACGGAAACGGTCCGCGGCGTCCGCGGGGTGGCTGTACCAAGTAAGGGTCTGGAAATATTTGTCCGGCCATTCCGAGCTTTGCCAAACATTGACGTCGTCCGTCATCAGATGTTCCAGGACCCATTTCAGGACCAGCGGACGCTTGTCCGGCGGGAAGACGCCATAGGGGAAGACGGTGACCCCGGTAAACGGCGCATGGCGTGCGGCTGCTTCGGGCAGGGCATCCAGATCGTCGCTTTCCATGGTCTGCCAGATGATGTCCACCGCGTCGGCCTCTCGGGCGAGCAGCCCGCCTTTGAGCATGGCGAGCAGTGCGGCGTGGTCGGTCGCGTCGGGCGGCAACTGCGGCGGCGCCATGACGGTTTCCCTCGGCTGGATCCCCGCGAGGAACCGGCCTTCGGGCGTCTGCGTGAAATCGTAGAAGCTGCGGTAACCGGCCACGGCCTTGCGGGTGCCGGTCTCCGCCCCGTAAAGCTGCCTCCAGGCGATCTCCAGGTCGGTTCGTCCCGGCGGGTAGGACGCTTTCCGCCCTTCGGATTCGGCATTGCGGACCGTCTGCTTGTAGAGAGCGGTTATGGTCTTCAGCCGAGGGGCGCTGATCGCCTTCCGATTTTCCTCCAACCCGGCGATCAAGGACAGCGGCAGGCCGGACTGCGCCCAGCGCAGATAGCTGTGCGCAAGCTCCTTCACGAAATCGAGGAAGCAGGTATAGACCTCTGTCGGCACGAAGGCCTTGCCTTCGCCGCGGGGCAGGGCGACCGGGTCGATGAACAGCGGCAGGCATTGCAACACCTGCGGCAGCGACATTTCCTCCGGAACCGGAATCACGGAATTGCCGACCTGGATGTGCAGGGAACCGCATCGGCTGCGCAGATTTTGCGCTTTGCTGTAGCGCTGGAACCGTCCGCCTTCCGCATGGAAGAGATCCCTGATGGCCGTCAGGCTCCTGAGGAGTTCCGGATCGTTCTCCTGGATCCTGTCGGTGATCGTATGATGACGGAACGGTCGGACGGTCACCAGTTCCACGTCGCGGCGATAGCAGCGCAGAAAGGCGAACAGCAGCCGGTGGGCCGAGGTGTAGCTCCGCCGCGCGGGATGCTTGTTGGACGGCAGGTGGGTGGAGGAGATCGTAAGGCGCCGTCCGATCTGCTGGGCGAAATGTTCGGCCTCGGCATGCCCGCCATCTGATATCCCCCAATCGGTCATGCGCTGGTAGTCGATCCGATCGGACGGATAGTTGCGCTCCGCCGCCTCCTTCAGGAAACGGCGGCGTGCCCGGATGAAAGCGGGTACGATGTGGAACTTGAGTTCCGGATAGATGATCTTCGGGGCGGCGTAATTCTCGTTCGCGGCAATCAGCGTGTCAGTGTAATGGGTGGTGAGGAAGAGAACGACGTAGCGCTCGAGCAGGATGGCGAACTCGGTATCCTTAGGCATCTTCGGCGCTTTGCCGTCGACGGGATGGATCAGCGTGCGTGCGATCAGATCCTTGAACAACGTCCAGCCGAAAGCGTTCAGGGTGTTCACCATCGTCATACCCGTCGCGATCCGCGTTCTCTTGGATCGTCTTTTGCCCGTCGCCGAGTGCTTTTCCATGCGTCCGTCTCCTTTCGAAGGTCGCCGGCGAACAGACCGTTCCACCGTTGGTCGATATTTCGGGACAAACCGACGGCGCCCCGGATGGCGCGATGGTCGGGGGATGTTCCACCCTGCTTCCCGGTATTTGCAGTGCCGCATGATCTGGAACTGTAATAGCGGTCTTCCGTTCGCGGAAAGGGGGAATTTCCCGGGTTCCCGCCCCGGCATGCGCGCCGTCTGCTATGCGGCTTTTCGGCGGTAGGTCACCTCGAAGGACCCGACCAGGAGCGAACGGCCCTCGGTGAGCACGAGAGTCCGTGGATCGCCCGGCACGGTCAGCCGTTCGACGATCCGCTGCCCGCCGGCATCCAGCATCAAGGCCGGAGCACGGCCGAGCAGCCGGATGGCAAGCCCGTCATTGTCGGCGGCGGTCAACAGCAGATGCTTGCGGGACAGGTTCAAGGTTCCCCAGGATGTGCGGCGTCCGCCTTGTTCCACCAAGCCGCAACCGTCCAGGGACTGGAACCGCACATGCGATGCGCCGGCATCGGCCCGGTCGCCGGGGCCATGCCCCAATACGGCCGGCAGCGACGGCAGCAGGGCGGGAACCGGGCGGGGCAGGGCCAGCACGGCGGCGACCGTGTCGCCCAGTTCCGGCGGCGGCGGGCGCAGCCGTCCGGCCAAAGCACGGCGCGAGTCATCCGGATCGTCCTTGCGGATCTGCCGCCATTTCTCCCCCGGCCAACGCCACCACAGTGCGGCTCCGCTTTCGCGGAAAACCGCCAGTTCGACGGCTGTCGGCACGTTGCCACCGGCAATCGGCATCCCTGCGCCATCGAGCGCCACCTCGCATCTGGCGATGATGCCGCGCGGGTTCAGCAGCGGCACGACCAATCCGGTCGCTTCGAGGGCTGGCGGCTGCCGGATCGGCGGCGGACTCAGCAGGATGGTGCCGGCTTCCGGCGTCGCGACGACCGGAGGAATCCGCGTGGCCCTCAATGCGGGGCCGGGCCGGCGATCAGCGGGAGCCGCAGCGATGACCGCCGCCTCCGCTGCCGCCTGGATGTCCGTCGACGGTATCGTCCATGACAGCAGGAGGGATCGGTCGCCATCCGGCGCATCGGCGGCGGTGCAGCGCCAGACCGCCTGTCCTGGAGCGCGGCCATCGGGCACCGCCGTGCACAGGATATGGAGGCCATCGCCGGATGCCGTCCCGGCGGCGAAGTCGATGTCGATCCACCCCCGTTCCGCCGCGGCCGGGCTGCCGTCGCCGAACCAGCGGTCGAGAACCAGCGGCGCGTGACGGGCCGAGCCGGCAAGCCGGATCCCCATTCCCCCGGATTGCGCACCAGCCGCCGGAACTGCCGGAAACGGCGGGGCTGCCGGATCATCGTACCCCTCGATCCGCAGCGGCTCTTCCGACAGCGTGACGGCGCATCCGCCCTCCGTCCGGCACCAACTGGCCGTCATCGGCAGGGAGGATGAGCCGGCGGAGACCGGAAAGGGCTGCTCTCCGCAATAGGCGAAGACCATGTCCGGAGGACCGTTGTGGCGCATGACCCGGTGATTGGGTGTGACGCCGTTCAGGAAACGATTGTGGAAGCGGCGGTCGTGGCTGTGCAGGTAGCC
The DNA here is from genome assembly GCF_001305595.1 of Azospirillum thiophilum. Lineage (NCBI taxonomy): Bacteria > Pseudomonadati > Pseudomonadota > Alphaproteobacteria > Rhodospirillales > Azospirillaceae > Azospirillum > Azospirillum thiophilum. The sequence goes on from NZ_CP012404.1 coordinate 337,066, forward strand.
GATCCGGCGGATGAGCGCGTCCAGGGGCGAACCCTGTGGGCGCCGGCGGTTCCGGTCGAAGACCATAGGGGGGAAAGCCCAGAGGACGTTTGCCAGGTAGGCCGGACGGGTCGTCATGGCCCGCCCCTCCCCATCGGTGTCGAGCACCGGCCGGGGATGGGCCAGCAGCGCGCGGGCGGCCTGACGGTAGAACCGCCTTGCCAGCCGGTCGTCGATCGTCGTCTCCGGGGCAAACGGAATAGCGAGCGAGATGAGCGAGGGCGATGCGGTCACCTGGCAGCGGGGGGCGGAAAAACTGTCGACGAGGAGGCGCAGAAATTCGAACATGGGCGTTCCTTTGTGAAGGGGAGCGGCGCCGGACGTCAGGCGAATAGGAAGCGGAGGAGGTAGCAGCCGAGCACCAGCCGGTCCCCCTCCTCCAGCAGGAGCGGAGCCTCGGCCGCTCCGGGGGTCAGCAAACCGGCAACGGCGTCGTCGCGAATTCGCCAGACCGGCGACTGGCCCTGCGCCAATGCCACCTGGAGCGACCGCCCAATCACCTGAAGGCGGGCGTGGCGGCGGGAGTGGAGCTGTTCGAGATTGGCGTTCGCTTCATTCGGCAAGGTCAGCTTGCTGGCTTCCAGCAGCCCGAAGGACAGGATGGACGGCCGTCCGTCGCGCACCGGCGCGGTGGAGAAGCGCCCCAGATCGAACGTGCCGGAGACCGGCAGCGGGCGGGCGGGGAAGCCGCCCACTGGCAGCCGGGCCAGGAAATGAGGCGTCAGTTCCGGCCAGACCGGGGCCAGGATGCGGCTGTCGCCGTCGGAGGGATCGGCGACGTTGTCGCCGACGCCGACCTGGAGCCAGCGATTGGCGGAATCACGGAGCAGCCAGAGACCGGTCTTGCCGGCATTGACGCCGAACGTGGCGACGCCGCCTTCGGGAACGATGTCGCCCCGCGTGTCGAGGCGGACGGTCCATTGCGCCAGGGCCGAGCGGAATTGGCTGAGCGTGGGCGCCAGGACCGCGTCGATGACCAGCATCGGCACCGGGAGCGGCGGCGCGACGGCCGGGACGGGCAGCGGGAACATGATGGTTTCGGCTGGACCGCCTTCGTCGACCGGCAGAGTCATGACGGTGGGGGCCGGGTCGAAGTACGGCGGCTCCGGCGTGGCCGATGCCGCCGCCGGGACGGAGCCGTTCCATGGAAGGATCGCATCCCGGCCGGTTGCGGCCAACGCCGTTTCCGGGGCGAAGGTCACGGTCAGCGCGATCTCGTCGGGTTCCTCGCCCGGAACCTGGGAGCGACGGGCCGTCGGGAAGCGCCATTCGACGGTGTTGGGGCTGAGGTCCTCCATGGTCGGCATGTCCAGGATGTGGGTGCCGTCGGCATAGGCCGACCGCCACCACAGGTCGACCCCGAAGAAACCTTCCCCGTTTGTGAAGGCATCGGGCGCGACAACCGGTCCCTGCACCGGATTGGCCGTCACGATCAGATGGCGGTCGCCGCGGCGGATCCCCGGCATCAGGGAGCGGAACTCGTAGCCGCTCGGGTTGGCATCGGTGCGCTGGGCGACGGTGCAGGCGAGCGGGCCGATCGGAAGGCGCCGTCCGTCCGCCTTCACCAGTGCCAGCGTGAAGTGGCCAGCCGTCTCGTCCGGCCGGACCGGGCCGACGGTCTGGTTGCAGACATTCACCGTGACCATGTCCGGCCGCTGGTCATGTGCACGGACATAGACCGTGACGGGGAGCCCCCCCTTGCTTCGCCCCTTGGCGCCAAGCAGGACAGCGGCGGTTTCGCGCAGGAAATGCTGAATGCGGGCCTGCAGCACCAGGATGTTCTGCGGGCGGCGCAGATACTGGCGGTGAACGGTCAGATAGACGGCGTCGATTGTTCCGCCGGCCATCCGCCCGGTTGCCTCATCAAGGCGTGAGCGGCGGTGGCAGGCGTCCTGGATCAGCCGGTCCACCCGGTAATGCGGGCGGTTCGCCTGGTCGACGATCCTGTCGTTGCGGCGAAAATAGCTGCGACACAGGATCTGATCGATCTGACGGACCGGATCGTCGACATTGAACAGATGCAGGGTATCGATTTCCGGTGGAATCGGCCAGCGCTTCGGCTGTTGGGCGTCGGTGCGGGCCACGAGGCTGATGGGCATCGGCGATCTCCTTGGTTTGCCGGGCGGGTGGCGGAACGGTCCGCCGGCATCGTCGTTGGACTGGTCTTCGGGACGAAATGCCGGCGGCGCCCCTGCCGCCTCACAGCGGACTCACAGCGGGCAGGCGGCGGAGGGGGCAAGGGTCCGGAGCAGGATGCGGGCCGAACCGTGCGCCTCCTCCGACAGGATGCGGTCGACCGCATCCGTCCTCCCCTCCGTGGCGTTGAGACGCTCGACGAGGCGCTGCTGGCGCAGCGGCTCGCTACGGGCGACAGCCACCGCCACGATGTGGCGCCGGGCCGCCGGTCCGAGCCTGAGGGAAGGGCACCAGCGCTGTCGGCCGGATGCGGCCGTTTTCGCCGCCGTGTCTTCGGGGCAGCGTCCGCCGGACGGCGTCGGCTGGTGGGCCAGGGTCAGGCCCGGTTCGGCCATGTCGACCGCGAGCGGATGAAGCGTATCCCCGAGCGGGAAGCCTGGGCCGAACTCCGCCTGCAGCGTCAGAACCGCGCCGGCGGGCAGTGCCGGCACGCCGTCGGCGGCCGGGCAAAGCGGTCGCAGAACGGCTCCGGGCAGGCCGGTGCTGTAGCGCAGAGCCTCGGCCGGAATGGCGACGGGGACCTTCCATTGGTCCCTTGCGGTGGCATAGCCGGCCCATCCCACCGCCAGCAGGCCGAGGAGGGGAAAAAGGCGGCGGCGTGGCTTCTCCGCCGCCACACCGACGGCAGGCCGCCGCGCGCCATCGACGGCCGGTTCGCATGGCCCAACCGCCCCCGCCGTTCCTCTCGCCCCCTCGACGCGAAAGCCGGCGCACAGAATGGTTTCAGCATCATGATGGTCATCGGCGTAGTTGCGGAGGCGCGCCAGACCGTCGACAGCCGTCGGACGCCGTCGGCGGTCGACGGACAGACAGCGGCGGATCAGGTCGCACAGCAGGTCATCGCCGCCGACGGGCGCGGAGCCCACGGGGCGCAGCCGCTTGCCGATGGCGGCGCAGACCGCTTTCAATTGCCTGACCTCGTCCGGTTCCAGCACGTCGCCGCTTTCCGGAGGCGGGGGCAATCCGTTGCGCTGCCGGTGCGGCAGGGATCCCATCAGGATGCCGTACAGCGCATTTCCGAGACCGAACATGTCGTCCGTCAGCGGTTGCTGTTCCCGGTTCTCCCCGCCTTCCCACTTGCCGAAACCCGGCCAGCGCGCTTCCGGCGGCATGTAGGAGGGGGTTCCGACGCCCATCGAGGCATCCATGTTTTCCGCCCATTTGGCGCCCCCGAAATCGAGGAGACGGAAATCGATGTCGTAGAGCCGGCCGCCGTCCCGGTGCGGGATCACGGCCATGTTGCTGAGCTTTATGTCGGAGTGGCGCATGTTCACCGCCTCGATGGCGGCAAGCGCGCTGAGCGACCCCCGGCACAGACGCAGGAAGCCGGCCGGCGTCCGCAGGAAATGCCTGATTTCCGGGAAGGGATCTGCCTGTGCGAAGATATCGGCTACGGTCGCCGCATGTTTCGGCAGGACGAGCGCCGGAAGTCCAAGATATTCGTCCGGTTCCCGCACGGTTCCGTGATCGACGAGATCGTCGATCCCGTGAAGGGCGAGCGGGCCATGGTGACGCCGCAACAGCAGGCGGGCGTCGCGGTCGCGATGCAGATAGCGCACCGCGTCGGGAACTTCCGGTAGCGGCAGCTTCAGAGCCAGGATTTGTCCGGTCCGACCGACGGCCTCGAAGACACGGCTGAAACTGCCAAGGCCGAGTCTGCCGCGAATTTGGTAGGGGCGGTCATCGATCCGGATGACTCGCGGTACGAACATCGTGTCGTTCATGGCATACCTTCCATCCGGCAATCGCAGCGATCGGGTGCGGCGCGGTCCTGCGGTCGGCCCTGCGGTCGGCCCTGCAAGTGCCCGGCGGAATGTCGGGTTCCTATCGACGTCAATCCGGCGGGGCGTGATGGGCGATGGAGCGAGCGGCGATTGCCTTTGCCGCACCCCGACTTGTCTTTCGGGATGAAATTCCCCTCCGGTGCGAATTCCTTTTCTCCGATGCCCGCTGTCCCGAAAGGCAAGCCGAACCGGCGCGCATGCCGACGGAATTGGAGGCGGACGATGAATGACGATCCGATGGTGCGGGTGGACGAGGTCGGGCAGGAGCCGCCGCGACGGCATGACTTGTCCATGCTGGCGCTGCCCGCACCGCGCAACTGCCGGGAGGCGCTTTGCCAGATCCATCAGGCCTGGCTCTATGCCGGGCGCAATTCGGCGGCAGGGGACGCCACTCTGGCTCTGCGCGACGCGCTGTCCCGGCAATCGGCGGGCGGCGGTCCCGACGGCGCCGTGGCCGTGTTGCAAACCTTGATCGACACGCTCGATCATTGCCTCGCCGACACGTCGTCCGCAGTTGTTCGGGACATCATCAGGCGCTCCGCGACCAGCTGTCTGGTCGAAGCGATCCTCTGCGCGGTCGGGAAGGTGCGGCCGTTGCTGCGCTTTGCCGAACCGACCTTTCTCGCCCGCCTCGATGCGTTGGTTGCCGCCGGTCGCCGCGAAGTGGACCTGTGGCGGAACGGGGCTTGATCGACCATGGCCATCCAACTTCTCCGCCGTCGGATGTACGGCCTCGCCCGTGCCGTGCTTGTCGGTTCGGCCCTGACGCTCGCCGGCTGCGCTGCCGTGGATCGGTCGGCGGCCCCGACGTTCCTTTCCGCCGAATCCCTGTCCTTCGACGATCACATTCGCGAAGCGTCGGTACGCTTCGCCGTTCCCGAATCATGGATCCGTGCCGTCATGATGCAGGAAAGCGGCGGGCGTGCCTTCATCGCCGGCCGGCCTGTCGTCAGTTCGGCCGGCGCGGTCGGGCTGATGCAGATCATGCCGGGAACCTATGCCGAACTGCGTGGACGCTATCCGTTTCTCGGTCGCGATCCATCGGTTCCGCGGGACAACATCCTGGCGGGCACGGCGTATCTGCGTGAACTCCATGACCTTTACGGAGCGCCGGGTTTCCTCGCCGCCTACAACTGCGGACCCGGCTGCTACGCCGCCTTCCGGGCCGGGCGCCGCCGGCTCCCGCGCGAGACGCGAGCCTATCTCCAGGCTTTGGGGCCGGTTGTCGTGCCGCTCAGCCGGAGCGGCGTGAAAACTGCCCAAGCGAAGGCGAAAGCTCCGGCGCCGCGCATGCTTCTGGCCGAACGGGCGGATCCCGGCTGCGTGTCCGGGACGGTGCCCACGCGGCGATGTCCGGGCGGTCGCGCCGACTGAACCGTTCCGCCCGTCCTCTCCGACGAGGACGCCGCTGCATTATCTAAGGAGATTGCAATGAGCCGTTTCCGAACCATGTCCTGGACCATGATGGTTGCGGCCGGCGTCGCCTGCATCGCGGTCGGGCTGCCGGCACGCATCGAGACGATTCGGACGTTGATCACTGCCGGCTCGGAGCCGGTGACCGAGACCCGCCGCACCGATTCCGCGCGACTTTTCGATGCTCTGGCCGCCGAAGGCCTCATCACGGCCCAGGCCGACGGGACGCTTTTGCTGCCGCCATCGGATTGGGCGCTTGTGCGCCGGGAAGAAGCACGGCGGAACGGCTTTCCCGACCCCGTGGACGATGCCGGGTTCCGGTTACGCAGCCGGCTGGTCCGCACGCTCCATTTCAAGAGCGAGGGATGGGTCGTTCTGACGCAGGCCCATCTGTACAACCGGATGCTTCTGGGCACGGTTGCGGTGCGCGACGACTGGTCCCTCGACGGCGAGGCCGCCGCCCAGCTTCCGCGCGCTGTCGCCCGTCCGGGCGAGCGCCCCAATCGCTGGAGCGCCGTCGATCGCTTCCGGCATGAGCAGGCTCCAGCCAATATCGCCGTTCCCGAGCGCCTTCGCCGCATCGCCGCCCCGATCCGCGGCGGGTTCGGGGACTGGCGGAGCTGGCTCGGCGTGCCGGGTGGGCTGACCTTGCGGTCCAGCCTGAAGATCGAAACCGCACGCATCGTGACCGTTCATCTCGTTGGACGGCTCAATGCGGAGCGCAGCCGGCTGCCGGCGGGTGCGGTCGTGACGCGGCGTTGCCGTCCCGCCCATTGCGCGATTCCCGCCGCCTCGACTGCGGGCGGCATCGTGGCCCCGGTCGAAATCGGCAGCGAGATCCGGCTTCCGCTGTCTGCCGGAACCCACGAGATCCTGCTCGCCGTCGAGCCTTTGCCGACCGCCGTGCCGGCTGCTTCCGACCTCGCCCTGGTTCCCGCCCCGGGCGCGCGGCTTCCGGTCTGGCGGGATCGTCCGATCTTCCCGAAGCCGCCGCACGCGCAGCCGCATCGTGCCGTGACCATGGCGGACGGGCAGGTCGTCATCGATGCCGACACCGGATTGCCGACCGTCGCGGCGGAGGATCACCAACTGCTGCCCCTGCTCGGTTACGGTCGCGAGGATCCGTTCGGCCTGCTCGTCGGGCTGACGGCGGGAACCGGCGCCGCCACGCCGGGCGGCGGGACGGCATCCGGATCGGGGTCGGTGACATTGACCGTCGATCCGCATGTTCAGCGCGCCACCATCGCGGCGCTCGACGACATTCAATCGGCGTTGCGGGTCATCAATCCCGACGACCCGTTCCGGGATCGGAGGTGGGGGGCGCTGAGCGTGCTCGATCTCGATAGCGGGGCCATTCTGGCGCAGCATCAGTTCCCGACTCTTCCGGCCGGCGTGCATGTATGGGACTTGCAGGCGGCGCGGGCGGGTGCGCCGGCCGACGATCCGTTGCGCCGGGGCCAGACGATCACGGTTGGACATACGCTGGGTTCGATTCTGAAGGTGTCCAACGCCTATGCGGCGGTGCTGGCGGCGCCGGAGCATCCGGAGGTCGATGCCATGCTGCGGGGATGCGCACCGGACCGCCGGTATTCGTTGCCTTGCCTTGGCCTTGACGCCAGGGCGAGCCGCTATCTGCTTCCGGGGTCGGGAAAGTGGATTGAGAATTACCGGCACATCCCGCTGGATCGATCGCTGACCAAGCCGCGCCGCGCCCGGCAATGCGGTGGCGACGGCCAGCCGTCGGATGGGATCGGCATCATCGAGGCGCTTCGCGACAGCCTTAACGTGTATCAGGTTCGGCTTGCACAGGTTTTGGATGGTGATTCCGCCAAAGCCTATGACGAGCAGGCCGGCCACCGTATTCTGAAGGGCGCCGAGCAGCTCGATCCGCAGGAACGCGAGATGCGGCTTCGCGATCTGCTGACGGAAATGCGCTCGTCCTGGCTGGTCGCCGCGGCCGGGCGGCTCGGCTTCTTCGATACGGTCGATCTTGCGGGAGAAGCCCGCAAACTCCTGGAGCCGAAGGCCGGGGAGCCGGCGGGCAGCCTGTGGGTGATGCCGGCGGAGGACGAGCTTGCTGACCTGATGCGTCCGGAGCGCCGCCGCAGCCGGACCTCCGGCGCCGCGGCGGCTCTTTCCCAGGCAGCGATCGGGCACCGCGTGCGGGCATTGCCGATCCAGGCGGCCCGCATGATGGCCGGGATCGCGACGGGGATCCTGCCGACTCCCCATCTGATTCGGGCGCTCGACGGCCAGCCGGTCGATCCGCCGCCGGGTCGGCGCCTCGCCGGCGACCTGACGCTTGTCCGCCTCGGTCTCGCAGGGGTCCCGCAAGTTGGAACCGCCGCGAGCCAGTTCGGCGAGTCCGTCTCGCCCGGCCTTCGTAAGGCAAGCTGTGCAATGGGCCTGAAGACCGGAACGGCAACGGCGTCCTCCAGCGATCCGGATGACCCCGCTGGCGACACCGTCAACTCGGCCTGGACGGCAGGGTGGGTGATGCCCGAGGCATTCGACGCGCTCGCTTCCGACGGCAAGCCGGCCTTTCGCGGCCGGATCGCGGTCGCCTGCGTGGTGAGCGATCTGACCGGCCCGCTGAGAACCGGCGGTATGGTGTGCGCTCGGGTGATCGCTCGCCTCATGCTGCATCTGGCGGCGGAGGATCAGGGACCGGAAAGCATCGATGAACTGATGACGCTCGTGGCCGAGGGAGGGGCGCAATGATCGGCCATCGACCGGAGGTTCCGTCAGGTTCCCGCATCCGCACAGTCTTCGCCAACATGATGCCGATGTTTGTGGGGCTTGCCATCGTCGCCGGCTTCGTCTGGGCCGGCCGGGCGGTCATCGACGCCGCGCCGGGGGGCTGGGTGACCGACCGCGTGACAGTCGCGCCCGGCCCCGGTCCGGTGATCCTGCGCCAGACCGATCTCGGTGCCCATCCGCCGGAACCCTGGAGCGCGGGCCTGCAGATGCGCGTGACTGCCGATGCGGCGGCTGGCTGGCGCCTTGCCAATCAACAGCCTGCGGTCCCGCTTTCAGGCCGGACGGCGGTGGGGCGTCCGCTCCGGCTCGACTCGTGGGAACTGCGGAAGGGTGACCGGATCGACATGCCGGCCGGCACACTGACGGTGGAGGTGGCCGACGGTGCCGAACTTGTCCTGGCGACGGCCGACGGTCGGCACGCCCGCTGGCGGGATGGGGTGCTCGATGTGCCGGAAGCGGACGGGTGCCTTGTGTGCCGCCAGGCCTCTTCCGGTTTGTTCGCAGCAATGGTGGAGGCGGTGCGCCGGGAGAGCCGCCGGCTGCTCGATCCGGACGGGGTTCTCTTCACCGTCGGCGGAGGCGTTGGGCTTCCGGATCGATGGGCGCCGCTTCCCGGGCTGGAGCCGGAGACGCTGACCGTCCTGCGCGAGGCCGGGCGCTTCTGGCTGGCGGTCCGACGCGGTTTCGCCGGTCAGGTCGCGGTGCGACGTGAGGGCGCAGCGCCGGAGGAACTGGGCGCCGGCGGGCTGTCGGTCGGCGATCCGATCGACGGGCTTGCTTGGCGGCGGACCCGCTTCGACCTGTCGGTCAATGACGGCACCCTGGTGTTCGGCGCGCGTGTCGGCGGCCGGGATCTCCGGCCGGACCTTCCCGCCGTCCCCGACCGGGTGCGGGTCGAAGGCAGCCGGCTGGCCTGGGTCGGGTCGGGGCCGGGATTGGGCGACGTGTTCGATCGCGACGCTCCGTTCCTGATCTTGGGGGGCGTGAGCGTGGCGGCCCTGGCGGCGGCCATTGCCGCCGGCCGCCGCCGAAGCCGGTTGATGGCTTCGGCTGGCGGCGGCGGCGTGTGGGCGGCGGCGCTCTATGGGATCCCAACGCCGGCCCTGGTCACCGTCCTGACGGTCTGCCTCTCGATCCATGGTCCCCATGGCAGCGATCTCGGCGTTGCGCTGCTGCTGCCGGCACTTGCCTTCGCGGTCGGCACGGTGACGTTGGCGATGGCGGGGCGGCTTGCCGGATTGGCCGGAGCCGTCTGGTTGTGCATGTTGACGATGGTTGGCTATGGGCTTCTTACCCAGCTCACCCTTGCCGTCGACCTGCCGAACGAAAGCGGTGTCGGAGGGGTCTGGAAGCATGCCGTCAGTCTGACCGTCGTCGCCATCGCCGCGACGGTCGTAGGGCTGTTTTCTGAGATCGCGCTTTTCGCGTTGGCCCGCGGTCTGCTGCTGGGGCGTCACGCCGGTGTTCTGCGCGTCGCGACCGCCCTGGCCGTGCCGTTGAGCATTGCCGCCGAGGTCGCAGTCGGATCCGAGGTGGGCGTGGGGGGCGTCCAGCCGGTCGAGGTGGCAAAGATCTTTCTGATCCTCGTCATGGCGGTCGCGGCCATGGATTATCTTCATCACATTTACTGGTCGTCCCTGGTCACTCGCTGGTGGCGCTTGACCGGCCGGCTTGTCGCTACCTGTCTTTTGCTGCTGACGCCAGTCGTGGCCGGCCTGATTGTGGTCGGCGATCTCTCGCCGGTCGCGATCTTCGGCGCGGCGATCCTCGCCACGGTCTTTGCGACGGCCGTCATCGCCCTGGGGCTGCGGCCGCGGATGGGAGCCGCGGCGGCCTGGGCACTGCTGTCTCCGGGGATCGCGCTGCTTGCCATCGCCTCCCTGATCGGCTTCGCCCTGTGGTTCCAGACCGCCCGCGCCGGGCTTGCGATGGATGGGCCATGGGCGACGGCGCTGGTTCGCCTGCGACTGTTCGAGGAGCCGCTCGCCCATCCCAACAGCGGCTGGCAGGTTCTGGCATCGTTGCGGGTCGTGGCGCACGCACCGATCTGGCCCGCCCTGCAGCCGGCGGCGGATGCGCCGGTCTGGACCGTTCCGCTGGTCTCCACCGATTTCGTCGCCGCCGCTGTCATCGGCCGGTTGGGAGTCGTCGCCGCGGCCGGTCTCGCGATGGTCCAGCTCGTCTATCTGGCGCTGGTTCTCGCTCTGGCCGTTCGGGCCGCTTCGTGGGGCGGCGGGCGACCTGGGCAGCGTCAACTGGGGCTTTTCGCGGCGACGACGATGGCCGGGATACTGGGTGCCCAAGGTGCCCAGTTCTTTCTGCCATGGGCCAACGTGGTCTCACTGCTTCCCGCGGTCGGGCAACCCATGTCGCTGATCGCGCTCGCCAACAGCCATATCCTGGGCTTTGCCATGCCGGTTCTGCTTCTGCTCCTCATCACGGCATGGCTCGACCGCTATCTGGGCGCCGCGAGTCTGTCGGCCGGCCAGCGGTAGTTCGGGACATCGGGCCAAGCTGCATCTGTCCCGAAATGACAGGCATCGCAACGCGCGGGCTGCGGCTCCGTGCGCCGACCGAAAGGATCATGCCCATGCGTAAGATTTCCCGGCTCGTCCGCCGAGGCGTCTGCTGCCCGTTGTTCTGTGGCCTTCTGTTGCTGAGCGGATGCGCCGGTACGATGCCCGACGCGGTTCAAGTGACGATCGCCCAACCGGCGCCCCAACCGGCGGTGGCTCCGTCGTCCAAGGGAATTGCCACCGGCGTCACGATCCGGCCATCGCGGGCCGCACCGCGTGCGCATCGCCCCGCCTCCCCCTCCAAGCCCTCTGACCGGCTTGCGAAATCCGGCTCCGCCATTTCCGGGAGTGCGGATCCGCGGCTGGCGGCGGCTCCCGCCCCCGCCCCAGCGCCGCCAGCCCGCCGGCCGGTTCCGGCCGCTGTCCATGCGTCCCCGCCGGCTGTCGCTCATCCCGCAGTGCCCCGGCCGGTGGTGTCGGCCATGCCGGCTTTGGCCGCGCCGGTGCGTCGTCTGTCGCCGCCCCTGCCGGTGGCAGTGATGCAAGCGCCGGGGGCACGGCAGCGCGAGGAGGTCGGACTTGTCATCGCCGCCCCGCACGGCACGCGAATCGGTGCCGCAGCAGCAGGAACGGTGGCTTTCGCCGGATTGGTGGGAAAGCGGGGAAATACCGTGGTGATCCGCCATGACGGCGGCATCTTCACCGTTTACTGCCATCTCGATGCGATTGCCGTGGTCACCGGGGCGGCGGTAAAGGCGGGCGGGCTCGTTGGCACGGTCGGGATGACCGGTGGCATCTCGACGCCTCGCCTTTACCTGGAGGTGCGCAAGGGCCGCGATCCAGTCGATCCGCTCCCATACTTCTGAGGTTCGGTCGATGGCCCGGTCATTCCGCCGATTACGCCGCTCAGTTGCGGTACGGTGCTTCCGATCCGATTTCGCTTTGGGAAATGCAGCTACACGCCTCTTGAATGCAGTAATTATTAACAGATACAAAGTATGTACACTTATCTATAGGAAATTCCGCAGAAGTTATTATGACATAGTTGCCGGAATTTGGGTATCCATTCTTAACCCGAGCGGAAGAAAGCACATAATTGTCCCTGGATTTTATGGAGTTTTTCTCCATAAAATCGCGAATTTCTTCTTCTTGATTGAAATAACTTTTGCTCCTGGCCTTTCTGAAGTTGACTTCGTCTTTGAAGGTTCCGATACGGATGCGGTAGAGGGGGGCATCCACGCCGGTTCCGCTTCCGGTCTTGGGAGGAACAGGGGCTTCGGCTTCAGGAGGCTTGGCATTTTTCGGCGCTGGCGCTGGCGGCAGCACGGGCATCGCCACTGGCAGCGGGTTGGCGGCGGCGATCTCAGGTTTCGGCATGTGGCACAGTTCGGCCCGGTTGACGGATTTTCCGGCGTCGAGCGCCGCTACAAGCTGCCGAGCTTCCTTTACCGCAAGCCGGGCCGAGTCGGAAACGGTCGCTTCCGGTGGCGGCTCGTCGATGCTGCTCCATACGTCGAGCGCACCGTTGTCGTTGCCTGTGCACAGCCGGGAAAGGCCCAACTGGAAAAGCGCCTGCGGCTCGTGCAGATCGATGGCCAGGATCTTGAGGGAGGTCGTTTCCACCTCCTCGAACCGCCTGGCTGCCAGATCGGAGTCGTTCTGGGCCAGGAGTTTGTCGATGACCTCGTTCGGCCTATGGCCCTCCTGGCATCCACCGACCATCGACAGAAGGCTGGCAATCGCGGCAGCCGTCACGAAACGGACGAAAGACCGTGACCTCATATCAGTCGTCTCCTCGATCCACAGGACAGGCGTCCAGGCACATCGCTGGCTTGTGGGAATGGGGTTTCACATTCGTTATGGCATGTTTGCCTAAAACTCATGTTAATGTCCAATTGTCTCCGCAGGCGATGGAGCTTCGCATATGCGCGCATTGACCGACCTGAGTGTTATTTTAGGAAGTTTTCTTATGGTAGGAACGAGTATTCCGCTACCGGCCGAGGCGGCGGGATGCAATGAATTGTTTCATGGCTTTGTAATGCCATGCAAAGGCGAGGATGTGCCTCAGCCTGTGAAAAAAAAAGACGACCTGCCTGGAGATTCTCCTCAAAGAGGGTCTGAAGAGATTATTCGCCGCCCTCCCGCTCTCCCTCATTCTATTCCGATGATGGCGATGTCCAGCGGCGAGGTGGATGTGATCGTCTTCACATATTCCGCGACTCCCGATCTGGGCAGCGACCTCGAGAAACGGGACATGGCCAGCTTCCGAATCGCAACCAGACCGGTCACGACGGCTGAATTCCGGACCTACTGCCGGCAGGCCATTCTCCAGCCTTGCCAGTTTCGCTCCAAACTTCCCGACAAAGCGCCGGCTTTGGGCATGCGCTTTGCCGACGCTAGAGGATATGCGGAGTGGTTGAGCGGGGCTTCGGGTCGACGTTTCGCATTGCCGAGTCACGTTCAGCTTGCCCGCGCCTTTTCGGAAAAGCTCGGCGCATCGGTTTACGAGTTCTTCGACGCCGAATTCGACGACCAGGCCGGACGGCGGCGGCGTGTTGCCTTGTCGCCCTATTACGAACGCGACGTCAGCCGCGGCTTCATCGCGCTGACGGAGGACGAACGCAACGAGCAGGTCGGCTTCCGCCTGGTTGAAGTTGGGGAGGAGCGGCCATGAGCCGGCTGGGTCCGCCGCCCTTGCAGGCGGCTGTCCGGCTGCGCGATGACCGGCGTGGCGTACTGGGCGCGATATTTCAGACCAGCCGGCTGCTCCGCCTGATTGTCCGCAATCGGTTGCCGCGGAGCAATGTCCTCAGCCTTGCCGCGCTGTTCATCATCGTATCGTTCTTTACGGTGGTGATCAATTTCATCGGCGCCGATGAAAGGCGGATGGCGGCGCCCCTGCTCGACCGTGTGCCGCACGCCTTCTATAGCGCTGAAGACTGCGAAGGATTCTCATCCGATGCTCTGGACAAGCATATGCGAAACGCCGGCCTGTCCGCCGTGGCGTCCGCCTGTGTCAAGACCGCGCAATTGTCGCTGATCCGGTACAAGCCGTCTCCTCCGGGAATCACCGGCGCGCAGGCGGTCGCCTTCACCCCCCGCCTTTTTCCGGTCCTGCCGGGCTTGGCGGAGTTCCGCACCAGCCTGCGGCGCTCCGACCTGGACAAGAATTGCAGCCTTGCCGGATTGTCCGGTAAGGCCGGCGCCGCCGATCTGCTTGATGGGGCGATAACGGTGTCGGGCTGCGACCGCACCGGACGCTCCTTGCCGATGGCGCTGGTCTCCAGAACATTCGCCGAAGATGCCGATCTAGCTCCCGGCCAGGCGGTGACGATTTTTCCGGGAGGCCTCGTCTTCAACGATCTGCGCCGCTATTTGGCCGACACGGTCGCGGACGATCCTGGCGACCACATCATCGCCGGGATCGTCCCGATGGTTCTGCCGCAGCCGCGCAACGTCATATTCGTTCCCGAACATGCGCTGGACGACGCCACCAATGTTCGGGACATGGTCATCGTGCGTGCGCTCCATGCTCCCGATCTCGCCACGCTTCGCAGGATCATGAAGGCTGTGGACGAGCATTTCCGGACTCTGAGCGGAGTCAGCATGACCTCTTCGATTCTCGAGGACGCCATCTGGGAAGCGGAGCGGAACCTGAAGGATCTGTTGTGGCTGCTGCGTACGGCCACGATGATCATGGTTCTCGCCGTGTCCGTGCAGGCGGCCAATCTCTATGTTCAGAGCGAGCGGCGGCTGTTCTCCGTGGCGCGCATCAGCGGTTTCACGGACAGTGCGATTTTTCTGACGATTTGTCTGGTAATGACCGGCATTTTCTTGGTCATCGCGCTGCTCGGTTTTGGTGTGGGTACTGTGCTCTGCGAGCTGGTGGTCCGCTACCTTTTCAAGAAGATGACCTATTTGGTCGCGGCCGGCACCTTCTGGCAGATCCTGCTGGCCATTGGGGCGGCTTCGCTGATCGGTTCACTGATTGTCATGAAGCGCCGCTTTGCCCGCGACATCGCGACGGAGTTCCAAGATGTCAATATCAACGCTTGACGACGCGCCGGCTGTTGCCAAGACCAAGATAGTCCATCCCGACCCCGTGCTGATAGCGGAAGGGCTGTCCGTCGGCTATGGGAAGACCGTCATTCTAAAGGATGTGTCCATCGCCGTTCCACGCGGCCAGATGACTGCGATCGTTGGCGTCACCGGTGGGGGCAAGAGCACGCTTCTGCAAACGCTCGGCCTGCTGGCCCGGCCGCTGGCGTCGGGCAGGTTCGATTATATTGCCGCACCGGATTCCTCCCCGCTTCCTCTCGCGACCCTTCGGCAGGGGCAGAGGAACCACTTGATCCGCTCGGATTTTGCCTATGTCTTCCAGCGGGTGGAATTGGTCAATCATTGGGATGCCAGATCCAACATCTCCTTGCCATTGCTCAGCCGGGGGGTGCCGCAGCCGGTCATCGATGAGACGGTCCGGGAATTGTGGGACTGTATGCACTTCATCCGACCGATGGATGGCCGGCCGGTCGCCCAGTTGTCCGGTGGCGAGCGGCAGCGCGTCGGCATTGCCCGGGCGCTGGCTGCGCAGCCGACGGTCGTATTCGCTGACGAGCCCTTCGGCAGTCTCGACCCGCATACCGCCAATGATGTCATGGAACATTTCTTCCGGGTGCTTGGAGAACGGGCGATTACCGGCGTTCTCGTCACCCATGACCTGGAAGCTGCCTGGAATCACTGTCAGCAGGAGTACCAAATCCATGAGACAAGTCTCGAACGGACGCGGTGACGCCGTCCAATCGCTCCACCTGTCACCGTTCACGAATCTGGCGCGCCGGAGTCTGCCGGCTGTTGCATTGGCGGCTTTTATCGCATCGCTGGCCGGATCGGCCGTTGCCGAGGTGGCGCCACCGTTGGACTATGAAACGCTGCGAAAAACTTCCAAGTTGTACGAGACAGTCCGGAAAACCGCCGGTGATCTCATCACTCTCCAGGTTAGGATTGTGCGGCGATCCGATCAGTCTGATGAGAAGAAGCTCACCGAGCTGCTTGCACGGAACAAGCTGACGTCAAAGGATTTCTGCGACGATCAATCGAAATCGCTCTATGTGTCGACGACGCTGTCGGGCGTCTGGGTCGGCAAAGCCAAGAATGCGAATCCCTATGAGTCGCTCAGCAGATACTGTCTTACCGGTCCGGCCGACAATAAGATGTGGTCCTTCGTCGTTTCTAATACGGTTGCCAGAGACTATACGCGCGTCGATTCCTCCAGCGGAAATATGTTGCAGCATCGCAACTTTGTCTTGATGGGTCTATCGTCGCGTCCCGATGCAGACCATGGAGTCGGTCGCTTGAACCGCTATCCCGATCTTGCTCTGGCGGTCAGCGAAACAATGAGTAAGACGTCCGAGGATCTGGAGCCTTTGTCTTACAGCAAGCAGTTTCTCATCCCCCCCAGCGGAGCATCGTTCAAGCGTCTGTCAACATCTGATGCATACGCCTCGGCCATCGATATCGGCGGTCTCGCCCTTCTGGCCAAGACGATCAAAATTCCGCTTGCCACGGAACCGGAACTCACTCCCCTGATATTCATCCAAGGACGGGTCGTACCTCTCTCCCTCTCGGTGCAGGAATTGCCGCGGGGGGAGGGCGATGCCTACTCTCCCTTCCGGTTGGAGGTGCGCGCCAAACAGGGGGCGAAGCCGATCGTTATTCAGGTCAAAGGCGATCGGGAGCGGACGATCAACGACGTCGATCTGCCCTTCATGCAGGGACTGGTATCCCTCTACGAGACCTTCCGTCCGTTTCTTGGCCAATAGCAAAGCCGCCCGGAATTGCTTGTAGTTGCCGAGCCATACCCGGTGACCGAGAGGAAATTTATCATGAGAGCATTCAAAAGTTTTTTTCGACTTTCGGCTGTTGTAATTTCGTGCACGGCACTTTCAGGATGTAGCGGTCTGGTGGACAGGTTCCTCGAATGGGCAGGTTTGGATACAGAGTCTCATAAATCGATCTGCATGATCGTTATGCCGCCGAGAGTGGCCGCCTACAGCTATTCAAGTGATCGTAGACCTTTCGAGAATGCGGAATTTCCCAGTGAGCTTGTCAAGAAAATACGGCATGAACTGAAGAAGCTACCCAGAGTTTCAAATTTGTCTGCAAAAGAAATTGAAGAAGAGGAAAGAAGATACTATGTGGTTATGGGTATGAGATCAGATCCTCCTAATGTATGTGGAAAAAATAGCAACGAAAATGTGATAAATGTAAATGCTGATTATAGGCAGTGCATTAGGATGTGGGCGGAAAAAGACTACCAGGTTATTGCAGGTGAGTGCGGTGATAGCCCGGCTTATTTTGCCGCTGGAACCGAAATAATCCTGCCTTCGGATGGCGGAGCATCGGTTTCCGTCAAGGTTTCGTTGATTAATGTCGGAACGTCGATCACCTCTCTCGGCAAGGACCTGAAGGCATCGATCAGGGGCAATGAAATCTCCAACCTCAGGCAGCAGGATTTGGTCGACAAGGTCGTGCAGGTGACTGCCGGTCAGATCGCTCAGGGGATGGAAAGATTGTTCGATGAGGTCCAGCAAAGGTAAGGTAAGCGGGGCGTGATCGCACCGGATCAAGCGTTGACCGCGGGCTTCCAGTTCCAGGGGAGAAGTTCGGCTAGGCGGCTGGCGGGATAGCCGTTCACCATGCGCTCCAGGACGTCGCGCAGGTAGGCGAACGGCTCAATGCCATCGAGCTTGCAGGTTTAGAGTGCCTAGGGTCCGGACCCATAAAAGGCCTTTTCTAGAAGGAACCGTTGTGATTCAACGTTCCTGGAAAGAGGTATTGTGATGAGCGACGGTCAGTTTTGGTTGATGGTGGAGCAGTTTGGGCGCCTTGAACCGCACCTTCCGCGCGATACCCGTGGCAAGCCGCGCGTGGATGATCACCGTGTGATCAGCGGGATCGTTCATGTGCTGAAATCTGGCGGGCGCTGGGCGGATGCTCCGCCGGTCTACGGTCCGCGCAAGACGCTCTAGAACCGCTTCGTCCGCTGGGCGGCCAAGGGCGTCTGGGAAGACGTCTTCCACGCCTTGGCCTCAGCGGGAGGCCCACCGGCCCAGGTGATGATCGACTCCACGGCGGTGCGCGCCCATCGTTCGGCGAGTGGCGGGAAAGGGGGGAGCGCGCCCAGGCCATCGGACGGTCCCGTGGCGGACGAACCACCAAAATCCACGCCCTGAGCGATCCACGCGGTCGGCCGCTCGCCTTCCTGTTGACCGGCGGTCAGGTTGCCGACTGCACCGCCGCCGACCCTCTGCTCGACCGGATGCCCGCCACCGATCTCCTGCACGGCGACAAGGGCTACGACAGTGCCGCTGTTCGCCGGAAGATCGAAGAGGCGGGAGCCGCGCCCAACATCCCGCCACGCGCCAACAAGCGCTGGAAAAACTGCTTCTCTCCCTACCTCTACCGGAACCGTAACGTCATCGAGCGCATGTTCGGGCGCCTCAAGGATTTTCGGCGCATCGCCACCCGTTACGACAGGTCCGCCACCAACTTCATGGCCGCCGTCCACATCGTGGCAACCGTCGCCTACTGGTTATGAGTCCGGAACCTAGCCTCTTGGCTTTGTCCTAAGTGCCTGATGTGCAAGGATTTCTAGGAGAGGCTGGTTGGGGGACTAGGATTCGAACCTAGGCTGGCGGAGTCAGAGTCCGCTGTCCTACCGCTAGACGATCCCCCAGACCGTCACCGGGGCGGGCTGTTTGCCGTGCCCCGTGGTGTGGGCGGGTTTATAGCGATGCCATGCCGGGCTGTGAAGCACTTTTTTCACCGAGAGCGCTTTTTTTTCCGGAAGGCTCGCCGGCCGGACTTTTTCCATGCCGGCATAACGAAACGGGCCGCCCCAGGGAAGGGCGGCCCGCTCCGAAGGCATGGGCGTTTCCAGTCGTCAGCGTTCAGGCCTCACCCGCCGCGCGTGCTGCCGGGGACCGGAGTTCCAAGCGATCCGACGGTGCCGGAGGCCGGAGGCGGCGATGCGCTCGCGCTGTGGCTCGACGAACACTCCGCGTTGGCGATCCCCGCCGTCAGGAGAACGGCGAGACCGAACACCGCGGCGACGACCGGACTGGCTCCATGAGACATTGGATCACCTCCTTTCTGAAACGTTGCGACCTTTTCCAGAATGCCACAGTGCCGCGCTGGGTCAATGGCTGGCGACACGGTCTCCCAAAGGAACAGGTCCGGCCGCGAAATCCGATGGAGCCTATAAGGTTTCCAGCAGGGTGGTCATGGTCGTGAACAACTCCGACTTCGCCTCGAAGCCGACGCCGGGCAGGGTGGGGAGGCGCACCCGGCCATCCTCCACCGCGATGCCGTCGGCGAAACCGCAGAAAGGCTTGAAGACGTCCGGATAGGACTCGTTGCCGCCCAGATGCAGGCCGGCCGCGATGTTCAGCGACATCTGGTGCCCGCCATGCGGCACCACCCGG